>JBDTRT010000106.1:0-40179 GCA_039931595.1 Sphingomicrobium sp.
ACTTCTCGAGCCCGCTTTCGGTGTCGGGCAGGATCGCCTCGGCCGGGCACTCGGGTTCGCACACGCCGCAATCGATGCATTCGTTGGGATTGATGACGAGCATGTTCTCGCCTTCGTAGAAACAGTCGACCGGGCAAACCTCGACGCAGTCCATATACTTGCACTTGATACAGGCGTCGGTGACGACATAGGTCATGGCGGTCTTATGCTCCCTTTGCCCGGTTGATCGCTAGGTCGGAGTGGTTTCCCCGTCAACGCCCACTTCCTGGTAGCAGGTCCGCGCTTCGGCCGGCGGCCCGCGCCGAAGCGGCAGCGCAAGCACTTCCAGCACCCGCACCCGGTCGCCCAGCGGCAGCGCGATCACGCTCCCGATGCGCACCGGCTCGCTCGCTTTGACGACTCGCTTGCCGTCGATCCGGACGAGGCCGCCGTCGATCACATGATGGGCCAGGTTGCGGCTCTTCACCAGCCGGATGCAGTGCAGATAGCGGTCGATCCGCAAGGCTCAGCGCTTGAGGCCGGCGAGCGCCGCGAAGGCGTGGCTGGCGGGCTTGCCGGGGTCGGGCTGGCGCGATCGCCGCCCGCGCCACCGCCAGGCGTCGCCGGCGCGGGCGAAGCCGATCTCGGTCATGAGCTTGCCGATGCCCTCCTCGCCGAGCCCGACCGAGGTCGCCAGCGCGCGGTCGACCGGGTCGCTGCCGCCGGCGGACCGGACCTGGTGGGCATGGCTTGCAAGGCGGTCGGCAAGGTCGATGCGCAGCCATTCGCGGCCGAGCCGGCGGTAGGCCTGGCTGGCACCGCGCGGGTCGGCTTCGGGCCCGAGCACCGCCGCGCCGGCTGCCGGCAGGGCCGGCATCGGCTGGCCCGACCGCACCGCGCCGAGCGCCGCCCGCCAGCGTTGCGCGGCCGGCTTGAGCAGCGCCGGAACGAACAGGTCGAGCGGGCCGAGCCGCACATGGAGGCGGTGCAGCGCCTGGCGGTCGGCCTGCTCGAGCGCGGCAATCGACGCGATCATCGCCCGCCGCGGCGCCACTCCGCAGGCATCGGTGAGCATCGCGCACAGCGCCCGCACCCCGGGTGAACTGGCCGGATCGGTGGCGACTTTGGCGAGCACCCCGAGCGCCCGCAGCTGATGGCCGAGCGATGCTTCGAGCCACGCCTCTAGCCGCCCGCGCAGCGCCGCCCGGCTCGGCGCCGACAGCCGATCGAGCGCGCGGCTGGTGCGCAGCGCCGGCTCGAGCAGCGAGCGGCCCGGCGCAAGCCGCGCCAGGATATGGCCCTGCCAGCCGACCGCCGCCCGGCCGTCGCCGTCGGTGACCAGGTCGAAGGCGCTGTCGGGCGCATCGAGCAGTGCCTTGGCGCGGCGGTCGAGTTCGTCGCCCAGGCGGCGCTCTGCGGCCGCCAGCAGCAGTCTTTTGTCGGCCAGTCGGGCGGTCGGATCGACCCGAAAATCGAACCCCGACAGATGGCCGATCGGCTCGGGCCCGACGCTCACTTCGCCGTCGGCCGCGACCGTCACCGGCAGCGCGTCGCTGCCGCGCGCGCCAATGTCGCGCACCAGCACCGCGGTGCGGCGGTCGACGAAACGCTGGGTCAGGCGCTCGTGGAGCGCGTCGCTCAGCCGGGCTTCGACCTCCATCGTCCGCTCGGCCCATTTGCGCGGGTCGGCCAGCCAGTCGGACCGGTGGGCGATATAGGCCCAGCTGCGCACGCCGGCGAGGCGGTCGGCGAGGGCCTCGATGTCGCCCGAGACATTGTCGAGCCGCGCCACCTCGGCCGCGAACCATTCGTGCGGGATATGCCCGCCCTCGCCGATGTAGCCGAAGATCCGGCGCACCATGCGCGCGTGGTGCATCGGTCCGACCTTGCGGAAATCGGGCAGGCCGCACGCCGCCCACAGGCGCCGGGAAATGGCGCCGCGCTTGGCCATCACCGCCGGGTCTTCGGCGATCAGCTTCAGCACCGCGAGATCGACCGCCAGCGGCGCCGCGCGCAGCAACGGGTCGCCGCTCGGCGCCTCGAGGCTGGCGATGAGCGTTGCGACGTCGCTGAAGTCGAGCTCCGAGCTGCGCCAGTAGAGATGGTCGAGCGGGCGGAAGCGATGGTCCTCGATGGCGCTGATCTCTTCGTCGCTGAAGTTCGCTCCGCCATCCCCGCCAAGCCCGAGCGTGCCGAAGCTGCCGTCGCGCTGATGACGCCCGGCGCGACCCGCGATCTGGGCCATTTCGGCAATCGTAAGACGGCGGTCGCGGCGCCCGTCGAACTTCTCGAGCCCGGCGAATGCGACGTGGGTGACGTCCATGTTGAGGCCCATGCCGATCGCGTCGGTGGCGACCAGATAATCGACCTCGCCGCGCTGGAACATCGCCACCTGTGCGTTGCGCGTGGCCGGCGACAGCGCGCCCATCACGACCGCCGCCCCGCCGCGGAACCGGCGCAGCATTTCGGCCAACGCGTAAACCTGCTCGGCCGAGAAGGCGACCACGGCCGAGCGCGGCGGCAAGCGCGACAGCTTGGTGCTGCCGGCATAGCGCAGGGTCGAGAAGCGCGGCCGGCTGACGATCTCGGCATCGGGCAGCAGTTCGCGGATCATCGGCTTGAGGCTGTCCGAGCCGAGGATCAGGGTCTCCTCGCGGCCGCGCGCGCGGAGCATGCGGTCGGTGAACACATGGCCGCGCTCGGGGTCGATGCCGAGCTGGGCCTCGTCGATCGCGGCGAACGCGAAATCGGCCGGCAAGTCGCCGCGCTGACCGTCCCTGCCATCGGGCACCGGCATGCTTTCCGCGGTGCACAGCACATACCGCGCCTGGGGCGGCACGATCCGTTCCTCGCCGGTCAGCAGCGCAACCTGCTTGGCGCCTTTCAGGGCGACCACCCGGTCGTAGACCTCGCGCGCCAGCAAGCGCAGCGGGAAGCCGATGACGCCCGACGAGTGGGCGCACATCCGTTCGATCGCAAGATAGGTCTTGCCGGTGTTGGTGGGGCCGAGAATCGCCCGAACCGGTGCCGTGTCGCGCCGCGCCATGCCCCTGAATGTGGCCAAGCGGGGCCAAAGCGCAAGGTTTCCGCGGCGCGATTTAAGGGCGTTTTAACCTTGATTGCCGATGGTGGCCGCCACTGGGGAAGGTTTTTGGCCAACACGCATCCATTTCGAGCGGGGAGAGCCGTCACGCCGGCGCTGCGGTCGGGCTTCGCGCCCGTGCCGTGGCGTCCGGCGGGCGTGCTTGCATTGCTGTGCAGTGGCGTGGCGATGGCCGCGCTGCCGCGCGCCGGTGCGGCGGCCGGTCCCGAGGATTATCAATGGCAGGCGCTGGGCATCGCTCCGCTCGCGGACGGCGGGCGGACCGGGCTGCGGCTGGTCGCGACCGAGGCGGTCGAACCGATCGACGTTGCGCCCAATCGGCCGACGGTCGAGCTGGCGATGTCGCTCGGCGCCGGGGACTCGATGCGCGCTTTGTTGACCCGCGCCGGCGCCGCTTATGCCGATGCCGGCAATGCCGCTGCGCTGATTTCTTCTGCGGCTCCGGCGATCGCTCCGGGGACCCGGGTTGCGGTCGTGCTCGGCCCGAGCAACGGCGCGAGCCGGCCGATCAAACAGGTCGCACTGCACGCCGGGCTGGCGATGAACTTGCAAATCCGTCGCGGCGACAATGGCGCGCTGCAATTGGTCAAGCAGCCCATCCCAGTCGACACCCGGCCGCTGCGCGTGCGCGGCCGCGCCGGGGCCGGGCTCTATTGGTCATTGCGCGCGGCCGGCGTGTCGCCCCAGTCGGCGGCTGAATATCTGCGCGCGCTGGCGACCGAAATCGACGTCGGCAGCGAGATCGGGGCCGACGACCGCTTCGACCTGGTGATTGCCAGCAGCCGCGCCGCGACCGGTGAGCGCCAGACCGGTCCATTGCTCTATGCCGGCATCGACCGAACCGGCGCGCGCGACCTGCAATTGCTCAAATGGTCGGCCAACGGCCGGTCCGAATGGATCGACGCCGCCAATTTCGGGCGGCCGGTAGCAGCCGGGATGTTGTGGCCGGTCGCCGGCCGGATCACGTCGGGCTTCGGCTATCGCTATCACCCGATCCTGCACTTCGGCCGCTTCCACAAGGGCATCGACTTTGGCGCCCGCTGGGGCAGCCCGATCGTCGCCGCCGCCGATGGCCAGGTGTCGCGCGCCGGCTGGGCCGGCGGCTATGGTCGTCAGGTGCGCATCGTCCACGCCGGCGGCATCGCCACCAGTTACTCGCACATGAGCCAGATCGCCGCGCAACTCGGCAGCTTCGTCCACCAAGGGCAAGTGATCGGCTATGTCGGCTCCTCCGGCCTGTCGACCGGCCCGCACCTCCATTACGAGGTTTATCGCAGCGGCCAGGTGGTCGATCCGATGAGCGTTCGCTTCGCCGGCACCACCGGCGCGGTCGACGGCACCCACGTCGCCGCTTTCAAGGCGCGGCTCAAAGCGTTGCTGGCGGTCGGAACCAAGCGCGGCTGACGCGCCCTTTGCGGACAATCGCGAAGCCGCTAGGCTGGCGGACTGACCCAAAAGCTAACATCGATTGCACACCGGCACCTGGGCGGCGATTGGCGCTGGGTGGCGGTATTGGCCGCGCTCACCGTGCTCCAGCTGATATGGTGGGCGATCGCCTGGCGGTCCGGAGCCGCGCCCTTGCCTTATGTCGGCCTGTACCTCGCGGTTGCGCTGGGCGGAGTGAGCCTGGTGTGGGTCATAACCCGGCTGGTATGGCCGCGGAGGCGGCGGGCGCGATGGCCTGCGCCGTTGATCGGCGCGCTGCTGGTCGGGCTTGGCGCGAGCCTGTTCCTGCCGCTCAAATACGCCATTCCGAGCATGGTGCCGTTCTGGCTCGATCTGCTCCTGGCGGCGGTCGAGCGGAGCCTGTTCGGAACCGACCCGTGGCAGCTGCTCGACGGCGTGCTCGGCCGGGCGATCGTGCCGGTTGATCGGCTCTACGGCCTGTGGCTGCCAACCCAGTTGCTGGGCCTGTTCCTGGTCATGGTCCAGGCGCCGTCGCCGGCCAAGTCGCGCGCTTTGATCGCTTATGGCCTTGCCTGGTTCGCGCTCGGCGTGGCCGCCGCACTGCTGTGCTCGTCGGCTGGGCCGATCTTTTACGACCGCTTGTTCGGCGGCGCCCGGTTCGCGCTCCTCGACGCTATGCTGCGCGATCGCGGCGCGTGGGTGGTGGTGGCCGAATCCGATGCGATGTGGCAGTCGTTCGCAAGCGGCAAGCCGAGCTTGGTCGCCGGCATATCGGCGCTTCCGTCGTTGCACGTCGCGATCAGCCTGTGGCTGTTCCTCGCCGCCCGCAGCCTCGCTCCGCGAGTAGCGCCAGTGGCCGGCGCCTATTTCCTGTTCATCTGGATCGCGTCGGTCCAGCTCGGCTGGCATTATGTCGGCGACGGCCTTGTTGGCGCTGCGGGCATGCTCGGACTATGGGTGCTGGCCGGCTCACTCGACCGGGTCCTCGCGGAGCAGATCGATCATCGCCGCGTTGAGCGAAGTACAGTCCCCATCGGCGAGCCATAGTGATCCAGCAATTCAAGCTTCGGTACCTCGACCTTCTCGGTTCGATCTATGTCTATAACGAGCATCGCGGCTACACCGCGATCGATCGTGTGCTCGAGGCCGTGCGGCTGCGCTGGCCGGACGATCGTGGGTTGATCGCAATGGTCGAGAAGCACCGCGCCGACGAGCGCAAACACTATCTGATGTTCAAGAACTGGTTCGAGCGGCGCGGCGTGATGCCGCTCGCGGTCGACCGCACTTGCGGTCACATCGACCGCTTCGTCGGAATCATGTTCGGCTCGCAGATCGATGACCTCGAGCCGGCTCGGATCATCCGCGACGACAGCCTGTTCGAACGGCTCTGCCGGGTGATTTCGCTGACCGAAAAGCGCGGCCATCGGCAGGTCCAGATCCTGCTTGCCAGCCAGATCGTGCAACAAGACCGCCAGCTGATGAAGATCTTCAAGATCATCGAGCAGGACGAGCCGAGCCATTGGGCGCCGTACGACGGCTGGCTCAAGACGCACGGCCGGCGCCAGGCGCGTTGGTGGGAACGCGCGATCGACGGCTTCATCCACTCGGAACTGCTGTTCGTGAAGCTGCCGGTATTGTTCCTCAACGCCAAGCTGGGCCGGCGCAGCGCGTGGCCCGACGAGCGCGACGACGACCTCGGCTTGCCGGCCGTCAGGACCGCCAACGCCGGCTAGCTTTTAGCGGCCGTGCCCGCGCCAGCGCTTGACGGTGCGCTGAATGATGCCGGCTTCGTCGCCGGACTGGCACCACAGAGCGGCGAAGCTTGGGTCGGACGACGCCGGGCGCTTCTCGGGCTCGAGATCGTCGAACCGCACCCGTAGCGGAATCGCCACACCCTCACCGCACACGATGCATTCGCGATTGCGCAACGCCGGGATGGCGTCGAGGAAACCGCGCGCGCCTTCGGGCATTGCAGAGCGGACGCAGGCTTGGTCGCGGTCGTTGTTGAGGCGCATGGCGATGATCGTGCCGCACTGCGACAGGACGCCTTCGGCCAGATCCGACGGGCGTTGCGTAACGAGGCCGAGGCTGACGCCGTACTTACGGCCTTCCTTGGCAATCCGCTCGAGAATCCGGCGCACCGCCTGGCCTGAACTATGCTCGTCCTTGGGGACGTAGCGGTGGGCTTCTTCGCACACCAGCAGCAGCGGCCGCTGGGCCTCGGTCCGCGACCAGATCGCGTAATCGAATACCATCCGTGCCAGCACCGACACCACCACCGAAGTGATTTCGGACGGCACACCCGACACGTCGACAATCGAAATCGGACGGCCATGGCTCGGCAGCCGGAACAGCTTGGCGAGCAGCCCCGCCATCGAGTCCGACACCAGCATGCCCGAGAACATGAACGAGTAGCGCGGGTCGGCGCGGATCTCGTCGAGCTTGTTCTTGAGCCGCATGAACGGCAGCGTGTCGCCGGCGCGGTCGAGCTTGCCCATTTCGTTGACCAGGATCGCGTTGAGGTCGGTCAGCAAATAGGGAATCGGCGAATCGACCGTGACCTTGCCGAGCGTCTCCAGATTCTTGCCCTTGGTCCGCGCCGCGAGCAGCAGCTTGGCGAGAATGTCGGCGTCGCGCTCGCGCTCGGAGCCCTGCGAGGTGAGCAGGACTTCGCAATGCTCGTCGAAGTTCATCAGCCAATAGGGCAGCTGCAGATTGTCGACGTTGAACAGTTCGCCGCAGCCCTTGAACGCGGCCGAATATTCGCCGTGCGGATCGATCATGACGATGTGACCCTCGGGCGAAAGCTCAGAGATGCGATGCAGGATCAGCGCGACCGCGGTCGATTTACCGGTACCGGTGCTGCCCAACACGGCGAAATGCTTCGACAGCATCGGGTCGATGTATAGCGCGCCGCGGATGTCGTCGGTCGGATAGACCGTACCGATTTCGATGTGCGCGCGGTCGTCGGCGGCGAATACCGCGCGCAGGTCGTCGGTGGTGACTGCGTGAACCTTGCAGCCCGGGATTGGGAATTTGGTGACGCCGCGGCGGAAATGACTGAGGCGGCCCGATGAATCGCAGGAGCCTTCACCGAGAAAATCGACATTGGCAACGATCTCGCTGTCGCCGTCGGCACGCATCGTCCGGACGTTGGCGATCAGCCAGCTCGTGCCAACGATCATCTTGACCTGGCTGCCGACCTGGCCCGACATCGCGACCGAGGCATCGGAGTTGGTCGAATAAGCATGGAGCACTTCGGGATCGAGGCGAATCTGCGAACCCGACCCGGCGATTTCGATGACATGGCCGATCGGCTGGAGCTTCGACGTCGATGCGCTCGCGTCGACCGTGTCGGGCCCTTCGCTGAAGGTGCCCATTTCGTCGAGAAACTGCTTCAGATTCGGCTGATCGGTCATGCCTGCGCTGTCCCGCGTTAACGTTACAGGCGGCAGTACAGCTGAGCGGTTAAAATTTGCCTTAGAACCGTCGGCGGAACAGCACTCCGGCGGCCCAGCCGAGTCCCAGCGAAAGCAGCACCGCGACCAATCCGTAGAGGATTGAGTGGCGGCGGGCGGCGAGCGCGACAAACCGCTCGAAACCGGATTTGCCGATGTCGATCTCGCGCGTCGCCGCGGCGAGCACCCGGCCGCGGTCGACCAGATAGGTTTCGGCGGTGTAGGTTCCGACCGGCACCTGGCTCGGGATGGCGATGGTCGCGCGATAGAGCACGCTCTGGTTGATTTCGACCCCGTGGGGATGCTCGGCATAGAGGCCCTGGCGGCGGCGCAGGTCGAGCAGCCCGGCTTCGAACCGGCGCTCCTTTTCGGGCAGCGCACCGCCGCCGGGCGACAATTGCAGGTTCTGCAGCCCCATTTCATAGATTGACGCGGTGCGTTCATCGACCAGTTGCGCGATCGGGCGCGACGACGCCACAGCATAGAATGACGGCGCCGAGCGGAAGCGGTTGGAATCGGCGTTCATCCAGATCCCCGCCAATTTCTGTTTTTCGCGCAGCACGATCGGCTCGACCGGGCCGCGCAGGACCACGACGATGTCGGCCGGGCGCGCCGGCGGGCGGCCGCCGGGGTAGAGGATCGCGCCGAACAGCAGCAATTGGGCGCCGGTGAAGCTGTAGCGGATCTCGACCTTGCGCGACGAAATGTCGGGCACCAGCACCGGTTTGGCCGCCGCGAGCAGGAGCAGGGACAGCGCTGCCGCGGCGAGCGAGGCCGGCCGCGTCGTCATAGATATTCGATCGAGTAGATTTCGTCGGGCCGCCAGGCGAGGCCCAGCGCCATGCGCAGCGCGACCAATAGGATGATCACGCCGAGCGCGAGCCGCAGCAGGTCGGGCTTGAGGCGGGTGGTCAGCATCGCTCCATATTGAGCGCCGACCACGCCGCCGACGAGCAGCAGGCCGGCCAGCACGATATCGACCGACTGGGTGGTGACGGCGTGGGTAAAGGTCGCCGCCGCGCTGACCGCGAGGATCATCACCAGGCTGGTCCCGATCACCACCCGGGCCGACATCCCCAGCAGATAGATCATCGCCGGCACCAGGACGAAGCCGCCGCCGATACCAAGCAGCATGGTCAGCATGCCGGCGACGAAGCCGAGCGCGAGCGGCGCCAGCGGCGAAACATACAGGCCCGACGTGTAGAATCGCCAGCGCAGCGGGAGCGATGCGACCCAGCGGTTGTGGCGCGGGCGGCCTTCCGACTTGGCTTCGGGCAGATAGCCCAGTGCGACCAGCGAATCCTTGAGCATCAGGCCGCCGATCCCGACCAGCAGAAAAACGTACAGCGAGCCGATCACGAGGTCGATCTGGCCGCTCGCCTGGAGCATGCGGAACAGGCCGGCGCCGGCGAGCGATCCGAAAATGCCGCCGACGATCATCACCCCGGCCATCTTGAAGTCGACTCCGCCGCGCTGCCAATGGACCATTGCGCCCGACACGCTGGCACCGGTGATCTGGGTCGTCGCGGAGGCCACGGCGACGGTCGGCGGGATGCCATAGAAGATCAGTAAAGGAGTTGTCAGGAATCCGCCGCCGACGCCGAACATACCCGACAGCAGGCCAACCAGGAAACCAAGCGCGACAATGAACAGCGCATTGACCGACTGACCGGCGATCGGAAGGTAAATGTCCATATCGAGGGTGAATGCCTAGCCGCAAAGCAGGTTCAAGGCCAAGCGGCCGACAATCAGCCGCAAACCGCTCGAAAATCGGCGCTACCCTAGAAATCCGCGGCGAGCGTCACGGTCGGCCCCGATCCGGGCTCGGCATTGCCTACCAGCCGATAGCGATAGTCGAGATGAACCCGCATGTTGTTGCGCACGCGCAGCGACACCCGCGGCCCGACGTCGAGCCGGTACAGCCCCGGCTGCGCTCCGCCCCACAAGCCGAAGCCGGCCCAGAACCGCCCGAACAGCGGCCGCGTCAGGGTCGCCCCGCCGTCGATGAACAGGTCGCGCTGGCGGGCCCCGACGACCCCGCCCTGGACGTAGCCGTCGAGGTCCAGTCCCAACGGCATCGGCCGCTGATAAACGCCGCCTTCAAGGAACATGGCAAAGGCCGAACGCCCGCCATAGGCGCCGATCGCCTGCCTCCGCTCGACCGTCAGCGAGACCGGAATCGAACGGAACGAAGTCAGCCGAACGCCGCCCGCGACTTCGCCACCGCGGGTGCCGCCGACCGGCGAACTGCCGCGCAGGGAGGCGGCGATGCCGGGCGCGAACACATATGTCAGCCGGGTTCCTGCCTGGCTCCCGCCCAAGGTTCCGCCGGTCGCCAGCGAGCTCGGTCCGGGCACTCCGCGAAGCAGCGCCCAGGCCGATAGCTGGAGGCGGTCAAGCCGGGCCTGGACGGTCGCCTGCGGAAAGCTCTGGCGCGAGGTGGCGGTCGACGAGCGCTGCACCGGCATCGCGGTCGAGGCCATTTGCACCAGCGGCCACTCGTCGAGTTGCGGGATCGGCGCATAAAAGACCGCGGCCGGCTCCGCCTGGATTGGCGGGAGCCGGCCGGGCCGGGGATCGGGCAGGGTCGCGTGGGCGTAAGGGACGCCGCTGGGCGGGCCGACCGGATAGAAATAGATCGGCCCCGGAGCCGGCGTCGGGGCCGGCAATTGCGCGGTCTGGGTGGCTGCCGGGGCGGCGACCTGGACGGGCGAGGGGACGGCCTGGTCGGGACCTGGCTCGAGCGCCGGGAATTCGGTTGCGGCGATCGGCGGTGCGCTGCTCGCGGCGACCGCCTGCGGCGGCGCTTCGGCCCGCCCGAGGGTGAACATATCGCTGCCCGGCAAGGCCCCGAGCGTGACCGCGCGCTACCCGGTCCAGCCGACCACCGCCACGGCGAGGAAGCGCAGCGAGGCGCTCATTGCGCCAGCTCGGTCGGGAAGATGTGCGCGGTCTTGTCCCAGCGCTGCGGGCCGCCGCTCAAATGGATCGAGATCGCGCGCCCGGTGGCGAGGATGGCGATGACATTGCCGACCACCATCCGCGGCACCGACAGCACGCCCTGGCCGATGCCGTAGGCGTAGGTCGTGAACAAAGCGCGCATGAACACGCGCCAGCCGAGCAGCCAGGCATTGATCAGCAGCAGCCTGACCAGAGTCGGGTCGAACGGCGCCTGGACCGGCGCGCCGAGCATTTCGGCGATCCACAGCTGCGACCACAAGAAGGCGGCAGTGTAACCGGCGACGAGCAGCAGTGCGGCGAGCGGGCCGCGCCGGTCGCGCATCCGCATCCAGCGCTCGCCCAGCCCGCCGCGCCAGCCGAGCCGGTCCCAGCCGACGATCGCGATGCCGCCGAGCCAGCGCGCCTTCTGGCGCACGGCGATGCTCAGGCTCGACGGGAAGTGGCCGCGGCTAGCGACCACCGAGCGGTCGCCGGGCGTTGCCGGAATGCGCACAAACATGATTTTGAGGCCGAGCGCGCCAACCCTTAGCCCGAGCTCGTAATCCTCGGTCATGCTGCCGCCGACGAACGGCCGCCCGTCGTGCATCGCCGCGATCCGGGCGACCGGGTCGCGGGCGATCGCGCATCCCACTCCGGCCAGCGGAATCGACGCCCCGACCGCTTCGCGCACGACCATCTCCTTGGCGTGGGCTTCGGCGAACTCGTCGCAATAATGACGGCTGATCCACTGCGACGAGGGATCGATCAGCGGCAGCACCGGCAATTGGATGACCCCGGCGCGCTCAATCAATTGTTCGAACAGCGCGAGCTCGAGCGGGTGGACCACATCCTCGGCGTCATGGAGCACGATCGCCTTGGCCGGCTGCTGCGTGAACAGCTCATGGGCCAGCAGCGCGTCGTACAAATAATTGAGGCAATCGGCCTTGGTGGTCGGTCCGTCGGCTTCGACCATCACGGCCTCGATCCGCCCGTCGACGACGCTGGCGATGGCCGCGGCGGTGGCGGGGTCGTTGCGATAATAGCCGACGAAGATCCGGTAATCGGGATGCTGGATGCGCCGCAGGGTGGCGCGCAGCATCGAGGCGATGACCGAGGCTTCGTCCCACGCTGGAACGAAAATGGCGATGAAGCCCGGCTCGCCGACGCTCGCCAGCTTGCTCGCATAGGCCCGCGGATTGCGGCTGTAGACGGCGGTTGCGCGCCATGCCCGGCGCGCGAAATAGATCAGGTCGACGAGGATGTCGTTGGCCGCGAAGATCAGGAATCCGATCCCCGCGAACAACGCCAGCTCGGCCGCGATGCGCGTGAAAAGTTCAGCTGCGTCCATATTGGCGGCGCCGCTAGTGCGACGCTGACAGCTTATCGGGCGGGGTATTGGATCGGTTCATGGCGCGGCCTCCAGACAGGGAGTCGAGGAACCGAGCAGGTCACCGTCGCATAACCTAGGGGTATTTATCCCCTTGGGACATGTAAAGATGTCCTGTAGGGAGAACTGCCATCATGACGGGACTCCACAACGGAGCCCGTGGAAGGCAGGATGCAGATCATGGGATCGTCTATATTCGACAAGTGGGGTGGCCGGGTTTCGAATCTGGTTACGGTATGGCCAGTATTGGTCCCCGCCGGGGCGGTGGGCATCGTGATGGGTTGGCTCGCAAAGAGTGTCGCCCAAATAAACCAGTTTGGGCCGTTCGGTTGGTGCTTTGCCGGGCTACTATCGTTTCTGGTGACCGCACTCGCCCTCTATGCGCTTAGTGGTGTTTGGGGGCGATGGATCATCGCCAAGGCCGCGAAGAGAAACGCGATGCCGCCTGATTCGATAAACCCTCTAGAAATGGAGTTTCATCGACGAAGGATAAAGCTCCTAGCCCTGGCGCACCCCATAGACAGTCGTATCCGCGGCAAGAGATTTATTGACTGTGAGTTGGAAGGTCCGGCGAACATTGTGCTGGTTGGCCATGGCGTATTTCGCGGCTGCGGCTTCCTAAACTGCGATTTCGTAATCCACCGGCAGCCTGTGCACGTCCAGAACTGTGTTGTTTTGGAAGACTGTGAAGTGATCGGCGGCGAGATTCACCGCTGCACCATCTTCGTGGACCAAGACTTCTTTGATGCTAATTTTGGACCTAAGGGCGTCCCTCTGGTCAGCTATGAGCGACCACCAAACGCGGAGAATGCCGCATGACGAAGCCTCATGAGAACCGCTTCGACAAGCTCTTAAAGGCAATGGTCGAAGGCGAGGCGCCTAGGCGTATTCACGGATCTGGGAGCGAGCCGAAGTCTTCGCAATGTGAAGATTCGAAGAAAGAATCTGGCTCAGCTCCGACAGCCTCTCCGACCAATAAAACTTGAAGTCGCGGACGGTTACACCGAGGCATCTGCCGTCCGTAGAGTAGCGCCAGATTAATCCAGACTCGTCCTCAGTCGAGCGAGCACGACGGTCCGGCTCCCCCACGCTCACATACAGAACGTCGGCAAGTGGATCGTAGTTTGACTGAACCTGCTCAACCATCTCCGCGCCTCCATAACACGGCCCCGTGGGTCTGAGAGCCTGAATAATAGGCACTCGTTACGAAATTGGTTCCATTCTGAGTCCTCACGGCCACACGCATGCCCTCGCCATGTTCATTGGTGTTTCCTTCACAGACAAAAACCCAGTCGCCGGGCCGGGTTCTGCTGGCACAGACATAGTCGGGGTCTTCCAACGTATCCTGAACCTGAAATATCTCCACTTCGGGGTGGCCCTTCAGAATGTGGCCATGCCATGTGTGCTTGTGAAGTATGATTTGCCCGGGGGTGACCTTCTGGGCACGCGACTGAATGATCAGCAATGGGATCGTGCGCGTTGCCACAGATCATCGTGTGAACGAATGCATCAGCCGGTCAAGCATCAGATGCGGAACCGCCCGCATGTTCTAGCGATACTCGAACTCCCCGAGATACTTCGGAAGGTGCTTCGCGCTGACGTGAATGTGCGTGCCGTAAATGCCCCGCTTCAACATCGCCCAAAAGCCTTCCAGATGGTTCACAGTCGCGCCAGTCGGGCCGACATATTCACCAACCGAATGGTTCACTTTCTCGTGACGGTAGCCGCACTGGCCTAGCGTCGAATAACTACGCAGCCCGTCTGTGTGGACGTTGGTTCCCGGCAACACGAACGACTGAACGACCGGCAACAGTGAGTGCCGCTGGACGGTCGGAACGACGCGGGTAATCAATTCACCGCCCTTTTCGAGCATCCCGAGAACGATATGTTTGTTGCCCGCATAACGACCGCCGTTGGTGCCACCAGCGAAGCCGCCGATGGACGTTTCGTCAATCTCAACGGTCTCGCCAACGCCGCCCAAAGGATCGTCGCTGTCGAGTGACGACATGTATTTGCGGATTTGGTCGCACATGCGCCACGCGGTTTTGTAGGTAACGCCAATCTCGCGCTCGACCCGCTTGGCGGCAACGCCGTTCCGCGTCGTCGTGAACAGGAACATGACGTAGAACCAATCGCGCAGCGAAGTGCGGGTGCGATCGAACGGCGTTCCAGCAGTCGGATACAGCTGAAAGCGGCACCAATTGCACTGATAGGCGCGGCGGCCTTTGACGCGGTTAAACTTGGCGGGGCGCTCGCAGCCGGGGCAATTGAAGTCCGTGCCGTAGCGCACCTGAAACAGGTGATCGAGGCAGCTATCTTCAGTCGGAAAGCGGTCCTGAAACTGGCGGAGCGTGGGGGTTTTCGTCTTCATGCCCCATTATATAGCATCGGCGCTTACATGTTTCAAGGGGATAAATACCACCTAGGTTAAGTAACAAGCTTCATCCGAAATGGACCAGTCCCTTCTCGCGCAGCTTGGGCTATCACCGGTTTATGCGATCCCACTCCGCACCGCTGCTCACCGTCCTGGCCCCGGCGGTGCTTGCCCTGCTGGCGCCGTCACCGGCCGCGGCCAAAGCGCAAATCCTCGCTGCCCAGGGCAGCTGGGCGGCGCTGAAATATGGCGATCGCTGCGAAGCGGTGTCGCGGCCGCTTCTGCCGGCGGCGCGGCGCCAGCCCGAGGCCCGCGCCGGTTTCAGCTTCGCGGCCGGCGCCGGGCAGGGCCAGTTCCATGTCCGGCTGAGCCGCATCCCGCGCCCGGCGTCGAGCGTCATGCTGACCATCGGCGAGCGGCCGTTCATGCTGCTTGCCCAGGGCGACTGGGCGTGGAGCCGCGGCGCGCTGCAGGAATCGGCGATTCTCGAGGCGGCGCGCGGCACCACCGCGATGCGGGTCGAGGCGCGCGATGCTGCCGGCCGCCGCTTCGCCGACCACTATCTGCTCAACGGCGCGCCGACCGCGATCGACGCCGCGGCGGCGGGCTGCGCTGGCAAAATCTAGGCAGCGCCTCTAGATAGGCCGCTTGCAATGACCGTCGCCACCGCCTTGATGCCGATTCCCGGCGCCATCGATCCCGTCCCCGTGGCGCGCGCCGCGCAGGTCCGCGCCGACGGCCGGGTCGAGCTGGTCGGGCTCGCCCGGGATGCAATCCGCGCCGCGCTGGAGGCGCAGGGGCTCGAACCGAAGCAGGCCAAATTGCGCGCCAAGCAATTGTGGCACTGGATCTACCATCGCGGGGTCAGCGACTTCACCGCGATGACCGACATCGCCAAGACGCAGCAGCCGTGGTTCGCCGAGCGCTTCGTGATTTCGCGGCCCGAAGTGATCGAGGCGCAGGTGTCGTCCGACGGCACCCGCAAATGGCTGCTCCGCACCCACGACGGCAACGACTTCGAAATGGTCTTCATTCCCGATGCCGACCGCGGCACTCTGTGCGTCTCGAGCCAGGTCGGCTGCACGCTCAATTGCACTTTCTGCCACACCGGCACGATGCGCCTGGTGCGCAACCTCGACCCGTCGGAAATCGTCGGCCAGGTGATGCTCGCGCGCGACGGCCTCGGCGAATGGCCGTCGCAGCCCGAAGGGCGGATGCTGACCAACATCGTCATGATGGGCATGGGCGAACCGCTCTACAATTTCGACAATGTCCGCGACGCGCTGAAGATCGTCATGGACGGCGACGGATTGGGCCTAAGCAAGCGCCGGATCACACTGTCGACCTCGGGCGTGGTGCCGATGATGGCCCGCGCCGGGGCCGAGATCGGGGTCAATCTCGCGGTCTCGCTGCACGCCACCAACAAGGCGGTGCGGGACGAAATCGTGCCGCTCAACCGCAAGTACGGGATCGAGCAATTGCTCGAGGCCTGCGCCGCTTATCCGGGAGCCAACAACGCGCGCCGGATCACGTTCGAATATGTCATGCTCAAGGACAAGAACGACAGCGACGCCGACGCGCGCGAGCTGGTCCGGCTGATCCGCAAGTACGACCTTCCGGCCAAGGTCAATCTGATCCCGTTTAACCCATGGCCCGGCGCGGGCTACGAATGCTCGACCCCGGAACGGATCCGGGCGTTTTCCAACATCGTCTTCGAAGGCGGCATTTCGGCGCCGGTGCGCACTCCGCGGGGGCGTGACATCGACGCCGCTTGCGGGCAATTGAAGACCGCATCGGAACGCAAGCGGCGCGCTTGAAAAGGGTTCAGTAATGGCATTGATCGGCAGGTTGATCGACAAGCTGCTCAGGCGCGGCACGATCACCATCGTCTACCCCGACGGCAAACGGGCGACCTACGGCCCGGGCGGCGGCAAGGCGATCACCATCCGCATTACCGACCGCAAGGTGCTGCTCGAACTCGTCCGCAACCCGCGCCTCGGGCTCGGCGAAACCTATATGGACGAGCGCCTGATCGTCGAGGACGGGACCATCCTCGACCTGCTCGAACTGGTCACCAGCTCCAACCGCTGGGAAGACGGCGCCAAGGGCCGCAAGCTGATTGGCAAGAGCAAGCTCAGCGCATTGAAGGCGCTGTGGCGGCGCAACCAGCCGGCCAAGGCGCGCAGCAACGTCGCCCATCATTATGACGTCGGCAACGCGCTCTACGAACTCTTCCTCGACGACGATCTGCAATATAGCTGCGCCTATTTCACCGACCCCGCCAACAGCCTCGAACAGGCGCAGGCCGACAAGAAAGCGCATATCGCGGCCAAGCTAGACCTCAAGCCCGGGCAGAAAGTGCTCGACATCGGCTGCGGCTGGGGCGGCACCGCGCTCTATCTCCATCGCGTCGCCAAGGTCGACGTGCTCGGCGTGACCCTTTCGGAGGAACAGCTCAAAGTCGCCCGCCAGCGCGCCCAGGACGACGGCGTGGCCGACCATGTGAAGTTCGAACTGATCGACTATCGGGCGCTTGAAGGCCAGTTCGACCGGATCGTGTCGATCGGCATGTTCGAACATGTCGGCCTCGCTCATTACGAGGAATTTTTCGCCAAGTGCCGCGAGCTGTTGAAGCCCGACGGAGTGATGCTGCTGCACACCATCGGCCGGCTCGGCTCGTCGTCGGGCGCGCCCGATCCGTTCACCGACAAATACATTTTCCCGGGCTATCATCTGCCCTCGCTCGCGCAGGTTTCCGTGGCCGCCGCCAAGACTCGCCTGATCGCCAGCGATGTTGAGATCCTGCGGCTCCATTACGCTTTCACGCTGCGCCACTGGCTCGATCGGGTGACCAAAGCGCGGGCCAAGATCGAAGCGATGTACGACGCCCGCTTCTTTCGCATGTGGGAATGCTATCTCGCCGGCGGGATCGTCATGTTCGAAACCGGATCGGGCTGCAATTACCAGATCCAATATGTCCGCGACCGCACGGCGTTGCCGATCACGCGCGACTATATGGGCGAGGCCGAAGATAGCTACCGAGCGCACGAAAAAGGCCCGGCGGTTGCCCGCCGAGCCTCTTCAAAGATCGCTGCCGTTTCGGATTAGCCTGGCTTGTGCTCGGCGCGCATGCGGTCGTGCATCTGCTTGCGCTCATCCGGGGTCAGCTGACCGTCGCGATTGGCATCCATCGAATCGAAATGCGACAGCGCCGCGTTGGTCGCTTCCTGCAGCGTAACCTTGCCGTCGCGGTTGGTGTCGGACATTTCGAACATGCGCGCGTGCATTGCGCCGGGCCCGCGTCCGCCGTGCATCCCGCGCTCGCCGGAATGGCCGCCGCGGTCCTTGTCGGCGGACGCCATCCGCTGCTCGCGATGGCCGCGGGTCGCATCGAACTCCGCGCGGCTGATCGACCCATCGTGATTGGCGTCGAGCCGGTCGAACATCGCACTCGACGGCTTGCCGGCATGGCCAGTCCGCTTTCCGCCGTGATCGGACTTGGCGGCGTCGGCTTCGGCCTTGGTGATCGATCCGTCGTGGTTGGTGTCGAGCATTGCGAACGCCGTCTGCACGTGGCGGGCAACGTCTGCACGCGTTTGCACCGCGTTGCGCTCGCCGCGCTTCCAGCCTTGCGCGCTGGGATGAGCGGCCTCGACCCGCGGCGCAACCGGCGCCGGTGCCGGTGTCTGAGCCAGCGCAGCGGCGCCCGTGGTCATCGCCGCGACCAGTGCGGTACCCAAGAGAAACTTCGTCATCGCCTTACTCCAGCTTGATAATCTGGAGTTTAGCTAGCGCAGGCAAGCTGTATCGCGCTTGAATGGCTTTGGCCGAGCGGGCAATGCCAAAACCATGGCCGAACCGATCCGACGCGTCGTCCTGGCTTTCTCCGGCGGGCTCGACACCAGCGTCATCCTCAAATGGCTGCAGCAAACCTACCGCTGCGAAGTCGTCACCTTTATCGCCGACCTGGGTCAGGGCGAGGAGATCGAGCCGGCGCGGGCCAAGGCCGCGCTGATGGGGGTCAAGCCCGAACATATCTTCATCGAAGATTGCCAGGACCAGTTCGTCGGCGACTTCGTCTTTCCGATGATGCGCGCCAATGCGCTTTACGAGGGTGCCTATCTGCTCGGCACAGCCATCGCGCGGCCGCTGATCGCCCGCCGCCAGGTCGAGATTGCGCGGCAGGTCGGGGCCGACGCGGTCGCCCACGGCGCGACCGGCAAGGGCAACGACCAATTGCGCTTCGAGCTTGGCTATTATGCGCTCGCGCCCGACATTCGAGTGATCGCGCCGTGGCGCGAATGGGACCTCAACAGCCGCTCGGCGCTGATCGACTTCGCCCAGCTCCACCAGATCCCGGTGCCGCGCGATGCCCAAGGCGAAAGCCCGTTCTCGACCGACGCCAATCTGCTCCACACGTCGAGCGAGGGGAAATTGCTCGAAGATCCGTGGGCCGAAGTGCCCGAACATGTCTATTCGCGCACCGACGACCCGCTGACCGCGCCCGATACGCCGGAGGAAATCACGGTCGAGTTCAAGCGCGGCGACGCGGTCGCGGTCAATGGCGAGGCCCTGGCACCGGCGGTGCTGCTGGCGCGGCTCAACGCGCTCGGCAAAACGCATGGCGTCGGCCGGCTCGACCTGGTCGAGAACCGCCATGTCGGGATGAAAAGCCGCGGGGTCTACGAAACGCCGGGCGGCACCATCCTCCACGCCGCCCACCGCGCGATCGAGCAATTGACGCTCGACCGCGGCGCCGCCCACCTCAAGGACGAGCTGATGCCGCGCTATGCCGAGCTGGTTTACAACGGGCTGTGGTTTTCACCTGAGCGCGAAATGCTCCAGGCGTTGGTCGACCGCAGCCAGGAGCGGGTCGAGGGCGTCGTCCGGCTCAAGCTCTACAAGGGCTCGGTCCAGGTCACCGGCCGCCGGTCGCCCGAAAGCCTCTACGATCCGCGCGTGGTCACGTTCGAGGACGATTTGGGGGCCTACGACCAGGTCGACGCGGAAGGCTTCATCAAGCTGAATGCGCTGCGGCTGCGCCTGCTGGCGCGGCGCGATCAGCGGCGCGGCTCCTGATTGCTCGGCTGAACTGGCCGACGAACAGGGCCGCCAGCATGAACGGGGTCGCGGGCAGGCCGAGCGGCGCCAGCAACAGGCCGATCTGCGGGCTGAGGAAGCCGGTCACGCCGAGCGCGCGCTCGGCCCGGGTCGCCTGCGGGTCGACCCACAGCCGGACCGCGGCGACCATCACCACCGTCAGGTCGTAGTTGAAGGCATAGGGCAGGATCAGGAAAGTCGCGGTCGCGGCCAGCAGCGCCAGCTCGGGGATCGCCACCGATCGGCGCGCGGCGACCACCACCATCGCCACCGCCGCCGTGCCGAGCACCAATTGGGCGCCGAACGCCAGCACCAGGTTGTCGGACAAGCGCAGCAACGCGGTCGCGAGCGAAGTCGACATATAGCCGTAGAACGACCGGCCAGCGTCGATCAGCCCGGCCTGAACCGTGCCCGCGCCGAACAGGAAATCGAGCCACGTCCCCCAGCCGTAGATGAACGAGGTGGCGACGACCAACAGCACCACTGTCGCCGCTCCCGATAGCAGCGCTTTCCACTCACTCCTCAGCAGCAGCACCAGCGGCACCAAGAGTGCCAGGTGGGGCTTGATCAGCAGCAGCCCGAACAGCATTCCCGCGAGCCACGGCCGCAGCTTGAGCCGCTCCCAGCCGAGCAGCAGCAAGGCGCCGATCAGGAAGGCGTAATGGCCCGCCCAGATGTTCATCAGCGCCGCCGGGGTCAGCACCGCCAGCCACGCCGGGCCGGCTTCGCTCGGCCACCAGCGCCGCGCAGCCCAGATGAACAGCGCCCCGGTCGACGTCAGCCACAGCGCCAGCGCCAGCCAGTACGGCAGCAGGCTGAAAGCCTGGGCGATCGGGAAGGTCACCGGCGGGTATGAATAATTGTGCCCGCCGAGATGGCCGAACAGGCTGGCGAGATGCGCGCGATAGGCGGCCGCATCGTAGATCGCGTCGGCGCGGCCGTGCCACAGCATGTCGCCGCCGGCCCACAGATTGACGAAGTCGCGGCCCCACACCGCCTTGCCGTCGATCCTGCCGCCGGCCGAATGAGTGAAATCGACCCAGAACATCAGCATCGACAGGGCGCCGCCGATGGCCCACGGGCTCCACCGGCGGAAGACAGCGGTCAACCGCCGGGATGTGTCGTCGCTTGGCAATTGCATCCCCCTTGCCGAAAGATACGAAAGTGAGCGCCGTCAGGCTAGGGGGCGCGCGCCCGGCCGGGCCGAGTGGCGGCACGGTTGGCCAAAGCCGCGGCGATGGCTAGGGATCGGGAAACGGGGATCGACGACAATTTATGACGCAGCCAGCGCCGAGCATCCGATCCGCCGTTTCCGGCCGGCCGTGGTGGGAAACCCGGCCGTTCGTGGCACTGCTGATCGTGCTGGCGATGGTGCCCTTGCTCTACCCGCCGATCCCGCCGCTGGTCGACCTGCTCGGCCACATGGGCCGTTACCGGGTCGAGCTCGATCTCGCGACCTCGCCGTGGCTGGCGCAATATTACGGGTTCCGCTGGGCGGCGATCGGCAATCTCGGGGTCGATCTGCTGATCATTCCGCTGAGCAAGCTGTTCGGGCTCGAACTGGCGGTCAAGCTGATCGTCCTCGCCATCCCGCCGCTGACCGTGGCCGGCTTCCTGTGGGTCGCGCGCGAAGTCCACGGTCGGCTGCCGCCGACCGCCTTGTTCGCTCTGCCCTTCGCCTACAGCCACCCGTTCATGTACGGCTTCGCCAATTACGCGCTGTCGATCGCGCTGGCGTTCCTGGCGTTCGGGCTGTGGTTGCGGCTCGCGCGGCTCAACCGGCTCAAGCTGCGCGCAATCCTATTCGTGCCGATCTCGGTGGTGGTGTTCTTCACCCATGTGTTCGGCTGGGGCGTGCTCGGGCTGTTGTGCTTTTCGGCCGAAGCGGTGCGCCAGCACGACGCCGGCAAGCGCTGGCCGCGGGCCGGGATCGATGCCGCGCTACAGGCCTCGGTGATGGCGCTGCCATTGCTGGCGATGCTCGCCTGGCGCAGCGAGACCCACGGCGGACGGACCGGCGCATGGTTCGTCCTACAAATGAAGCTCGACTGGATCCTTTCGGCCCTGCGGGATCGCTGGAAGCGGTTCGACGTGGCGTCGCTGATCGTCTGCGCGGCGGCCCTCGTCGAGGCATGCCGGCGCCCGTCGCTGACTTTTTCGCGCAACCTCGCCTTCTCGGCCCTGGTGCTGCTGACCGGCTTCATCCTGCTGCCATGGATGATCTTCGGTTCGGCCTACGCCGATATGCGGCTGTTTCCCTATGTCGTGGCGGTCGCGCTGCTGGCGATCCGTTTCCGCGACGAGGTCATGCCGATGCGCACCGCGCGGGTGCTGGCAGTGCTCGGCCTGAGCTTTTTCGTGATCCGCATTGCCGCCACCAGCTGGAGCCTGATGATCGCCGCCGACGACCAGCGCGCCAAGCTCGCGGCGCTCGACCATGTCCCGATGGGATCGCGGGTCGCGACCCTGGTCGGCGACAGCTGCAGCAAGCCCTGGCCGATGGCCCGCAACACCCATTTGGGCGCGATGGTGATCGTCCGGCGGCAAGGCTTTTCCAACGACCAATGGGTCACCAGCGGACAGAATCTGCTGCAGCTGCGCTACCACGGCCCCGGCCAATTCTCGTCCGACCCGTCGCAGATCGTGCCCGAACGCGACTGTCCCGAAAGCTGGTCGATCGACCTCGCCTTGCGCCTCCTGCCGCGCGACCAGTTCGATTATTTGTGGCTGATCGGGACCGAGCCGTTCGCACCGGCGCTGGTCGATGGCATGACGCCGGTGTGGCGCGGCGACGATTCGACCCTCTACCGCATCAATCCGCCCGCTCGAAAATCGCCACCAGCGACACCCCGAACGGCATCGGCACCCGCCCGACCAGCGGCGCTTCCAGGCCAAAAAGGCTCCGCAGCACGCCGTTGACCGGCTGAGGTGGGATCGAATCGTCGGCGCTATCGCGGCCGATCAACTTGCTCGCCAGCCGTGCCGCCGCGATCGGCGGAAACAGGATCGTGTTGAAGTGCGAGATCAGGCGGGTCCGAAACCCGGCATTGTCTCCCGCCTCGCGCAGCCCGCGCTTGGTATAGCGCCGGTGGTGGTGGTGGGCGGCATCGTGCGCGCTCCACATCCAGCGGTTGGCAGGGACCGTGACCAGCAGCTTGCCGCCGACTTTGAGGCGGGTGCGGATGGCAGCCAGCGCGGTCGCGTCATTGTCGACATGTTCGAGCACGTCGAGCAACGCGATCAGGTCGAACGATGCCGGCTTGAACATCGACAAATCGGGCAGCGCCGCCGACTCCACCGGCCGACCGAGCCGCTTCTGCGCCAGCGCCCGCGCGCCATCGTCAAGCTCACTCGCCGCGACCGTCCCGAATTCGCCGAGCATCGCCAGATTATGGCCGGTGCCGCAGCCGATCTCGAGGATCCGCGCACCCTTGGGCGGACGCACCTTGCGCTTGATCAGCGAGCGCAGGATCCGGCGCCTTGCGACGAACCACCAATGGCTATCGTCGAGCTCGGCCATGCGCTGGAACACCTGCGCGTCCATCAGCGCTCGCCCTCCACTTCCTCGCGCACCACATAGAGCGGCCGGCGCTTGCTCTCGACCAGGATGCGCCCGACATATTCGCCGAGGATGCCGAGCGACAGCAATTGCAGCCCGCCGAGGAACAGTACCGCGACCATCAGCGAGGCATAGCCCGGGACCTGCACGCCGGACACCAGGGTGCGGACGATGACGAACACCGAATAGCCCAAGGCGAGCAAGGCGACGATGCCGCCGAGGTAGCTCCAAATGCGCAGCGGCACGGTCGAGGCCGAGGTGATGCCGTCGAGCGCGAAGGTCCACAGCTTCCAGTAATTGAACTTGCTGGTGCCGACCTGGCGTTGCTGGCGGGTGTAGGTGACCGACGCCTGGCGGAAGCCGGCCCAGGCGAACAGCCCCTTCATGAACCGGGTCCGCTCGGGCATCGTGCGGATCACGTCGACCACCTTGCGGTCGAGCAGCCTGAAATCGCCGGCATGCTCGGGGATCTTGTCTTCGCTCAGCCAATTGTGTGCGCGATAATAAAGGTCGGCGGTGAGCCGCTTGGGCAGACTGTCGCTGGCGCGATTGTTGCGCACGCCATAGATGATCTCGAACCCCTCGCGCCATTTGGTGATCATGTCGCCAAGCACTTCGGGCGGGTCCTGGAGGTCGACGTCGAGCGGGATGACCGCTTCCCCGCGGGCGTGGTCGAGGCCGGCCGACAACGCCGCTTCCTTGCCGAAATTGCGCGAGAAGGAGATTGCCCGGACCCGCTTGTCGGCCTGGTTGGAGCGACGGATCGCGGCCATCGTGCCATCGCTGCTGCCGTCGTCGATGAACAGGATCTCGAACCGCCGGGCATCGGCGTCGGCCAGCCCGTCGAGGACCGCTCCGACCCGCTCGACGAACGGCGCGATCGCGTCCTCTTCGTCCTTGACCGGACAGATGATCGAAAACACCGGCGAGCTCATCCGAACACCCATCGGCGATGAAGCACAAAGGTCAAGACCGGCGTGACGAAGATGATCGGGATGACTGGCCACCAGGTCGGCCCGTGGAGATGCTTGACCAGCAGCCAGACGAACAATTGGTTGGTCGCGAAGCCGATCACATTGACGATCAGGAAGCGCGCCAGGCGAATATGCTGGCGGTCGCGCTCGCCGTGCCCGCGAAAGCTGAACGAGCCGTGGGTGAAATAACTCACGACCGTGAAGAACAGGAACACGATGGTCAGCGAAACCATTGGGTCGACGCCGAAAAACTCGGCGATGGCCCAGTAACTGGCGGCGACGAAGACCGTGATGACCATTCCGGCAAAGGCGTAGCGAACGGCCTGGAGGGTGACCGCGCGGCGTTCCGGATCGTCCGGCAGGAGCGCGGAAATGCTCGTCAACATCAGCAGTTGCTTGCCCTTTGAAGTCGAGCGGCTAGAGCGCGAAACGTGACCGAGCGCAAGGATCAGCTAGTCGACGGCGGGGCGCTGACCTGGCTTGCCCGCCATTGGCGGTCGGTGACGGTCGCGGCGTGGCTGATCCTGTCGGCCTGGTTCCTCTACAACCGCTGGAGCCAGATCCATACCTTCACCCTGGTCGACACCGACGACAATATGCGGATCAGCCAGGTCCGCGCCTGGCTCGCCGGCCAGGACTGGTACGATCTGCGGCAGCACCGGCTGAGCCCGCCGCTCGGCGCCAACATCCACTGGTCGCGGCTGGTCGATTTGCCATTGGCCGGGATGATCCTGTTGTTCCGGCCAATGGTTGGCGGGATCGACGCTGAACGCATCGCGATCGCCGTCGCGCCACTGCTGCCCTATCTGGTGCTGCTGTTCGGGATCGCGCTGACCGCCCGGCGGCTGATCCATCCCGCCGCCTACATCCTCGCCTTTATCGCATTGTTCACCGCCGGCTCGACCAACGGCATGTTCATGCCGACCCGGATCGACCATCACGGCTGGCAATTGGCCTTCCTCAGCCTGGCCGTTTCCGGGCTGGCCGACCCCAGGCGCGCGCGCGGCGGGGTGACGCTCGGCGTGGCGACCGCGCTGTCGCTGGCGATCGGTCTGGAATCGCTGATCTATCTCGCGCTCGCCGCGGTCGCCACGGTGCTGTTCTGGGTCGACGACCGCGACGAGAAGACGCGGCTGGCGGCCTATGCGGCGACCCTCGCCGGCGGCACCTCGCTCGCGTTCGTGGCGTTCGCCTCTTATACCAACCGCCTGCCGGTGTGCGACGCTTTGTCGCCGGTGTGGCTGTCGGACGCCTTGCTCGCCGGCGCGTTGCTGTTCGGGCTCGCGATCTTCTCGCCACAGGATTGGAAACGCCGGCTCGCACTGGCCGCCGGCGCGGCGGCGATCATCGCTTTGTTCCACGCGTTGATGTGGCCCCATTGCCTGACGCGGCTCGAAGGCGTGACGCCCGAAGTGCAGCGGCTGTGGCTCGACAATGTGCGCGAGGCGCGCCCGATCTATCGCCACGGCTGGCAGACCGCGACCATGATGCTCGGGTTGCCGCTGACCGCGGTGTTCGGCTGGGCGCTGCTGGCGTGGCACAATCGCGGTGATCGCTCGCTGCTGCGGCGGACCATCGCCGCCGCGGTGCCGGGCCTTGCAGCGACGCTGCTGCTGTTCTGGCAGACCCGCACCGGCCCGGCGGCTCAGATGCTGAGCATCGTCGGCGCCATCGCCATCGCGTGGATCATTGCGCCGCTCGCCAATTCCAGCAGCAAGGCGGTGGTGCGCACCTTTGGCCTGGTGCTGGCGGCGATGGTCGGGGTCGGCGCGATGGTGCCGTTCGTGATGCAGTCCATTCCGGCCAAGCCGCTGACCGCGCGGGAGATCGCGATCAACCGCGCCAACCGGCTGTGCAACTCGCTGCCGGCCCTGCGCCCGGTCGCCCAGCTGCCCAAAGGCCTGGTGTTCACCTTTGTCGACCTCGGCCCGCGGATCATCACCGTCACCCATCACGATGCGGTGATCGGCCCGTACCACCGCAATGGCCAGCAGATCGCCGACGTCATGAACGCCTTTCGCGGAAGCGCCGACCAGGCCCGCCGGCTGCTGGCCAAATATCATTCCGATTATCTGCTGACCTGCCCCGACAGTTCGACCACGACGATCTTCCTGTCGGCCGCGCCCAAGGGCTTCTACGCCCAACTCAACCGCGGCCAGGCCCCGGCTTGGCTGACGCCGGTGCCGCTACCGGCCGATTCGCCGTTCAAAATGTGGACCGTCGCCCGCTAGAGCGCCGTCAGGCCAAAGTGCGGTTAGGCCAAAGCGGGAAAGCTCTCCCTCAGCCCGTTGATCACGAATTGCGCGGCGAGCGCGGCCAGGATCACGCCGAGGATGCGGGTGATCATCGCCTCGATCCGCTCGCCGATCAGCCGGATCAGCACGCCGGCCGCAAGCAGGCAGACCAGCGTCAAGATGATCACGACCGTGATTGCCGCCAGCACGGTCGCCACTTGCGCGGTCGAGTCGGCGCGCGACACCCACAGCATCGCGCTGGCAATCGAACCCGGGCCGCTGATCATCGGGATCGCCATCGGGAACACCGAAATATCCTCGGCCTCGGGGGTGCCCTCGATCGACTGGGCGCGGTCTTCGCGGCGCTGGGTGCGGCGCTCGAAGACCATGTCGAGCGCGATCATGAACAGCATGATTCCGCCCGCGATCCGGAAACTGGCGAGGCTGATACCAAGCGCCTGCAGCATCGGCTTGCCGAGCAAGGCGAAGAACATCAGCACACACCAGGCGATGACGCACGATCGCACCGCCATCGTCCGCCGCAGCGCGGGGTCCATGCCACGGGTCAGGCTGGCGAAGATCGGCGCGCAGCCCGGCGGGTCGATGATCACCAGGAAGGTGACCAGCGCCGACCCGAACAGCTCGATCATTCGGCCGGCGCTTCGATCTGCTGCTGGAGCACCGTTTGATAGTGCCGGCCGGTCCAAAGTTGGGCCTGGAAATGGCGCGCGCCCTTGGGATCGACCTTCCACTGATAGCTCAGCGTGCCGTCGGCCGAGCGGCCGGTCCCGGCGTCGCCCGGCGGCTTGCCGGCGACCTGCACCGCGCTGACCGCGCGTTTGGCCAGCGCGCGCACGGCCTTGCCTTGGGCGCAGCTGGCGCGCCGCACCAGCGGCCGCGCCCGCACCGGCAGCGGCGTGTCGAGGCCGTCGCCGCCGTCATAGACCCACGTCCAGCTATTGCCCTTGCGCATCCACACGGTGGTGAAATAGCCGTGGGCCTTGCCCGAAGCGCTGGTCCACGGACCCATGTTGACCGCGGTCCGGCCGTCGCACGAAACATAGCTTTCGGCCGGCGACCAGGTGAGCGCCGCCGGCGGGTCCTTGCGGTCCTTGAGGAACTCCGTCGCCCAGATCGCCTGCGGGTTGAAGATGACCGCGGTCGGGGCGGCGTATTTGCGGAATGCGGTCCATTGGCCGTGGCGCTTGGCGTCGGCGGCAAAGGCCCGTTCGGCATCGACTGCGGTGGGCGCCGCAAGCGCAAGCAGGAGTGCGGTAATCATAGTCCCTCCGGGTCAGCCAGGCCGGCGCGGCGGTGCGCCGCGACCAGCGTGTTTCTCAGTAGCATGGCGATAGTCATCGGCCCAACGCCGCCCGGCACCGGGGTAATCGCCGCCGCAACCTCGGCCGCTTCGTCGAATGCGACATCGCCGACCAGTCGGCTGGCGCCTTCGCTGGCCTCGATCCGGTTGATGCCGACATCGATCACCACCGCACCCGGCTTGATCCAGTCGCCGCGGACCATTTCCGGGCGCCCGACCGCGGCGACGACGATGTCGGCGCGGCGCACGATGCTGGGCAGGTCGCGGCTTTTCGAATGGGCGATGGTCACCGTCGCGCTCTCGCCGAGCAGCAGCATGGCCATTGGCTTGCCGACGATGTTCGAACGGCCGATCACCACTGCATCGAGCCCGGCGAGGCTGCCCAACTCGTGCTTGAGCAGGTCGAGGCATCCCAGCGGGGTGCACGGCACCAGCCCGTCGAGCCCGGTGGCGAGGCGACCGACGTTGATCGGGTGGAAACCGTCGACGTCCTTCGCCGGATCGACCGCGGCGATCACTGCGGCGGTATCGACCTGGCTCGGCAGCGGCAGCTGGACCAGGATCCCGTCGACCCGGTCGTCGCGATTGAGCTCGTCGACCACCGCCAGCAATTCGGCCTGCGCGATCGTATCGGGGAAATGGTGGGCGAAGCTGGCCATCCCGGCTTCGGCCGTCGCCTTGCCCTTCATCCGGATATAGACAGCGCTGGCAGGGTCTTCGCCGACCAGCACGGTAGCCAGGCCGGGGGCGCGGCCGGTGCGCTGTTCGAACGCCGCGACAGCCTGCGCGACCTGTGTCCGGATCGTTGTGGCAGCGGCTTTTCCGTCGATCCGGCGTGCGCTCATACGGTCGGGTAGGCCAGGCTGCGCTCGGCTCCGGCGAGCAGCATGCGCAGGATCTGGATCAGGATCAGCAGGACCAGCGGCGAGAAATCGATGCCGCCGAAGTCGGGCATGATCTTGCGGATCGGCCGGTACAGCGGCGCGGTCAGGCGATCGAGCGCCTCGACGAACCGGCGCAGGCCGTCCGAACTGGTGTTGAGCACGTTGAACGCGAACAGCCAGCTCAGGATCACCTGGCCAATGATGATCCAGCCCAGCACGCCGAGCAGGAAATCGAGGATGTCGAACAGAGCAATCAGCATCGGCTGCGCTTAGCCGGAGCGGACTGGCGGAGCAAATCCTGTCCGGTGCGAACGGTTCAGGGCGCGACCCGGTTGGGCTGCGCTTCGGCCAGGATGACGGCGAAATCGTCGGCCGGGTCGCTCCATTCGGCGAGCGGCGTCCAGCCCCCGGCGAGCAGCAGCACGCGCGCTCCGCGGCGCTCATATTTGTGGCTGTTCTCGCTGTGGATCGATGCGCCGTGCTTGAGCGCGAACGGCTGGCCGGCGACCGTGAACTCGACGTCGCGGGACGCCACCAGATGCATTTCGATCCGCGACAATATGTCGTTCCAGCGCGCTTCGTGGCGGAACGCATCGACCGGGACGGTCCCGTCGAGCTCGCGATTGATCCGCTCGAGCAGGTTCAAATTGAAGCGCGCGGTGACCCCGTCGGGATCGTCATAGGCGGCGATCAGCCGCTCGATCGGTTTGACCCGGTCCATCCCGATCAGCAGATGCGCCCCGGTGCCGAGCAGCTCGCGGAAATGACGCAACAGGTCAGTCGCGCTGCGCGGCACGAAATTGCCGATCGTCGAGCCGGGGAAAAAGCCGAGCTTGGGTAAGTCGGCGATCGCCTCGGACAGCGCGAACGGACGCACGAAATCGGCCGTCACCGGATAGACCGGAAGCCCGGGGAAACCGGCGCTCAATTCGGCCGCGCTGTCTTCGAGATATTCGCCCGAGATATCCACCGGGACATAGGCCACCGGCGCCACCGCCTTGAGCAGCATCGGGGTCTTGGTCGCCGACCCGGCGCCGAATTCGACCACCGCCGAACCCTTCGGGCTGAGCGCCGCGACTTCGGGCATGATCGATTGCAGCAAAGCGGTTTCGGTCCGCGTCGGATAATAAGACGGCAGCCGCGTAATTGCGTCGAACAGTTCGGACCCGGTGCGGTCGTAGAGCCACCGCGCCGGGATCGCTGGAATCGACGCCGACAGCCCGGCGAGCACGTCGGCGCGGAACGCTTCGGTCTGGTCGTCAGGCGTCGCGGGCAAGGCGCACTCCCGTGAATTGCCAGCGCGCGGCGGGCGGAAAGAAATTGCGGTACGATGCCCGGCTGTGGCCCCTCGGCGTGGCGCAGCTGGCGCCCTTGAGGACCAGCTGCCCGCTCATGAACTTGCCATTATATTCGCCCACCGCGCCTTCCGCCGGGGCAAAGCCGGGGAACGGCGCGAAGTTGCTCCGGGTCCACTCCCAGACGTCGCCGAAAATGTCGCCGGGGGCCCGCGCGATGACCGCTCCGGCGCGGTCGAGCTGGTTGCCGAGATTGGGGTCGGCCGAGGCCGCGAAACTCTCCCACTCGGCTTCGGTCGGAAGCCGCGCTCCAGCCCAGCGCGCGAACGCATCGGCTTCGTAGAAACTGACGTGAGCAACCGGCGCCGCCGGATCGAGCGCGCGCCGTCCGCCAAGCGTGAACGCGCTGCCGTCGCCGTGCCAGTACAACGGCCCTGTGATGCCCTCGCGCTTAACCCAGTCCCAGCCGTCCGACAGCCACAGGGCCGGGGTCGAATAGCCGCCGTCAGCGATGAATTCGCTATATTCGCGGTTGGTCACCGGACGGCTGGCGATGGCGTGCGGGTGGAGCAATTCGGTGTGCCGCGGACGTTCCGAATCGAACGCGAAGCCGCCGCCATTGCCGGCGCCGATCTCGACGATCCCGCTGCGCCCGCCAAGGAAGCTGAGCGGTTCGGCGGAATGGCAGCGCGCCGCGTCCAGTTCGCCATAAGCCGGCTCGATCGGATTTTCAGCGAAGGTCGCGAGGATGTCGGTCAGGAACAGCTCCTGGTGCTGCTGCTCGTGGTTGATGCCGAGTTCGACCAGCTCGAGCGCCTCTGCCCCAAGCCCGGGCAGGGCCTGCTCGAGCGCTTCGTCGACATGCGCTCGCCAACCGCGCACTTCGTCCAGCGACGGGCGGCTGATCATCCCCCGCTTGGCGCGCGGATGACGCTCGCCTTCGCCTTCGTAATAGCTGTTGAACAGATACGGGAAGCGCTCGTCGAACAGGGGATAGCCGGGGACATTATCGCGCAGCACGAAGGTCTCGAAGAACCAATTGGTGTGGGCCAAATGCCACTTTGCCGGCGACGCGTCGGGGAACGGCTGGATCGCGGCGTCGGCATCGGACAGCGGCGCTGCCAGCGCCAGCGTCAGTGCGCGGGTCGCCGCCAGGCGCTCGGCCAGGCGCTTGCTCAGGTCAGGCGCTCGCTGCTGCGCGCGCGACAGAGGCGGCGCGGCGTTCATGGCGTGGCTGGCACCCCGGGATAGGTCTGCGCCTTGAGCAACTGCGCCAGATGGGCGGCATTCGACGCCACCATCGCGGCCGACTGCGCGACCTTGTCGGGCACCTTGGGCAGGTCGCGGAAGTCGGTCTTGTGCATCGCCTCGCCGACCCAATAGCAAGCCGCCGCCGACGGGATCGTCCAGCCGACGTCGTTGAGCGCCTGGAACAGATCGGCGGTGACGTTGTGCGCGCCGTCCTCATTGCCGACGATCGCGGCGACGGTCAGCTTGCCGAAGTTCGGCATCCGCCCGTGGTCGTCGGTTTCGCTCAGGAACGCGTCCATTCGTTCGCACACCCGTTTGGCCACGCTCGACATCTGGCCCATCCAGATCGGTGTTCCGAAAATCAGGATGTCCGCGTCAAGGATGCGGCGGCGGATATCCGGCCACTCATCGCCGTCGCCCTCATCGGGCGAGACGCCCGGCCGGACGTCGTGATCGGCGATGCGGATGGTCTCGGTGAATTCGACCTGGTGCTTCTTGAGCTCGCCGACGATCAGCCCGATCATGGCGTCGGTCGACGATGGCTCGCCGCTGCTGCGCTTGAGGCTGCAGTTGATCGCAATTGCCTTGACCGTCACCGAACATTCCCCTGCCGAGCCAGTGGTTGAACGTCGGCCCCGGCGATTTGTGTCCCGCACCCGCCTAGCGGGTCGCTCCGGGTTGCCACAGCACGTCGCCGCCGGCCGCCTTGGCCAGCACCCGCCCGAGCACGAACAGATGGTCGGACAGCCGGTTGAGATAGATCAGGGCGAGCGGATTGATCGACCCTTCGCCCGATGCGGTGACGGCCGATCGCTCGGCCCGGCGGGCAATGGTGCGGGCGACGTGGATCCGCGCTGCAGCTTCGCCGCCGCCAGGCAGGATGAAGCTTCTGAGCGGCTCGAGCGCCTCATTCATCGCATCGATCTCGGCCTCGAGCCGGTCGATTTGCGACTGGACCACACGCAGCTTCATGTCCGACGGCGTGAAGTCTTCGCCCGGGGTGGCGAGGTCGGCGCCGAGGTCGAACAATTCGTTCTGGACCCTGCCGAGCATCGCCGACGCAGCGGGATTGTCGATCGCGACCAGCGCCAGCCCGATCGCGCTGTTCAATTCGTCGACGTCGCCGATCGCCTGCGCCCGGGGATGGTCCTTGGCGATGCGCGAGCCGTCGACCAGGCCGGTTTGGCCGGCGTCGCCAGTGCGCGTGTAGATCCGGTTGAGGCGGACCAGGGGCCTAGCCCTTTGCGCCGGCCAGGATCAGGATCAGCACGACGATGACGATCGCCACCGCCTGGAACAGGACGCGCTTGCGCATCCAGTTCTGCTGCTGCTCGCCGGTGACGTCCTTGCCCGACGCCATGGCCATGACCCCGCGCACCAGCACGTAGGCGGTTGCGGCCATCGCCGCGACCAGAAGGATGATCAGGAGTGTGTTGCCCATGCCAGCCTATTTAGGCTTCGCGCAGCCGAAAGCCAGATGGCACTAAGCCGGTAGCAAGCTGGCGGGCCAGCGCCGGCCCGTCGACCCCGCCCTCACGCATCGCCGCCAGGGTCGGCGCAAGGTCGCGCTTGGCGAGGCGGGAGCCGTCGGCATGGGTGACCAAGGGATGGTGGAGATAGGCCGGCGTGGGCAGGCCGAGCAGGTCCTGCAGCAGCCGCTGGACCGGAGTCGACGGGCGCAAATCGGCGCCGCGCACGACCAAAGTCACGCCGCTCGCTGCGTCGTCGACGACGCACGCCAGATGATAGCTCGCCGGCGCGTCCTTGCGGGCGAGAATGGCGTCGCCGATGTTGGCCGGCGTCGCGCTGAAGCTGGCGCCGGCCTCGGTCCAGCTGGGCAGGCCGGCGATCGCCAGCGCCTTGGCGCAGTCCAGCCGCCAGCTATGCGGCGTCGTTGCGCGCCGCTCAGGGTCGTCGGGCAATTCGCGGCAAGTGCCGGGATAGGATGATCCGGCGTCGCCGTGCGGCGCGGTCAGCGAGGCGGTGATGTCGGCGCGGGTGCAGAAGCACGGATAGACCAGCCCGCTCGCCTTGAGCCGCTCGATCGCCTCGGCATAAAGGTCGGTGCGCCGCGACTGGACCAAAGGCTCGCCGTCCCACTCGAGCCCGAGCCAGCGCAAATCCTGTTCGATCCCAGCGACGAACTCGGGGCGGCTGCGGGCCGGGTCGAGATCCTCGATCCGGAGCAGGAAGCGGCCATTGCTGGAGCGCGCCGCCTGGTGGCCGAGCGCAGCGCTCAGCGCATGGCCAAGGTGCAAGCGCCCGGTCGGCGACGGAGCGAAGCGGGTTACGGCCATGGCCAGTGTGACTTAATCGACTCTTGACCGGCGCCAACGGAAAGTGCTGTCATGCTGTTGTCACGCCGGTTTGGCATCCGGTTGGGCACAAGGGAAGACGGGCCTGTCGAGAGCCCTCTCCTCCTTGGGTGCGACAGGGCCGGAGGCGGTGTTCGAAGCGGGCGGACACGGAAAGGCCATTGCCCGCGCCATGTATCATCCGGAAATCATTCGTCATCCCGACAGCTGCCCGGCGCTGGTCCTCAACGCCGATTACACGCCGTTGTCTTATTACCCGCTGAGCCTGTGGCCGTGGCAAACCGCGGTCAAGGCGATGTTCCTCGAACGGGTCGACGTTGTCGCTCATTACGAACGCGAAGTGCACAGCCCGACCGTCGCCCTGAAACTGCCGTCGGTGATCGCGCTGCGCCAGTTCGTTAGGCCCAACCAGTTTCCCGCCTTCACCCGGTTCAACCTGTTCCTCCGCGACCGCTTTGCTTGCGTCTATTGTGGGTCGGGGCGCGAGCTGACGTTCGACCATGTCATCCCGCGCGCCCAGGGCGGCCGGACGACGTGGGAGAATGTCGCGACCGCTTGCGCGCCATGCAATCTGCGCAAGGGCGGGCGCACCCCGGCCCAGGCCAAGATGCATTTCTCGCGCGAGCCGATTCGCCCGACCAGCTGGCAATTGCAGGACCACGGCAAGAGCTTTCCGCCCAACTACCTCCACCAAAGCTGGCGCGACTATCTCTACTGGAACGTCGAACTGGAGCCTTAAGCCGTTTAGCGGCCCAGCTCCGCCAGCCGCTCGCGCAGTTTGGGGGCGAGGTCGGGGCGATCGAGCGCGAGCGCCAGATTGGCGAGGACGAAGCCCAGTTTGTCGCCGCAGTCGTGGCGTGCCGCGCTGACCCTGAGTGCATGGAACGGCTGCTGTCCGATCATCCGCGCCATCGCGTCGGTCAGCTGGATCTCTCCGCCGGCGCCGCGTTCGCCGGCGTCGAGCACCCGCATCACTTCGGGCTGGAGGATGTAGCGGCCAATCACCGCCTGGCGCGACGGCGCGACCTCGGGGGCGGGCTTCTCGACCAGCCCGAGCACTTCGGTCAGATCGCCGTCGACCCGGCCGGGCGAAAGGATGCCATAGCTGCTGGTTTTGTCGGCCGGCACTTCCTCGGCGCACAGCATGTTGCCGCCGACCCGTTCCCACGCATCGACCATCTGCCTGAGCGCGCCCGGCGTGCCGGCCATTAGATCGTCGGGCAGCAGCACCGCGAACGGCTCGTCGCCGACGATATGGCGCGCGCACCATACCGCATGGCCGAGCCCGAGCGGCTGCTGCTGGCGGACCGTCACGACCTCGCCGACCCGGCTCCGCGACGGCTCCAGCGCGTCGAGTTTCTTGCCCGCGCCGCGCATCGTCGTTTCCAGCTCGAACGCGACATCGAAATAATCGACCAGGCTCGATTTGCCGCGCCCGGTGACGAAGATCATCTGCTCGATGCCGGCCTCGCGCGCCTCATCGACCGCGTATTGGATCAGCGGCCGATCGACGATCGTCAGCATTTCCTTAGGCATCGACTTGGTCGCCGGGAGCAGGCGGGTGCCGAGCCCGGCGACCGGGAAGACGGCTTTGCGGACGCGGTTGGTCATTGCGGGGTGACCACGCCGGTCTGGTCGGAGCTGCTCGGCTGCTCGGTCTCGGGCAGGACCGGCGCAGCGCCGCCATCGGGCGGCGGCAAATCGAAGCGGTCGGGCACGCGCGGCTGCGAGCGGCGGACCAGCTCGTCGACCCGCTCGGGCCGGGCATTGGTCGGCAGCGTCAGCAAATCCTCGGCGGTCGGCGTGGTCTTGGCCAGCAGTGGCTTGACCGGCAGCGGCTGGCCCGGCGCCGGTTCGAGCGGGGAAACCTTGCCGCACGCCGCAAGGCCGGCGCAGCAGGCCGCCAGCAGAATATTACGCACTACGCTCATCACTCACTCCGGCGGGCGGCGCGGGCCGCTGCGATCGCTTCGATTACCCGCTCGGGCGCGGTTCCGCCAGCCGAGCGGCGCGAACCTACGCTGGCTTCGACCGTCAGCCGCTCAAGCGCCTCGGCGGTGATGCGCGGATCGATCGCGCGCAGCTGGTCGAGGGTCAGCTGGTCGAGGCCAATACCTTGGCTTTCGGCCGCAGCGACCGCGCGGCCAACGATGTGATGCGCCTCGCGGAACGGCACCCCGGCCGAACCGGCCAGCCAGTCGGCGAGGTCGGTCGCGGTCGAATGACCGGCGGCGGCCGCAGCGCGCATTGCCGCTCCATTAAACTGCAGTTCGCCGACCATCCCGGCCATTGCGCCGAGCGAGATCAGCAGCAGGTCGTGGGCGTCGAACAGCGGCGCCTTGTCGTCCTGTAGGTCCTTGGCATAGGCCAGCGGCAGGCCTTTGAGCAGCACCAGCAGCGCGACCAGGTCGCCGACGATCCGCGCGCTATGGCCGCGGACCAGCTCGGCCGCATCGGGATTGCGCTTGTTGGGCATGATCGACGATCCGGTCGACCACGTATCGGGCAAGGTGACGAACCCGAACGGCTGCGACGCCCACAGAGTGATTTCCTCGCCGAGCCGCGACAGATGCACCGCGCACAGCGCCGCGGCGGCGAGATAATCGACGATGAAGTCGCGGTCGGACACCGAATCGATGCTGTTGGCGGTCGGCCCCTCGAACCCGAGCGCGGCGGCGGTCGCATCGCGGTCGATCGGGAAGCTCGTCCCGGCCAGCGCGGCGGCGCCGAGCGGGCAGTGGTTGAGCCGCTGCCGCGCCGCGCTGAAGCGGCTGCGGTCGCGCGCCAGCATCTCGCGATAGGCCATCAGATGGTGGCCGAGCGTGATCGGCTGGGCCGACTGCAAATGGGTCAATCCGGGCATGATGGTCGCGGCCTGCTCCTCCGCGCGGTCGAGGATAACGCCCTCCAAACGATCGATCGCCGCCACCGCCTGGTCGATCGCGCCGCGCACGAACAGCTTCACATCGGTCGCCACCTGGTCGTTGCGCGAGCGGGCGGTGTGGAGCCGCCCGGCGGCCGGCCCGATCGCCTCGGCCAACTCGCTCTCGACGTGCATATGAATGTCCTCGAGCGCCGGATCCTCGGCCACGCCGTCCGTCGCATAACGCTCGCCGATCGCGGCCAGGCCGGCATCGATCGCCGCCGCATCGTCGGCGCTTATGATCCCTTGCGCGCCGAGCATCGCGGCGTGGGCGCGGCTGCCGGCGAGGTCCTCGCGCCAAATCCGCTTGTCGGTTGCGATCGAGCTATTTATCGCACGCATCAGATCGGCCGGGCCGCCGGCAAAGCGGCCGCCCCACATTGGATTGGAAATCGTCTTGCGGCTGATCCTGCTGCTCCTCGCGCTGCTCGCCACCGCCGCTTGCGATAGGCAAAACGCCAATGCGCCACAAGGCAAGGTCGCCGGCGCTGCGCCGGCCGGGGCGGCCGAGCAAGGCAAGGGCGTCGATCGCAGCCACCGTGGCCAGCCCGCGCCCGACGCGGCGTTCCACGATCCCGATGGCGGTGACATGACCCTGGCCGATTTTCACGGCGTGCCGTTGCTGGTCAATCTGTGGGCCAGCTGGTGCGCGCCGTGCATCAAGGAATTGCCGACCCTCGACAGCCTCGAGCAGCAACAGATGGTGTCCGGCCAATTGGGCGTGATCGCGGTCAGCCAGGACATGGCGCCCAAGACTTCGGTCGACGCCTTTCTGGCCGACAAGGGGCTCGGCCGCTTTGCCGCGTTCCACGATCCCAAGATGGCGCTGTCGGGTGCGCTCGGCGCGCAGATCCTGCCGACCACCGTGCTTTACGACCGCGACGGCCGCGAGGTGTGGCGCTACGTCGGCGACCTCGACTGGACCGGGGCCGAGGCCGCTAAACTACTGGCCGAAGCCGGAGCCGGAGCCGGAGCCGCGAAACCGCGCTGAACAGCCGCCCGTCGATAGCCGCGAAGCCGAGCGCGATCAGCGCCAGCCCGGCGAAATCGTGCGCGGCGATGACCTCGCCCAGGAACAGCACGCCGAGCAGGATCGCGGTCGGCGGGACGAGCAAAGTGACGAGCAAGGCGTTGGTCGCCCCGGCGCGGTCGATCAGCCGGAAATAGAGCACATAGCCGAACGCCGTACAGACGATCGCCAGCGCGGCAATCGCCGCCCACGCCTGCACCGGCGGAAACGCCATGGTCCACGGCCGGTCGCCGATCAGCGCCACCGGCAGCATCATTAGCGCGCCGACGGTCAGCTGGCCGGTGGTGACGCTGAATGGCGACACTCCCATTTTCTTGAACCGCCGCGCCCACACCCCGGCCAGCGCATAAGCGAGCGAGGCGACGACGCACGCCAGCTTGGCCAGCACCCCGCCGCCGAGCGCGCTCAGCAGGCCCGGGCCGATCATCACCGCGACCCCGGCAAAGCCGATCACCACGCCGGCCAGCTTGCGCGGCGTGATCTTCTCGTCGGCGGTGAACAGATGGGCGACGATTACACCCCAGATCGGCGTGGTCGCGTTGAGGATTGAGGCAAGGCCGCTGGCGATATGGGTCTGGGCCCAGCCGAACAGAGTGAACGGCAGCGCATTGTTGAGCAGCGCCAGCAGCACGATCGCGCCCCACGCTTCGCGCGGCAGGGCCAGGCGCTCGCGCCGCCACGCGAGCATCGCCCACATCGCGGCGGCGGCGATCGTCAGCCGGGTCAGGACATAGGTTAACGGCGGCACGTGGCGCACCGCGACGCCGATCAGGAAGAACGCCCCGCCCCAGATCAGCGCCAGCGTGCCGAGGATCGCCCAGTCGCGGCCGTTCATGGTGATGCGGATCATCGGCGCAGGATAGGGATCCGCCGCCGGGGACGCGTCCCGCGCCTTGCGGGCAAAGTCAGGATCGAGCGCGGTCATTGGACGGATTTATCCGCAGGCAGACCGCCGCGCCAACAAATCCACGTCCCGTCCCGATAAGCTGGGCTTATGGCCTAAGCTGCGCCACCCTAATCCCTCAGCAGCTCGTTGATGCTGGTCTTTGACCGCGTCCGTTCGTCGACTCGCTTGACGATCACCGCACACGCCAGGCTCGGCCCGCCGTCCCGCGCCGGGAGCGTGCCGGGCACGACCACCGCATAAGCCGGCACGCGGCCGTAGATCACTTCGCCGGTGGCGCGGTCGACGATCTTGGTCGACGCGCCGATGAACACGCCCATCGAGATCACCGCGCCCTGCTCGACCACCACGCCCTCGGCGACTTCGGAACGCGCGCCGATGAAGCAATCGTCTTCGATGATCACCGGCCCGGCCTGGAGCGGCTCGAGCACCCCGCCGATCCCGGTCCCGCCCGAGATGTGCACGTTGCGGCCGATCTGGGCGCAGCTGCCGACCGTCGCCCAGGTGTCGATCATGGTCCCTTCGCCGACCCGCGCGCCGATGTTGACGAAGCTCGGCATCAGCACCGCGCCGGGCGCGATAAAGGCGCCGCGCCGGACAATCGCGCCCGGTACGGCCCGAAATGCCGCCGTTTCGAACTCCTGTTCGCCCCAGCCGGCGAACTTGGACGGCACCTTGTCCCACCATTGCGCAGCCCCCGGCCCGCCGGCGATCAGCGCCATCGGGTTCAAGCGGAACGACAGCAGCACCGCTTTCTTGAGCCATTGGTGGACGATCCACTGGCCATCGACCTTCTCGGCGATCCGCGCCGCGCCGCTGTCGAGCGCGGCGATGGCGGCATCGACCGCCTCGCGTGTGTCCCCCGCGGTCGCCGGTCCGATGGATTCGCGCGCGTTCCACGCGGCATCGATAATCGCGGTCGCGTCGTCGCTCACAATCGGTCCTCCAGGATGATCTCGAGCCAGGCGGCGACATTGTCGATGCGGTGGTCGATCACTGCCGGGTCGGCGGCATGATTGCCGCGCTCGGAGCCATTGTCGACCCACACCGTGGTCATCCCGAGCGCCTTGGCCGGCTTGAGATTGGCCGCCATGTCGTCGGCCAGCAAGGCATGCGCCGGGTCGATCGCAAAGCGTTCGCACAGCAATGCATAGCCGTGCGGGTCGGGCTTGGGCCGAAGCTCGCTGGCGTGGATGTCGTGAAGCTCGTCGAAATGCTGGCCGACGCCGATCGCGTCGAGCACCCGCCGGGCATAAGGCGCGTCGCCGTTGGTGAACACGAACCTGCGCCCCGGCAGCCGCCCGAGCCCGCGGCTCAGCCGTTCGTCCGGCGCAACCCGATCGAGCGGGATGGCGTGGACGTCGTCGAGAAAATGCCGCGGATCGATCGCATGGCTCTTCATCAGGCCGGCGAGCGTGGTGCCATGCTCGTGGAAATGGGCTTTCTGGACCCGCCAGGCTTCGGCTGGATCGCAATCGAGCAACCGCTGGATGTAGGCGCCCATGCGCTCGTCGATCAGCGCGAACAGCCCGGTCGACGCCGGATAGAGGCAATTGTCGAGATCGAAGATCCAGTCGCGAATATGAGCAAAGGCGGGGTCGATGTGGGTGTGCATGGGCAGGAGTGCGCCTACAGGATGTTCCACCTTCAGCAAATTGAAAGGTTTACGGAAGCATAAGCATAGCTGGGGAAGCTGTTACATTTCAGCGGGTTGAGCGGAGACGGGGAATGAAATATCGGC
>JBDTRT010000107.1:0-13544 GCA_039931595.1 Sphingomicrobium sp.
ATCACGCCCGAAAGCATCAAGCGCAACATCAGCGATGTCATGGCCCACCTCGCCAACCGCGATGCGGTGACGGTCGATACCGGCGACGAGGAACGCCCGCACCTCGTCGGCCACAACCTCAAGGCCTACATCGCCGACCTCGAGCAACGCATGCGCGCCGCCGCCGCCGACCTCGAGTTCGAGGAAGCGGGCCGGCTGCGCGACGAGATCCGACGGCTCGAGGAAGACGATCTCGGCATCCCCCACCCGCAACGCGCCGCGCCGCGCGGCCCGATCCGCTCGAGCGAAGGCAAGCCGGGCACGCGCAAGGGGCGCTTCGGCAAGACCGGACGAACCCGCTTCGGCCGCTAGCGAGTCCGGTTTGGCGTTTGCTTAACCGGTGCGATTCCATAATCTGTCGATCGGACTGGCAAATGGTGGGTTGATGGGGGATCGGCTTTCCGACGCGCTGGTGGCGCGGATCAAGGCACGCCTCGGCGACGAATGGCGGCTCACCGGGGAAGGCGATTATCTGCGCACCCCGAAGGATCGCCGGCGGAAGTCGGACAGCGCTTCGCCGATGCTCGAAGCGCTGCTCGAGGCGACCGTGCTGCGCGACGCGGCCAGCTTCGCGGCGCCGGTCAAGCTGGTCGGCGCGGTCGATGAGAAAGCGGTCGCCAAGGTCGAAAAGGCGCTCGGCTTTGCGATCCCGCCGGCGCTGCGCCAGCTCAGCCTGCAGGTCGGCGATGGCAATTTCGGCCCGTTCAACGGCATCCGGCGGCTCGCCAATTGGGCCAAGGATTATGCCAAATTGCGCGCCGAGCTGCCGGCCGAGCGCGGCCGCGAATGGCCGGCGAAGCTGCTTCCGATCGTCTACCTCAACGGCAAGCGGATCTGCCTTGACCGCGCGACCGGCGCGGTCGTGCTGTGGACCAAGCCGCCCAAAAAGGCGTCGGAGAAAAAGTGGCTGGCGTCGTTCGTGCCGCAATCGGCCTCGCTCGAGGAATGGCTCGAACGCTGGGTCGATACCCCGACTTTTGCCGAAGGCGGGCCGGACGGCGGCTGGACCCCGCCGGACAGCGAGCTCGAGCGCCGCGCCGGCGTCGAGCAGGAGAAAGACGCGCGCCGCGCCGCCGAAGCCGAGCGTGCCGCGAGCTTCACCCTCGGCGACATCGCGCCGCTCGACCCGGCGCTGATCGAGCGCGTGCGGTCGCGGGCAATCGACCCCGACCAGCGCACGCCGATGGCCCGCGCCGACCGCCAGCCGGGCGGGCTGCTGTCGGCGTTGGTGGCGCCGATCGGCCTCAAGGTCGTTGCCACCGGCCTAGGCCCGGGCTCGATGATGATGCGGCGCGGGACATCGGGCAAACTCGGTCAACCCGCCACCGAACCGGTCTTGGCGGCAGCCGAACAGCAGCTCGGCTTCGCGCTGCCGGCGCCGTTGCGCCAGCTCTATGCGATTGCCGATGGCGGCTTTGGGCCGACCGATGCCGGGCTGTGGCCACTGGCGACCGTGGTCCGTGATTATCGCGCCAAGGTCGGATCGCCGCAGGGGCCGCTCGGCGAACCGTGGCCGGCCAAGTTGCTGCCGTTATGCGATGCCGACCCGGCGCTCAGCTGCCTCGACCTCGAGACCGGCAAGGTGGTCGAACATGACGTCCAGCGGATGGACCATGAAGGCCCCGGGCAGTGGCGCCGAAGTTTCGCCCCCGAGGCCGACAGCCTGGCCGATTGGCTCGAGGCGTGGCTTGGCGCACCCGATGCGCTGAGCCAGATCGAGCAGGAACAGCGCAAGGCGAGGGCCCGCATGGCGCGCGACACGATCCGCACGTTCGAGGCGATGAGCGACGACGAGCGCGCTGGCCATGGTCTCGACGGGCCCGATTGGCGCGACGAGGTGCGCCGCCGGATCGGCCTTCCGCCGCGCGATTATTAGCGCAGCACGCCCCTCTTGTCCATCGCCCGCGCGTAGAGCAACAGCGCGACCGAGACGAGGATGATGACGAACGGCATCGCCCGCGACATCGGGTCGTCGGCACCGGCCAGCGGCGGCGCGCCGACAGCCTGGTAACCGAGGCCGAGCACCGCGCCGACCAGCGACAAGCCAAAGGCCCACACCGCCCAGCGATGGCGGATCAGCAGCAGCACCGAACCGGCGAGGCCGCCCCACACGCCGAGGCCCCAGCCGAACTGGGCCCAGATCGGGAAGGCGTCGATCCATGCCAGCATCACCCGGGGATCAACGGTCGGCATCATCTGCGCGAGGTAATCGGTGTTGCGCATGCGGGTCATCAGATAGTCGTAGCAACCGAACGTGCTCCACAGAGCGGAGACGGCGCCGATTATCCACAAATGTATCGGAGTGCGCGCGGCGGTGCGATCGGCCGAGCGTTCCACGGTGTTTTCCATGTGCCCCTCCCTTGCCCGAACTGGACCCGGGCCAAGGACATCGCACGCTTTTGCGGGCGCGCTGTCAAGACGCCCCCGAAACGGTTTTCAAATCCGCGTTCTAGAACCGCATCTTGACGCCGACGTGACCCGAGGTTTCGTCACCCTGGTTGCGTCCGAAGGTCAGCGAGGCGGCGCCGTCGAGCGAGATATTGGAGAAGATCTCCGCGCTCAGACCGCCGGTGAAGCGGGCATAGGTCTTCTTCGAAATGTCCTCGAACGCGAAGTGGTTGACGATGCCCGGCGCCGATGTCTGCGCGAACGCCACCGAGCGCCCACCGCCCGACAGCTCCTTTTCGGCGACCAGCGCGCCATAAGGCGACAGCTTGAGGCCGCCGCCGGTGAGGTTGCCGCGAAGCTCGGCGCCGATGCTGCCGCGGAGCGACTTGGCGCTGATCGAGCGGACCGCGAGAGCCAGCGCGGGATCGCCGTCTTCGGTGTAGCCGTCGACCTTGGCCTTGGCATAATCGAGCGCGACGACCGGCCCGATGGCGAGGCTGCCGAACGGCATCAGATAGCCGCCGCGCGCGCCGGCGATCCAATGGGTGCCATTGGGATTGCCGCTGAGCTCATCGATCACGCCGTGGCGAGTGACGTCGTAATCGTCCTTGCCGTAGCCGCCGTAGCCTTCGGCGAACGCGCCGCCGAGATCGACGCCGGCATAGCCGCCGACCTGGATCGAGCGGTCCTTGCTATGCGATGCGTTATTGCCGAACTCGGCCTTGGGCCGGCTGAGGTTGGCGGCGAGCCCGACCACTCCGTTGGCGAAGCCATATTCGACCCCGGCGGTGCCGCCATGGCCGGTGATCTTGAACGCGTCGTTGGTGTCGGTCGAATCGACGCTGCGCGAGAAAACGTCGCCCACCAGGAAGACCCGCAAACCGGCCGACGCTTGATCGTTGCGCGAACCGGCCAGGGTCATCCGCGACGCCAGGGTGCGGCCGAACTGGTGGGCGGTATCGAGCGCGAGATCGCTCGGCGCCTGAAGCGTCAGCGGCGCGGTCAGCTGGGCCGCGACGTAGCGCCCGACGATCGCAAAACCGGCGGTCGTCAGGTGCAGCGCATCGCCGTAGAACAGATAACCGTTCGAGTTGAGCAGGCAGGTCGGATCGGGGAAGATCGGGCACACCAGGCCGCTGGTGATGCCGTACGCCGCCGGGTTGGCCTGAACGTCGGCGAGCACCAGATTGAGGTCGAGATAGTGGACCATGACGCCGTTGGCGGCATAGTCGGCCAGGGTCGCCTGCATGCTGGTGTTGAACGCGCTAGAAAACGCGCTGCGGACCGCGGCAAGGTCGGGGAAGGGGGCGATTTCGGGCAAGCGCCCGGTGTCGCCGGCAAGGAAGCTGATGGTCGGCGCGCCGGCCGCGACCAGACGGTCGAGCTGAAGGCTGGTGGCGGTTGCAGCGGCAGCCCCGGCGGCCGGGGCAATGGCCAGCGTCCCGCCCAGCTGCTGGTAGATGCGGGCGTCGTTGCCGCCGATCGAAACGGTCAGCAGATCATGCGCGCCGAAGGCCGGCGTGGCATCGGGGAAGACGGCCGATTGGGGGCCGACATTGAGGAACTGGTCGACCTCATATTGGAGGCCCTTGCCGCACAGTGGAGCGCCGTAGACCGGGTCGAAGCACAAGGTGCCGTTGTTGGTGCCGCCGAACGCCCCGCCGATCGCGAAATTGTCGACCGGCACGCCGAGGATGGTCGACAGCGCATCGATATAATTGAAGCCGCCGGAGAAGCGGCCGCTCGGATAGACCGTTAGCGCATCGGGATTGGCATAGCCGAGCCCGAATGCATTATTGACGTCGGCATAGCTGTCGCCGACCGCAACGATGCGGTCGACCCTTTGCGCTGCGGCGGGGCTTGCGCCGAGCATCGCCAGAGCGAAGGTCGAAGCGCCGATCAGGGCGCGGCTCATCAGGCTGGTCATCTCAAATTTCCTCCCCTGGCCGCGGCACGACCGCGTCCCATGCGCCGCCGACTATGAGCGCGACAGCGGGTCGGACTCAAGTGTTGATCATGCAACAGGCGCGGGGTTCGTTGCAGCGCGTTCGAGCTCGCGCTTGAGCAGCGCCAGGCGCGCCACCGCGCCGGCCGCATGAGGCCCGATCCAGCGTTCGTGGACATCGTGGATCGGCAGCGGGTTGAGGTGGTTCCAGCGCTCGCGCCCGCGGCGCTCCGCGATCACCAGCTCGGCCTCCTCGAGCACGCTCAAATGCTGCATCACGGTGCAGCGGTCGAGTTCGGGAAAATGCGCCACCAGCGTCCCGGTGGTCAGCGGCTGGTCGCGCAGGTCGTCGAGGATCTGCCGCCGGACGGCCGAGCCCAGCGCCTTGAATACCCGATCGAACCGGGCGGAAGTGGGAGCCGGATCTCGAGCTGCATTTGACATGTTATATACCTATAACATATCTAGCCGCGACTCAAGCGGGGAATGGTCATGGATCTGAAGTTCAGGGTTGCGGCGCGGATCGCAAAGCCGGTGCACGACGTGTTCGAAGCGGTCGCCGACCCCAAGCAATTGTCGGAATATTTCACCACCGGCGGCGCCCAGGGGCGGCTTGAAACCGGCGCCACGGTGACGTGGGATTTCGCCGACTTTCCGGGCGCCTTCCCGGTCGAGGTGGTCGAAGTCGTGCCGGACCGCAAGATCGTCCTCAAATGGAAGGCCAATGAGGCCGAAGCGCCCAATCTGCCCGGCGCTAAACAAGCCGTCCCCCACGCCGATTACAAGACCATTGTCACCATGACTTTCTCACCGCTCGACGACGGGCGGACACTGGTCGAGATCGCCGAGGAAGGGTGGCGCGAAACCGCCGGCGGGTTGAAAGCGAGCTACGGCAATTGCCAGGGCTGGTCGCAGATGCAGTGCGCGCTCAAGGCGTGGCTCGAGCATGGCATCAACCTGCGCCAAGGGATGTATAAATAAGGCGCGCGATCAGCTTCGCCGCCAGCTGAGGACATTGTGCGTGCCCGAAGTCGCCGACGCGCGCGGGATCGTGGTCAGCGTCACGACATCGCCAGCCAGTTCCACCCGGCGCTGGAAAACCGCCCCCATCTCGGTGGGATCGAGCGATCACAGGACGAAATGGGTCACAATCGAAGTTGCGTGGTCGAACTCATAGCGACCGTAATAGGCATAGTAGCTTTTGAGATAGGCCAGCTGCTGTTCGACCGGAACGGTCGTAAAATCGAGGCTCTCCGCCAGCGGCGACCTAGCCGTGGCGATCTGCACCGCCATCATGCCATTCGGCTGATAGACGATGAGCCCGTTATAGGGTCGGGGAAGGTCGTTCCACGGGCCCGTCCGCCCGTCCTTCTGGACGGTCATGGCATCGATCAGAGTCCACGCGCCAACCAGCGGTACAGTCGGCTTGACGGTCGGCTGCGGAGGTTTGGCCGAGGCCGCGGCGCCGGCCAAAGGCAAAGCGAACCCGGCGGCCAGAACATCACGTCGCTTGAGCATGGTCAGCTTCCTCGAAAGGGCGAGGCTAACAGAAGGGCCGCTGTCCGCAATGAGCCGATCGCCGACAGGGGGCGAGCGGCGGCCAGCGGTTAGGGCTTGCAGAACGCCGGCTGGCCTTGCCCGATCAAGTTGCAGCTGCGCTCAATTTCACCGCGGATCATCGCGCACGAGTTGTCGGCATTGCAGGGTGGATGCGTCGCTGGCGAAACTTGGCGGCACTGGTCGACCATGATGGATGCGGCCTGCGACCCGATCTCTCCGGCACAGGACAAGGGCAGCGATGGGCCATTCGGCTGTTGCGGCGCGACCCTATTGTTCTGACACCCGGCGAGCGAGACCAGAGCCAAAAGGCGGATCAAATTTCGTGCCGTCACGCTGTAAGCCTCACACCGTTTCCGAATGACCGCAACGGCCCGCAGGCCGACGCTGCCTAGCGCTTCTCCTTGGCCAGGCGCGAGATCAGGATCGCGGCGCGCTTGGCTTGCTTGAAGATCGACGGAATGTCGACCGTTTCGCCCGGCGCGTGATCGCCGCGGCTGGCTGGGCCGAGGCCGGCCAGCCCGTCGACGTCGGCGGCGACGAAGCTGATGTCGCCGGCGCCGCGCTGGACCGGGTCGAGCTCGCCCATTTCGGCCTGGCCGAGGTCGCGGTTGACCGCGTTGAGCCGCGCCAGCAGCGCGCGATTGGCCTCGGTCGGCGCCATCGGCGGATAGCCGTCGGGCTCAAACACGATCTCGGCCTTGGCACCGGACAGCGGCTGGGCAACGATCGCCGCCATCTTGGCCTTGGCGCGGGCGATCTGGTCGGCGCTGATGGCGCGCAAATCGCCGCGCGCGACCGCGCTGGCGGCGATGATGTTGGTCTTGCCGGTCGCGCCGATGCGGATCTTGCCGGGGTCGAGGTCGGTGGTCGCGCCGCCGCCGATCAGCCCGACGTTGAAAGTCAGTTTGTCCTCCGGAACTTCGCGGCGGAAAGTGTCGATGATCCGCGCCAGTTCGTAGATCGCGCCCGAGCCCGCGCCGGGGGTGAAGATGCCGCTCGAATGGCCGCTGCGGGCGGTGACCGTGACCGTCCACTCGTCCGAGCTGCGGCGCGCGGTCGAGCCCATGTCCTGAACCCCGCCGGGTCCGCCGAGCTGGACCAGGCCTTCGAAATCGAGCGCGACGTCGGCGCGCTTGCCGGCCGCGATCAAATCGCGCCGGGCGATTCCCAGTGGGCCCGAATCTTCCTCGTCGCCGGTCAGGAACACGGTGATGTCGACCTGGCCCAGCGTGCCGGCGGCCTTCATCGCGCGCAGTGCGGCGACGATCACCGCCATCCCGCCTTTGTCGTCGCCGGCGCCGGGCCCTTCGCCCTGGTCGCCGCGGCGGGTCCAGTGCTGGAACGGCGAATCGCGTTCGAACACGGTGTCGAGGTGGCCGATCAGCAGCAGGCGCTTGCCGTGGCCCTTGCCGGTCTTGTGGGCGACGATGTGGCCCGAGCGGTTGGCCGCGCTCATGTCGAGCCAGTCGACCGTGAAGCCGAGCGGCGCAAGTTCGGAGCGGAGCATTTCGCCGACCGTCTTGACCCCGGCGAAGTTGAGCGTGCCGCTGTTCTGGTCGACCCATTTGGTCAGCATCGCGACCGTCCGCTCCTGCTCGGCGTCGACCGTCCGGACCATGGTCTGTTCGGGCGCGCTGAGCTTGGCGGCGGCGGGGGTTGCGAACGACAGAGTGAGAGCCGCGGTGAAGGCGGGCAGGAGGCGCGAGTGCATGAGCAAAGCCTAGCGGGGTTCGCCCAGTCCGTCATGCTGATCTTGAGGCCCTATCCTGGCGCTGGACGATTTTATTGTCCTACAGGCAACCAATCTGGTTATTATCGTGCGACTCGGGTAAACCGGGTCGGGAGTTTGGACAGTGGATGAGGCGGCCGATCGGGCGGGGGCAGAGCGCAGCGACGACCAGGGGCAGGGCGCGGACCGCCTGATCGACGAGTTGATCGATCGCGAGGGCGGCTACGTCAACCATCCGTCGGACAAGGGCGGGCCGACCCGCTACGGAGTGACCGAGGCGGTCGCGCGGGCTCACGGCTACAGCGGCGCGATGGCCTTGCTGCCGCGCGACGAGGCGGCCGCGATCTACCGCCGGCTGTACTTGCTGCGCTCGCGCTTCGACGAGATCGCCAAGCGCGCGCCGCAAGTCGCCGCCGAGCTGTTCGACACCGGCGCCAACATGGGGCCGGCAGTCGCGACCACTTTCCTGCAACGCGCGCTGACCGCACTCAACCGCAACGGCCAGGACTACCCCGACCTAGTCCCCGACGGTCGCGCCGGGCCGCGCACGCTGGCCGCGCTCGACGGCTTCCTCGAAGCGCGCGGCAAACGCGGCGGTCAGGGCGTGCTGCTGCGCGCGCTGGAAGCGCTGCGGGGCGAGCGCTACATCCGCCTGGCCGAGCGGCGGCCGGCCAATGAAGCATTCCTCTACGGCTGGCTGGCCAACCGGATCGGTTCGTGATGACCCGTCTCCCGCCGCCCGTCACTTTCGCCGAGGGCCAGCGGCTGATCTATGGCCTGCTCGCTGCCGGCGGCGGGATATTCTGCGGCGCGGCGCGGCGGCGGTGGCGCTGGTTGCGCTGCTGATGTGGGGCGGATGGTCGGACAAGGAGGAGCATAGCATCGTGGTCATTTTCGGCTGGTCGCTGGGCGGCTTCATCGTCTCGATGATCGCGGTCGTGGTCGGCCTCCTCGCCGGCGGGCCGGTCGGCCGCTTCAAGGTCGCCGCGGGGCGCGACGGCGCGTCCATCGAAGCGGATCGCCTACCGGAGAGTTCCGCATGATCCCGCGCATCCTCAACCTCCAAGGCATGATCGGCATCGCCGCGTCTCTGCTGTTGCTCGGCCTGTGGCTGGTCAAGGCCGGCGAGGCGCGCCACTGGCGCAAGCAATCGAGCCGTTACGAGCAATTGTACGTCGGCGAGCAGGGCGCCTTGGCCCAGACCGTCGCCAATTATCGCGCCGCCGCCGAAACCGCCCGCGCGGCCGATGCCGCCAACGCCGGCCGAGTCGCCGCCCAACAGCGCAACATCTCCGAAAGGACGACCCATGATTTCGAAACTCGCCTGGCCGATGCTCGCGCTTACGCTCAACGCCTGCAACTCGGCCGGCGACCGGCCGAAACCGCTGGCGGCGGTCGCCGAGCAACGGCTGTGTCCACCGCCGGCGCAACCGCCGGCATGGCTGGTGGCGCCGCCGAGGAAGACCGACTTTCTGTCGCCGCCAAAGTCTTCTCGCTCGACGACTTCTCGCTAGAAGAGCGCCTGATCGCGACCGAGCAGGCGATCCAGCTCGACGAGCTGATCAAATGGGTTACAGCGCAGGCCAAAATCGACAGCGGCGCCAAAACCGTCTCGCATTAGTTATCGCGTGACGGTCCGGTGTTCGGCACCGGCTCGCCCGGCACCAGCGCCGGGCGGAAGATATGTGAAAGGCGTCGAGCAATCACCAATCGAAAGGCAGTGCTAAGCCGGCGCGGCGCGATCGCAGTCGCCGGGACGATGGCCGCGGCGCTGGCGCTGCTGGCCGGCTGCTCGGCCACCGGCCTGCTCAATGGCATCAGCCGGATCGCCCCCAATGGCGACGCGGCCGTGCGCGCCGCGGCCGGCGTCCTGTTCGGACCTGACCCCCGGCTCAAGCTCGATGTGTGGGTGCCCAAGGCCCGCCACGGCGAAAAGCTGCCGAAGGTGGTGTTCTTCTATGGCGGCGGGTGGGTCGCCGGTGAGCGCGGCGAGTATGGCTTCGCCGGCCGCGCCTTTGCCGCGCAGGGCTTCGTCGCCATCATCCCCGATTACCGGCTGGTGCCCGAGGTGCGGTTCCCGAGCTTTGTCGAGGACGGCGCGCTGGCGGTCAAATGGGCCCGCGACCATGCGTCCGAGTTCGGTGGCGATCCCGACAGAATCACGCTCGCCGGTCATTCGGCGGGCAGCTATATCGGCGCCATGCTCGCGCTCGATCGCCATTATCTTGCCGATGCCGGGGTCGATCCCAAGGTCGTCCGCGCCGCCGCTCTGCTGTCCGGGCCGTATGATTTCTATCCGTTCACCGAACGGCGCGGGCGCGATGCGCTGGGCCAATGGCCGCGGCCGCGCGAGACTCAGCCGATCGGCTTCGTCCGGCGCGACGCGCCGCCGCTGCTGCTGATCACCGGCACCGCCGACACCACGGTCCGCCCGCGCAACAGCGAGCACCTCGCCGCCGCGCTGGCCAGGGCCGGGGCGACGGTCGAGCTCAAGCGCTATGCCGGGCGCAGCCACATCGACACGGCCAAGGCGCTGTCGCCGATCTTTCGCGGCTCGAACCCGGCGCTGGCCGACAGCGTCGCGTTCTTGAAGGCCCATGTCCGGTGAAACCCGACCGCCTCAATGCGCTGACCGACGGGGTGGTGGCGATCGCCATCACGATCATCGTGCTCGAATTGCCGTTGCCGCCCGAACCGACCTTCGCCGGGCTGCGCGCGATCTCGCCGATGCTGCTCGCTTATCTGCTGAGCTTCATCAACATCGGGATATTCTGGAATAATCACCATCACGTGCTGAGCACCGCGACCCATGTCGACGGACGGGTGCTGTGGGCCAATCTCGCCTTGCTGTTCTTCCTGTCGCTGATGCCGTTCGTCATCCGCTGGATGGGCGAAGCCGGTTTCGCGGCCCTGCCGTGTGCGGTTTATGGCGCGGTGCTGGTCGGCGCCGGGATCAGCTATCAATTGCTCGAAGCCGCGATCATCCGCTTGCACGGGCACGACGGTTCGCTCGCCCGGGCGGTCGGCGGCGACCTCAAAGCCAAGCTTTCGGCGGCTTTCTATCTCGCCGCGATTGGCCTGGCGTTCGTCGATCCGCGCATATCGATCGCCATTTATGTGCTGGTTTCCATGACCTGGCTGATCCCGGATCCGCGGATCGAGCGCCAGATCATCGCCGAGCATCCCAGGCAGCCCTGACGGCTTGCAAGCCCGCCGAGCGCTTCCCACCTGTGTTGCGCAAAGGAGCGGGTATTTTGGAAAGCTGGCACGGAACAACCATCCTCGGGGTGAAGAAGGGCAGCCGCACGGTGATCGCCGGCGACGGTCAGGTCAGCCTCGGCAATACGGTGATCAAGCCCAACGCCAAGAAAGTCCGGCGGTTGGGTGCCGACAGTAACGTCATCGGCGGGTTTGCGGGCGCGACGGCCGACGCCTTCACTCTGTTCGAGCGGCTCGAAAAGAAGCTCGAGCAATATAACGGCCAGTTGATGCGCGCCGCGGTCGAGCTCGCCAAGGACTGGCGGACCGACAAATACCTCCGCCAGCTGGAAGCGATGATGATCGTCGCCGACGCCGAGGTGATGCTGATCCTGACCGGCAATGGCGACGTGCTCGAGCCCGAAGGCGGGATCGCCGCGATCGGCTCGGGCGGCAATTACGCGCTGGCCGCGGCCAAGGCGCTGACGGAATATGAGGCGGACCCCGAAGTGCTCGCCCGCCGAGCGATGCAGATCGCGTCGGAAGTGTGCGTCTTCACCAATGACCGGCTGACGCTTGAGAGTGTCGGCGAATGAACGAGGCTTTGACCCCCAAGGCGATCGTCGCCGCATTGGACGAGCATATCGTCGGCCAGGACGACGCCAAGAAAGCGGTCGCGGTGGCGCTTCGCAACCGCTGGCGGCGGCAGCAATTGTCGCCCGAGCTGCGCGACGAAGTGACGCCCAAGAACATATTGATGATTGGGCCGACCGGCTGCGGCAAGACCGAGATCAGCCGGCGGCTGGCCAAGTTGGCCGACGCGCCGTTCGTCAAGGTCGAGGCGACCAAGTTCACCGAGGTCGGCTATGTCGGCCGCGACGTCGAGCAGATCGCCCGCGACCTGGTCGAGGAAGCGGTGCGGCTGGAGCGCGAGCGGCGTCGCACGTCGGTCAAGGCCGCGGCCGACGAAGCGGCGATGGACCGGCTGCTCGACGCGCTGACCGGCAAGGGCTCGAGCGAGGCCACCCGCGCCAGCTTCCGCCAGCGCTTCACCGACGGCAGCCTCAATACCGCCGAGGTCGAGATCGACGTCGACGAAGCGCCGGCAATGCCGTTCGAAATCCCCGGCATGGGCGCGCAGATGATCGACTTCAAATCGATGATGGGCAAAGCGCTCGGCCAGGCGCCCAAGAAGCGGCGCAAGTTGAAGGTGCCCGAAGCCTTTGCGCGTTTGAGCGAGGAAGAGGCCGACAAGCGCATCGACCCCGACGACATCAACCGCGTGGCGCTGGCCGACGCCGAAGCCAACGGCATCGTCTTCCTCGACGAGATCGACAAGATCGCGGTCAGCGACGTGCGCGGCGGATCGGTCAGCCGCGAAGGCGTCCAGCGCGACCTGCTGCCGCTGATCGAAGGGACCACGGTCGCGACCAAATACGGGCCGCTCAAGACCGACCACATGCTGTTCATCGCGTCGGGCGCGTTCCACATGGCCAAGCCGGCCGATCTGCTGCCCGAATTGCAGGGTCGGCTGCCGATCCGGGTCGAATTGAAGGCGCTGACCCAGGCCGATTTCGTGCGCATCCTGTCGGCCACGCGGGCCAGCCTGACCGAGCAGTACCAGGCGCTGCTGGCGACCGAGCAGGTGACCATCGAATTCAGGGCGGACGGGATTGACGCGCTGGCGCGGATCGCCGCCGAAGTGAATGAGGCAGTCGAAAATATCGGCGCTCGCCGGCTCCAGACGGTGATGGAGAAATTGCTAGAGGACATTAGCTTCACGGCCGAGGACCGCGCCGGCGAAACGCTGACGATCGACGCCGCGTTCGTCGACTCCCAGCTGTCGAGCATCGCCCGCAACGCCGATTTGTCGCGCTACGTGCTGTAATTCATCGTCGCTGGTTTGGGGACGATAACCTATAACGCCACAGCAGTCCCTGAACGAACGGCGGCCATGCGCTGGTCCTGATTCCGGCGAGGCGCAGGCGGTCGGCCGACCAGCTGTTGCAAGTGCGGATTGCATTGGCCTTGCCGGTCGCCCGGTAGAAGGCGTCGCTGGGGCCATAGCCGGGGTGGCCGAGGCGCTTGGGCGGCCCGCCGAAGTCCGAGCGGACCGCGGCCCACAACCGGCGATATTCCTCAGGCCTGAGGCGGATCTCGCGGGTGGCATAGGACGGATCGCCGACCCATTCGACGTGCATCACGCGGTTGCCGCCGGACAGCGCCGACCACAGGGTAGCGAGCTTGATGTCGCGCCAGCGCGGCGTTTCGAGATAGACCCGCTCCTCGCCCGACCCGAACGCGACCCAGCGCGCCGCCGGATCGGCCCCTGCGAAATCGCTTTTGGGCAGCAATGGCGCCCACTCCAGACCGTTGACCGCGGCCGGCATGATGATGTCGCTGTGGACGCCGTTGTCGGCGAGGTAAATCGTGATTCCATCGTCCGGCTCGCGCCACGCGCGGTTGACCGGGACCAGCGATCCAATCAGCGCTGCCAGCAGGTACAGCGCCGGCACCGCGGCCAGCACGAGGATCGAGCGCCTCAGCAACCGCTTGGATTTTCGCCGCCGTCGCGCCACTTATCCTCCTCTTGCGCGGCCTGCGCCCAACGCCTTGACCGGCGTTAAACACCGTTGCGCCTTGCCTTGACCGGTCGGCCTGCCTAGATGCCCCGTCGCTGTTCCT
>JBDTRT010000108.1:0-2044 GCA_039931595.1 Sphingomicrobium sp.
TCTATTCGCCGGTCGGCGGCGAAGTGGTCGAGGGCAATGCCGCGGTCGCCGACGACCCGGCGCTGATCAACCGCGACCCCGAAGGCGACGGCTGGTTCTTCAAACTCAAGCTCGACAATGCCGGCGAGGTCGAGGGGCTGATGGACGAGGCCGCCTATCGCGACTGGGTTAAGACCCTCTGAGCACCGCCAACACCTTGCAGCCGGGCGGTTCGACCAGCCAGTGGAGCGCGGCCGATTACGCCCGCGTCGGCAGCTTTGTGCCCGAACTTGGCGCGGCTGCGCTCGACCTGCTCGACCCGCAGCCGGGCGAGCATATCCTCGACGTCGGCTGCGGCGACGGGGCGCTGACCCGCAGGATGATCGAACGCGGGGCGAGCGTGGTCGGGGTCGACAGCTCGGCCGACATGATCGACGCGGCCAAGGCGGCCGGGCTCGACGCCTACCAGCTCGACGCCGCGACGATGCGCTTCGAGGGCGAGTTCGATGCCGCTTTCTCCAATGCCGCGCTGCACTGGATGACCGACAGGCAGGCGGTCGCGGCGGCGATCTTCCGCGCCTTGAAGCCGGGCGGGCGCTTCGCCGGTGAAATGGGCGGCGCCGGCAATATCGCGATCCTCCGCCGGGGCATTCGCGACGAACTAGTCGAGCGCGGCTATTCGGTGCCGGCCGCAGACCCCCAATGGTACGCCTCGGTGAGCGAATTCCAGCGGATTTATGGCGACGCCGGCTTCACCAACATCGGCGCCCAGATCATCCCGCGCGAGACCGAGCTCGCAAGCGGCGTGGCCGAATGGGTCAAGACCTTCCGCGCCGGCTGGCTCGATACCGCGCAAGTGCCCGAGACCGACCGCGCCGAGGTCGCCGCAGCGATCGAGCGCCGGTTAGAGCCGCAGCTGCGCCGCCCCGACGGCAGCTGGTTCGCCGACTACGTCCGCCTCCGGTTCATCATGAGAAAGCCTGTTTGATGCGTTATCTTCCATTGAGCGATGCCGACCGCTCGCACATGCTCGGCGTGATCGGCGCCGGTTCGATCGACGAACTGTTCCGCGATGTGCCGGAAGCAGCGCGGCTCAAGGACGGGATCCAGGGCCTGCCCAATCACGCCTCCGAGCTGTCGGTCGAACGCCAGTTGACCGCCTTGTCGCGCAAGAATCTGGTCGCCGGCGAAGTGCCGTTCTTCCTCGGCTGCGGGGCCTATCGCCACCATGTCCCGGCGAGCGTCGACCACATCATCCAGCGCGGCGAGTTCCTGACCGCTTACACCCCCTACCAGCCCGAGATCGCGCAAGGCACGCTGCAGGTGCTGTTCGAATTCCAGACCCAGGTCGCGCGGCTCTATGGCTGCGAGGTCGCCAACGCGTCGATGTACGACGGCTCGACCGCCTGCTGGGAAGCGATCGGCATGGCGCGGCGGATCACGCGGCGGACCAAGGCGATCCTCTCGTCCGGGCTCCACCCGCATTACGTCAGCGTCGCCAAGACCATGGCGCGGTTCACCGGCGATCGGCTCGACACCGCATTGCCCGAGCTGACCGCGGCGAGCGACGCCGAGCGGCTGATCACCAGCATCGACAGCGAAACCAGCGCGGTGGTCGTTCAATATCCCGACATTCTCGGCCGGATCACCGACCTGACGCCGATCGCCGAGGCGGCCCATGCCGCCGGCGCCCTGCTGATCGCGGTGGTGACCGAGCCGATCGCATTGGGGCTGATCAAGTCGCCGGGCGAAATGGGCGCCGACATCGTCGTCGGCGAAGGCCAATCGATCGGCGTCGGGCTGCAGTTCGGCGGGCCCTACGTCGGCCTCTTCGCGTGCCGCGAGAAGCACGTCCGCCAGATGCCCGGGCGCTTGGCCGGCGAGACTGTCGATGCGGAAGGGAAGCGCGGCTTCGTGCTGACCCTGTCGACCCGCGAGCAGCATATCCGGCGCGAGAAAGCGACCTCCAACATCTGCACCAACTCGGGCCTGTGCGCGCTCGCTTTCTCGGTCCACATGAGCCTGCTCGGCGAGAAGGGGCTGCGGCGGCTGGCCGAGATCAACC
>JBDTRT010000109.1:0-8796 GCA_039931595.1 Sphingomicrobium sp.
TGAAGGTGTCGAGCGCGACGGCGGTCTTGCCGGTCTGGCGGTCGCCGATGATCAGTTCACGCTGGCCGCGGCCAATCGGGACCAAAGCGTCGAGCGCCTTGAGCCCGGTCTGGACCGGCTCATGGACCGATTTGCGCGGGATGATGCCCGGCGCCTTGACCTCGACCCGGCTGCGCTCGGTCGCCTCGATCGGGCCCTTGCCGTCGATCGGGTTGCCGAGCGCGTCGACCACGCGGCCGAGCAGGCCCTTGCCGATCGGCACGTCGACGATGGTGCCGGTGCGCTTGACCGTCGAACCTTCCTTGATCTCGGCGTCCGAGCCGAAGATCACGACGCCGACATTGTCGGCCTCGAGGTTGAGGGCCATGCCCTTGGTGCCGTTCTCGAACTCGACCATCTCGCCCGCCTGGACGTTGTCGAGGCCGTGGATGCGGGCGATGCCGTCACCGACCGAAAGCGCGGTGCCGACTTCCGAAACCTCGGCGTCCGAATCGAAATTCGCGATCTGGTCGCGGATGACGCGGGAGATTTCAGCGGCGCGGATGTCCATGTTCAGCCTTTCATCGCAGACGCGAGTCTGTTGAGTTTGGTGCGGATCGAAGCGTCGATCATCTCGCTGCCGAGCTTGATCACGATTCCGCCAAGAATATTGGGATCGACCTGGGTCTCGAGCGTGACGTCGCGCCCGGCGCGGCTCTTGAGCTGGGCCTTGAGCGCAGTCACCTGGTCGTCCTTGAGCGGGTGAGCGGTGGTCACTTCGGCGCTGATCTCGCCGCGATGATCGGCGGCGATGCGCTTGAATGCGCGGATGATCGGCCGCAGCTCGTTCTTGCGCCCGTTGCGCGCCAGCACGCCCAGGAAGCGCGCGGTGATCGGATCGAGCGCAAGCTCGGGGGCGAGCGCCGCGAACGCCTTGGCGGCGTCCTTGCGGCTGACCAGCGGGCTGGCCGCGAGCCCGGCAAACTCGCGCGAATCAGCAAGCGCCGAGCCGACAGCATCAAGGCTGCGGCTGACCGCGTCGATTTGCCGTTCGTCGCGCGCCAGGCCGAACAAAGCGGACGCATAGCGCCCTGCTAAGCTGGCTTGAATGCCGCCGGATGTCTCCACGCGCCCAAAGCTCCAGACTTGGAAATGTGCCCCATCGTGAAAATGGGGCGCGTAATCGGCCGAAACCGCACGCCCCGATGGGATGGCGCGCCCCTAGCAGGGGGGCCAAAACGATGCAAGGCGGATGCTGAAATGTTTGAACGCAATGCGCGGGATGCATAGGGCAAGCGACGGGCGTATTTGGGTGCCATGCTGATGAAAACCATCGATGAGAGCCAGGCCTGGGCGGCGTTCGAGGCGCGCGACCGGTCGTGGGACGGGCGGGTGATCGGGGCGGTCAGGACGACCGGCATCTATTGCAAGCCGAGCTGCCCGGCGCGGCGGCCCAAGCGCGAGCATGTCGAATTCTTCCTCGACCCCGAGGCGGCCCGCGGCGCCGGCTACCGGGCGTGCCTGCGCTGCCGGCCGGACGAAATCGGCCGCGATCGCGAGGCGGTGGCTCGGGCGATTGAATTGATCGAGAGGGCGGAAGAGGCGCCGAGCCTCGACCGGCTGGCGGCTGCGGTGGGCTATGCCCCGCACCATTTCCAACGATTGTTCACGCGCGACGTTGGGGTTTCACCGGCGCAATATGCACGTGCGCTGCGGGCCAAGCGGGCCGAGGCCGAACTCAAGGAGGACAAGTCGGTGACCGAAGCGATCTATGATTCGGGCTATGGCGCGCCGAGCCGCTTTTACGCCGACGCCAAGGAGCGGCTCGGCATGACCCCGTCGGCGTGGCGCGACGGCGGGCGCGGCGAGACCATCCGCTGGACGACCTTCGACAGCCCGCTCGGGCCGATGCTGATCGCGACCACGCCCAAGGGCATCTGCCGGCTGACGTTCGACGACAGCCTGGAATCGCTCGAGCGCTTCTTTCCCAACGCCAGGCTGATCGCGGACGACGGATCGATGGCCGAGCTGGTCGCGGGCGCGCTGAGCGCGATCGAACGGCCAAGCGCGGCCCACAATTTGCCGCTCGACGTCGCCGGGACTGCGTTCCAGGAGGCGGTGTGGCGCGAATTGCGGAAGATCCCGGTCGGCGAGACCCGTAGCTATGCGCAGATCGCCGCCGCGGTCGGCAAGCCCGGCGCGGTGCGCGCGACCGGCTCGGCCAATGGCGCCAACCATGTCGCGGTGCTGATCCCGTGCCACCGCGTGGTGCGCAGCGACGGCAGCCTCGGCGGCTATGCCGGCGGGATCGAGCGCAAGCGCAAGCTGCTCGACGCCGAAGCGGCAACGGGCCAGCGCGCGCTCGACCTCTAGGCTATCGCCGGTCCTCTTCCTTGCCGCTCTTGGCGGCCTGCTCCTGCCGCTCCATTTCGGCGGCGAGCTTGGTGTAGGCCTCATCGACCTTGTTGGCGTCGATCAGGTCGACCACGTCGCGCAGAGCTTTGGCGCCCTTGGATTCATGCGGCGCGAGGGCGAATGGAATGATCACCGAGCGCGCCAGTTTGCCCTTTTTCTCGGCAAGCAACTGGCGGGCGAGGACCAGGCGCACCTCGCCGTCGAACGGAGCGAGCTCGAATGACCGTTCGAGCCCGACCAGCGCGGTCTCCGGGATCGGCCCGCCGGCGCGGAAATAGGTCATGTAGTTGGAGAACAATGGGACCGCATTGTCGCGGTCGAGGTGGAACGCCTGGGTAAACCAGGTGCGGGCGGTCGCCAGCTGCTTGGGGTCGGTCCGGCCGCGCTCGAGGTAGACCCGGCCCTTGAAGATCCTCGCTTCGACCGACTTGGGGTTGAGAGCCATCGCCCGGTCGGCGGCGGCTTCGGCCTCGGGGTAGCGTTCGGCATCGAGCTCGGCCTCGGCCAGCGCCAGCTGGACCGGATAGCTTTGCGGAAATTTCGCAGCGACCCCCTGAGCGTCGGTCGCAACGTCCTTAGCGGTCTTGCGCGAAACCCCGCGCTTGGAGCGCATTTCGACGCGCATGATCGCTTCCTCGTCGGGCGTCAGGCGGCGCATCTCGACCGTCGGCGTGACGTAGTTGGCAGGCTTCACCAGGGCTCCGGGCAACTGCTTGTTCTTGTAGCGATCGAGATCGCGGTTGAGCTTGTCGAGATCGCCGAACGCCTGGCGCGCGGTGGCGGTCGGGTCGGTGCCGCCGTTGATCAACTTGAGATAATTGCCAAGCTGGCCGGCGCGGCTCGGTTCGAAGGTCAGATAATGGGTCAGCAGCCAGCCGACCGTGTAGCGGCCGTAGATGTCCATCATGTCGGGCTTGTTGGTGTTGGTCAGCAGCCGCTGGGGCGAGAAATTGAGTCCGCCGAGCAGGGCTTCGGCGCGCGTTTGCGGTGGATTGCCGAGGTGGAAGCTGCCGTCCGGATTGAAGTCGATGGTCGAATAGGTTTCGGCCAGGCCCTCGACGTACCACGCAGGATAGGCGCCGGAGAAATGCTGGAACATGAAGTGGTGCGAATATTCGTGAAACAGGACGGTTTGCGAATCGAGCTCGTTGTGACGGGCGATGCTCTTGATGTTGCTTTTGATTTCCTCGCGAGCCGGGACGAACGCGACCGATCCGCCGGCACGCGGGATGTAGAAGCCGGCGATCCCGGCCGATCCGGCGAGGCGCCCGACGTCGCCGATATCGCCGCTGCGGAAAACCGTCAGGCGCTGCGAGTCCGAGGTCGCCGGGCTGAACTTGATGTTCTGCAACGAGCGCAAGGACATGTCGAAGCGCTCGAGCTTCTCGGCGAAGTCCTTGGCCTCGCGCGCCGAGCTTTGCGAGTAGACGAAGAAGTGGTCGGTCTTGGCCTCCCACCATTCGGCGCGCGCCGGAGCGGCAGTGAGCAAGGCAAGCAGTACAAGCAGCGTTCGAAGCACGATCAACCCCCGGGAAGCCCCAATCGGTTGCGCTTGCTAACAGAAGCCAAGATTTTGAAAAAGAGGCAAAAAAGGGATTGGGCGGCCCGTTCGCGCTGGTCCAGTCGAGCGGATCAGTCTTTGTCCTTGCTGATATTCTCGGCCTCGTCGAGGCGGGCGATGGCGCCGCTGCGGTCGTTGGCGATCAGCGCCGCCATGACCTTGACGGACGCTTCGCGCCATTCCTTGCCAGCATGGGGTTCGAAGGCGAGCGGCGAGAAGTATCTTTTCGCATCGGGGACCCGGCCATCGATCAGCAGCTGGCGGACGGCGATGAGGCGCAATTTCGCGTCCTGCGGAGCGATCGTCAGCGAGTAAAGCAACCCGTCCACGGCATTCTTGGTCGGCCGTGCACCGGCCGCTAGATAGGTATTGTAGTATTGCATCAACGGCTCCGCCGCTTCGGCATCGATTTTGTTGGCGCGCAGGAACCAGCTCCTGATCTCGCTCCAATTGGCACCGCTGGGGGCTTTCCGCGCAAGCTCCATGCGCGCCCGGCCCTTGTAGACCAGTGCGCGATAGAAGCCGGAATCGATCGCGAGGGCGCGATCGGCGGCGGCTTCGGCGGCGGCGTAGTCTTCGACGTCGAATGCAGCTACCGCGAGAGCCGTCTGAACGAACGCGTCGCGCGGAAAGGAACCGGCGATCTTGCCGGCTTCCGCAACAACCTTGCGCGCCGATTTCTTGCCGGCGCCGCTCCTCGATCGCATGTACACCGGCAAGATCGCCGCTTCCCCGTCGGTCAGCGGACGGACGCCGATTGCTCCGGTCGACAATTGGGCGCCGCTGAGCACGAGATGGGGCAGCTTCTTGGCGCGCAGATAATGGTAAAGTTCGCTATTGAGCTGCTTGAGGTCACCAAATGCCAATCGCGCGGCGACGAGCGGCTGGGTGCCTTTCTGGATGGCGTCGACATAGCGGTCGAGCTGACCATGCCGGGCCCGGTTGAACGTCAAATAGTGGGTCAGCAGCCAGCCGCGGCCATAGGTCTCGACAAATTCGGTCCCGCTGAACTTGGGTCCGGCACCAAGCATCTCTTCGATGGTCAAATCATTGTAGGCGAACAAGGCCCGCGCTCGATAGGCCGGCATGACCCCGATCAGCACGCTGCCGTCGTCCCGCAGCTCGGTTGGAGCGAAGAATTCCGCGAACCCCTCGCTGACCCACACCGGCAATGCCAGATCGGCATATTGCAGCTGTAGGTGATGCGCATATTCGTGGAAAAAGATGGACTCTGCGTCGAGGTCAAATTTGTCGGATTTGGATCCCGCCTTCTTGGGCACGAAGGCCAATGAGCCAGACGCGCGCGCCAGATAAAAGCCGGCCGCGCCGTATCCGGCCATCTGCTCGATGGCGGACTGGTTTTTGACCACGAAGATAGTCAGGCGATTGGAATCGGTGAGCGGCGGATCGGTCATTCCGCGCACTGTCCGAGCGGCCTGGTCGAACCGTTCGAGACGATCCGCGAACGAGCGCAGGTCGGTGGCGGGCTCGTCCGCATAGACAATGAAATGCTTCGACTTTGCCTCTTGCCACTCGGCCCGCGCCGGGGCGCTGCTGACGATCAGCATCAGCGCCGCAATGGCCACGCTGCCGTGGCTTTTGATACTCGCCATTCAAACTCCTCGACTCGGTACTGCCAGGCTTAGCGCGTTGCATTGCCGATGAAACTTATTAAGCCGCCTGAACGGAACGGGAGGGATCGGTGGATCAGACAGATGCGGGCGTGACGGCCAGGCCCTTGTGGCGGCGGATCGCCGATTACCCGCTGGTGGCGATGGTCATCGCGGTCGCGGTGTTCATTCTCGCCGCCGCCGCCGGGATCTTCATAACCAAGGCGATGCCGCCAATGGACAAGACGCTGGGTAGCGTCATCAAGGGCGCCATCGACGTCATTCTGGTGTTCGCCGCCTACAAGCTCGTTATCCGCCACCTCGGCGACCAACCGCGCGACGATCTGCCGCTGGCCAAGGCGCCCAAGGGCCTCGGCATCGGTCTGCTGTTCGGGTTTCTGCTGTTCACTTTGGTGGTCGGCGTGGCGGCGATCGCCGACGTCTACAACATCATCGGCCGCGGCGATGCCAGCGCGCTGATCCCGGCGCTGGTGTCGATGGCGATCCTGCCCGGCTTCATGGAAGAGATGCTGTTCCGCGGCATCCTGTTCCGCTGGCTCGAGGAATTTGGCGGCAGCTGGTTCGCGCTGGCGCTAACCGCGGCACTGTTCGGCCTGGGGCATATCTTCAACCCCGGAGCGACCATCCTGTCGTCGTTCGCGATCGCGCTCGAGGCCGGGGTGCTGCTGGGCGGCGCCTATATGCTGACGCGCAACCTGTGGATGACGATGGGTCTCCACGCGGCGTGGAATTTCACCCAAGGCGAGATCTTCGACGTGCCGGTGTCGGGCTTCGACCAGCATGGCCTGGTCCAGGCCCAGCTGTCGGGACCCGACTTGCTGTCCGGCGGCGTGTTCGGGCTCGAAGCGTCGCTGATCGCGATGATCCTGGCGACGGCCGCAGGGGTGGCGCTGGTCGTGCTGGCGGTCAGGCAAAGCGGGGCGGTGCCCCCGCGCTGGGTGCGGCAGCGGCTGGCGCGCGAAGCCAGCTTAGAGGAAACTGTAGGGATCGACGTCGACCGCGACGCGGACCTTGCTGCCCCAGTCTAACGCACCGAGCCAGTCGCGGATGACGTCCTGGACGTCGAGGCTGCGCGCGGCGTGAACCAGGATCCGCTGGCGGTGGCGGCCGCGCAGCATGGCGAGCGGTGCCGGGGCCGGACCGAACACTGCCATATCATCGACCTTGGGCGCGGCATTGCCGATGCGCCGCGCAACGGTCTCGGCCTCGGCTGAATCCTCGGCCGAGATGATGATCGCGGCGAGCCGCCCGAACGGCGGCATCGCAGCTTCGCGCCGGGCTTCGGTTTCGGCGGCATAGAAGCCCGGGCCATCGCCCGAGACCAAAGCGGCGATCACCGGCGCTTGCGGATCGTGGGTCTGGACCAGCACCCGGCCCGGTCGGTCGCCGCGCCCGGCACGGCCGGCGACTTGCTGGATCTGCTGGAAGCTGCGCTCGGCCGCGCGCAAATCGCCGCCCGACAAGCCAAGGTCGGCATCGACCACCCCGACCAGAGTGAGGTTGGGGAAGTGATAGCCCTTGGTCACCAATTGGGTGCCGATGACGATGTCGATCGCGCCGGCTTCCATGGCTGAGACAAACTCCGCTGCACGCGCCGGCGACCAGATGGTGTCGGAGGTGACGATCGCGGTGCGCGCTTCGGGAAACAGCGCCGCGACCTCGTCGGCGATGCGCTCGACCCCGGGGCCGATCGGCACCAGACTGTCCTCCTCGCCGCATTCGGGGCAGACGCGGGGCGGCGGTATGACATGGCCGCAATGGTGGCAGGCGAGGCGGTGCATCAGCCGGTGCTCGACCATCCACGCCGTGCAATTGGGGCATTGGAAGCGGTGTCCGCAGTGGCGGCACAGCGTCAGCGGGGCGAACCCGCGGCGGTTGAGGAACAGCAAGGATTGCTCGCCCGCCTCGAGGTTGACGCGCAACTCCTCGACCAGGCTCGGCGCCAGCCAGCGGCCGCGCGGCGGCGGATCCTGGGTCAGGTCGATCGCGCGGATCTCGGGCAAGGTGGCACCGGCGAAGCGGTGGGTCAGCGTGACTTCGCGGTAGCGGCCGATCTCGACCATGTGCCTGCTCTCGATCGCCGGCGTGGCCGACGACAGGATGACCGGGATCTGCTCGAAATGACCGCGCATCACGGCGACGTCGCGGGCGTGGTACTGGACCCCTTCCTCCTGCTTGAAGCTCGGCTCATGGGCTTCGTCGACCACGATCAGACCGAGCCCGGCGTAGGGCAGGAACAAGGCCGAGCGGGCGCCGACCACGACCTTGGCCTCGCCCGACGCAATTGCGCGCCAGGCTCGCCTGCGCTGCGAGGAGCGGAGATCGGAGTGCCAAGCCACCGGAGCGCAGCCGAAGCGCGCCTGAAAGCGCTTGAGGAACGGCTCGGTGAGCGCGATCTCGGGCAGCAGGACGAGCGCTTGGCGATCCTGGCGGAGGCATTCGGCGACCGCTTCGAAATAGACTTCGGTCTTGCCCGAGCCGGTCACTCCGTCGAGCAGCACTGGGTCGAAGCCGTGGCCGATCGCGGCCGACAGGCTGGCGGCGGCGGATTGCTGCTCATCGTTGAGGGCGGGCGGCGCGAACCCGGGGTCGGGGCAATCGAGCGGACGGTCGGCCTCGACTGACACCGCTTCGAGCGCGCCGGCGTGGACCAGTCCGCGCAGCACCGCGTCGCTGACCTCGGCGTGGTGGGCGAGCTCGCGGATGGTGCCCTGGCGTCCCTCAACCGCGGCGAGGGCTTTGACGCGCTGCGGAGTCATGCGGTCGGGGACGAGGTTGGTCGGACGGTACTCGACCAGCTGGCGCGACCCTTCGAGCGCGCTCGATGAGGGCAGGATCATTCGCAGCACCGCGGCCAGTGGCGAGAGGTAATAATCGGCGGTCCATTCGGCCAGGCGGCGCAGCGGCGCAGCGATCGGCGGTACGTCAAACAGCGCGAGCAGCGGGCGCAGGCGGTTGTCGCCGATTTCCTCGCTCGGCAGCCGCTCCGCTTCCCACACTACGCCGACCAATTGGCGCGGACCAAGCGGCGCGACCACGGCCGATCCCGGCTCGACCGTCATGTCGGCTGGAACGCGGTAATCTAGGGGCCCGAGCGCGGCGTTGAGCGTGACTACTCGGGCGCGTGGAACGCCCATCGCCGGGCGTTCTACTTGCCGCGCTTCTTGCGGTGGGTGTCGAGGTCGAGGACGCTGCTTGCTTCGTCTTCCT
>JBDTRT010000110.1:0-19979 GCA_039931595.1 Sphingomicrobium sp.
TCGTCGACCCGAACCTTTTGCAGGTTGGAGACGATCGCTTCCTCGAGCTCGCGCGGCTTGACCGTCTGCTCGGCGATCTCGCGCAGCGCGACCACCGGGTTTTTGTCACGGTCGCGCTCGATCGTCAGGTCGGCGCCGCCGGACACCTGGCGAGCGCGCTGGGCGGCCATCAGAACCAGGTCGAACCGGTTGGGGATCTTGTCGACACAATCTTCGACTGTAACGCGCGCCATGCATCGCTCCGCAAATCTGCAGGTTAAAAGGAAGTCTGCGAGATAGGGTGCGGTGGTCGCCCAGTCAAGGAAGCGCCAGGTTCGGCGCCGTCCCGAGCCGGGCCGGGCGGACCCGACCTTGCGTTGCCCGGCCGCTGCCGCCACACCCCGGCGATGGGGAAACCGCGGACGAGGAAGAAAGGTAGCAAGGGCGCCGCCAAGACCACGACCAAGCCGCACCAGCTATCGGTCGACGGCAACCGGCTGACCCTGCTGCCCGAAGGCCCGATGCGGCTCGAGGCGCTGATCGACCTGATCGACGGCGCCGAGCAATCCCTGCGGTTGCTCTATTATACCTTTCTTGCCGACGCGTCGGGCGAGCGGGTCAAGGCGGCCCTGCTGCGGGCGATCGGGCGCGGGATCCCGGTTTCGCTGCTGATCGACGGATTTGGCAGCAGTTCAACGCCCGACGACTATTTTCTGGATCTGTCGCACGCCGGCGCCGAATTCTGCCGGTTCAATCCGACCTACAGCCGGCGCTATCTGTTGCGCAATCACCAGAAGCTCGCGCTGGCCGATGGCGATACGCCCAGCAGCCGCGCGATCATTGGCGGGTTCAATGTCGCCGACGATTATTTCGGGGCCGCGAAAACCGGCGAATGGCGCGACATTGGCTTGATCGTCGAGGGACCGGCAACCGCCCGGCTCGTGCCTTATTATGACGAACTGATCGCCTGGGCGATGTCCAAGAAAGCCAAGATGCGGGTCTTGCGACGCCTCGTCTTCAAATACAGCGAAACCAGCGGCCTGCTGCAATGGCAGCTCGGCGGCCCTACCGCCCGGCTCAGCCCGTGGGGCGTGGGGACCTGCAAGGATCTCGTCAGCAGCCGCGACGTCGAAATGATCGCCGCTTATTTCGCGCCGACCTGGGGCATGATGCGGCGCATCGCGCGGGTCGGACGGCGCGGCCGAGCGCGGGTCATCACCGCCGCCAAGTCCGACAATACGGCGACCATCGCCGCTGCCCGCTTTACGTATAAACGGCTGATCAAGCGCGGCGTCGAGATGTTCGAATATATCCCGACTAAGCTCCACACCAAGCTCGTCGTGCTCGACAATGTGGTCCACATCGGCTCGTCCAACCTCGACATCCGAAGCCTCTATCTCAACATGGAATTGATGCTGCGGGTCGACGATGTCGGCTTTGCGAAAGTGATGCGGGCCTATTTCGAAGGCGAGCTCAAACAGTCGTTGGCGATCACTCCGCAGCTGCAGAAAAAGCGCGCGACACCGCTCAACCGGATTCGCTGGGCGCTGTCGTTCTTTCTGGTGACGAGCCTCGATTACGGCGTAACCCGGCGCTTGAACTTCGGCCTCACTGCCGACTGACGATCAGTCCCCGGCCGAATCCGCCGCAGACGCCATCGCCAGGTCTTTCGCAGCATCCTTCCACGCCCAGAACAGCGTCGCCGGCGGCACGTTGATCCATTCGAATCCACGGTCGATGCGGTCGAACCACGGTTGGATGAAATCCCTCACCTTGGGGCTGAACTGGTAGACCAGGAAGGCGCCGCCGGGCCGAATCACCCGCGCCGTGGCCTGGCCGATCGCATCGCCGACGCCTGGCGGAAGGGTCGAGAAGGGCAGGCCCGAAAGCACGAAATCGGCATGGTCGAAGCCGCGATCGGCGAGGATCTTTTCGACGTCCGCGGCCGATCCGGTGACCGCCACCAGGCGCTCGTCGTCGATCGACTTCTTGAGGAATTTGGTGAATTCGGGGTTGGTGTCGATCGTCAGCAGCGTCGCATCGGGCGCGAGCTTTTCGAGGATCGGGCGCGTGAACGTGCCTACCCCCGGACCATATTCGACGAACAATTTGGTGTTGTCCCAATCGACCCGGCCGAGCATCTTCTCGATCAGGATCCGGCTCGACGGAATGATCGATCCGACCATCACCGGATGCTTGAGGAATCCGCGCAGGAATTGCAGGCGCGGGCTCGGCGTCCGCTGCGTCGCCCGGCGGATGAATCGGCGGGAACCCTTGAGGGTTCTTGCGGTCGAAATCGGCATTCAGGCTCCGGCTGGGATCGGCGAACGGCGAGAGCGTTGGCAAAAGCGCCGCCGCTTGGCAAGTTTCGCGGCGACCCCCGTAACAGGCGAACAAGCTCCTGACGATGAGCGGATCGCTTTTCGCGACGAGCCATTGCCGACGGCGTGGTTTCCCACCGCGAGGCAACCCCCTATTGCGCGACCGGTGACTGCTGCCACACCGATCCGCCACGTCGCCGCGACCGCGCTCAGCACGCACCACTTCCTGCTGCTCTATGGCGCGATGCTGGTCGCCGCTGCCGGCAACACCGCGCTGCAATCGGTCATGCCGGCGATCGGGCGGGAGATCGGAATTGCCGATTTCTGGGTGGCGCTGGCCTACACCTGGTCGGCGGTGCTGTGGGTGCTGCTGGCGCCATTCTGGGCCGAGCAAAGCGATCGCCACGGCCGCAAGGCGCTGACGCTGATGGGCGTGTCCGGTTTCGTCGTGTCGATGCTGCTGTGCGGGATCGTCCTGCGGTTCGGATTGCGCCACGCGATCAGCGGCACGATGACGTTCGTCCTGTTCGCGGTGTTTCGCGCCATTTACGGCGCGCTGGGTTGCGCCACGCCGTCGGCGACGCAGGCCTATCTCGCATCCAAAACGCGTCGCAGCGGCCGAGTCGCGGCGCTGTCCGCCTTGTCGTCGTCGTTCGGCCTCGGGACCATCATCGGGCCGGCCGTGGCGCCGCTGTTCGTGCTGCCGCTGGTCGGGTTGCCCGGACCGTTGTTCGGATTTTCGGCGATTGGACTGCTGGTGCTGTCGTCGGTCTGGGCCTGGCTGCCCAACGACCAGCGCGAGCGCAAGATCGGTCGCGGCGCCGCGATGAGCTATCCCTCGCTCGCCACCACCCCGACCGGTGCGAGCGTCGTCGCAGCGACCTCGCCGCGCCGCCGTCGGCTCAAATGGAACGACCCGCGGATTCGCAGCTGGATCGTCGCCGGGGTCGTCGCCGGCCACGCGCAGGCCGCGACTCTGACCTGCCTCGGCTTCTTCATCATCGACCGGCTGCGGCTGACCCCTCACGGGTCGGAAGGCCCGATTTCGATCGTCATGATTGCCGGCGCCTCGGCCACGCTGGCGGCGCAGTGGGGATTGATCCCGCGGCTGCACGCGCCGCCGCGCAAGCTGATCCTGTGGGGCGCGGTGATCGCCGCGGTCGGGCTGACCTGGACCATGCTGGCGGCCGATCTCTACGGCATCACGATCGGCTTCGCGCTGGCGTCGACCGGGTTCGGGCTAACCCGTCCGGGCTTCACCGCCGGTGCGTCACTGGCGGTCCCGCTGGCCGAACAGGGCAGCGTCGCTGGCGTTATCACCTCGGTCAACGGCATCAGCTTCGTCCTCGCGCCGGCGGTCGGCATGGGGCTCTACGCGCTCGATCCGCATTTCCCGTTCGCCGCCGCGGCGCTGCTGCTGGCTGGTCTCGCGATCATCGGCCGGAGCCGGCTCGAGGGTTAGGGTTCGCCCTTGCCGTTGGACCGCGGCCGCAACATGCCGGGCAGCACGAAGCCGATACCGCCCAGGGGCCGCACCGCGTCGCTCTTCAGCGTCTGCCGGATGCGGTCATATTCCTCGAGCATCTCGGGCGTGACCGAGGCGCGGGTCTCGGCCAGCGCGGCCTCGAAATCGGCCATGGTCACCTCGCCCGCGTCGATCCCGCGGCGCAGCGCAGTAAGGCCGGCGCGGCGCACCAGGTCCTCGAGGTCGGCGCCGGTGAACAACTCGGCGCGCTGGGCCAAATTGGCCAGGTCGACGTCCTTGGCGAGCGGCATTCCCGAGGTGTGGATGGCGAGGATCCGTTGCCGTCCGCCGACATCGGGCGGGCCGACGTAGATCAATTCGTCGAAGCGGCCTGGGCGGAGCAGCGCCGGATCGATCAAGCTCGGACGGTTGGTGGCGCCGATCACCACCACATTGTGGAGCTCGTCGAGCCCGTCCATCTCGGCCAGGATGGTGTTGACCACCCGCTCGGTCACCTGCGGTTCGCCGAAGCCGCCGCCGCGCGCTGGGACCAGGCTGTCGATCTCGTCGAAGAACACCACGGTCGGCGCGACCTGGCGGGCGCGGGCGAACAGCCGCGCGATCTGCTGCTCGCTCTCGCCATACCATTTGGACAACAGGTCGGACGATTTGGTGGCGATGAAATTGGCTTCGCTTTCGCGCGCGGTCGCTTTCGCCAGCAGCGTCTTGCCGGTTCCAGGCGGCCCGTAGAGCAGGAATCCGCGCGCCGGGCGGATGCCCAGACGGCGGAACGCTTCGGGGTGCTTCAACGGCAATTCGACGCCTTCGCGCAGCCGGTCGCGCGCCTCGTCGAGACCGCCGACGTCTTCCCAGCGGATGGTCGGCGCCTCGACCATCACTTCGCGCATCGCCGACGGCTGGACGCGCTTCAGCGCATTGTCGAAATCGCGCAGTTCGACCGACAGCGCATCGAGCACTTCGGTCGGAATGATCTCGTCGGCCAGATTGATGCGCGGCATGATCCGGCGCACCGCTTCGAGCGCCGATTCGCGGGTCAGCGCCGCCAGATCGGCACCGACGAAGCCGTAGGTTCGCCGCGCCAGTTCATCGAGATCGACATCGTCGGACAGCGGCATGCCGCGGGTGTGGATGCCGAGGATCTCGCGGCGGCCGGCTTCGTCGGGCACGCCGACGACGATTTCGCGGTCGAGGCGGCCGGGGCGGCGCAGCGCCTCGTCGAGCGCCTCGGGCCGGTTGGTGGCCGCGATCACCACCAGATTCTGACGCGGCTCGATCCCGTCGAGCAAGCTCAGCAATTGCGCCACCAGCCGCTTCTCGGCCTCGCCGGTGACCTGGCTCCGTTTCGGAGCGATCGAATCGATCTCGTCGATGAAGATGATCGACGGCGCCGCCGCCGACGCCTGCTCAAACAGCTCGCGCAGCCGTTTTTCGCTCTCGCCATAAGCGGAGCCCATGATTTCCGGCCCGGCGATGTGGAAGAATTGCGCTTCGCTTTCATTGGCGACCGCCCGCGCCAGGCGGGTCTTGCCGGTCCCCGGCGGGCCGTGAAGCAGCACGCCCTTGGGCGGATCGACGCCGAGCCGCTGGAAGATTTCGGGGTGGCGCAGCGGCAGCTCGACCATCTCGCGCAGCGCGTCGATGGTGTCTTTCATCCCGCCCAGATCGTCGTATGTGACGTCGGCGCGGCGCTCGCCCTCGCGCTTGGAATATTCCGGAAGCAGTTCGATCTGGGTCTTGGCGTCGATGTGGACGATGCCCTTGGGCACCGTGCTGACCACCGCCAGGCGGACTTCCTGCAGCGCGAAGGCCGGCGCGCTCAGCATCTTGCGCACTTCTTCGGGCATTTCGGCATCGATCCGCTGATGGCCAGTGGTGGCGACAATGTCGGCCTCGGTTAGCGGGCGGCCGGCGAAGCTGCGGCGCAGCGCCTCGGTCGAACCTTGCAGCCTCAGATTATCCTGGGCCGGAGCCAGCACGACTCGAGTCGCCGGCTTCGACTGGGCCTTGCGCACCTCGACGAAGTCGCCCGCGCCGACCCCGGCATTGGCGCGCTGGAGGCCGTCGAGGCGAATGATGTCGAGCCCTTCGTCCTCGCTGTACGGGCGCAGCGCCCGCGCCGGAGTCGAGCGCTTGGCGATGATCTCGATCACATCGCCTTCCTTGAGGCCGAGCTCCTTCATCAGCCGCTCGGGCAGGCGGGCAAAGCCGCGCCCGCTGTCGGCGGGCGACAAATTTGCGACCTGCACGCGCCGCGCAGTCGTTCGCTCGATGGTGTCGGTGTCGGCCATTCCTGCTCCTTACCACTGCGTACTTTGTGCCGCCAACGAAACGGCGGCGGCCCCAATCAGTTCAACCGGCGTCATGATGGATCAATCAAAATTTGATTGCCCCGGCGATCTTGCGCACGACAAACCGCGGCAAAAACCGTATCGAAACCGCCCCCACGCTGTTGACCACGCCGGGGATCACCACCGCCCGATTGCGGTCGAGCCCATCAAGCCCGGCGCGGACCACGCTCGGCGCGTCGGCGGCGAAGCGGTTGAACGCGCCTTTGTCGCCAAACCCCGCGACCGCGCCAAATTCGGTTCTGGTCGGCCCCGGGCATAGCGCCGATACCTTAACGCCGTGCGGTTTCAACTCCTCGTGCAGCGCCTCGGTTAACGACAGCACATAGGCCTTGCTGGCGAAATAGACCGCCATGTTCGGCCCCGGCTGGAAAGCGGCGGTCGAGGCGACGTTAAGGATCGCGCCCGAGTGCCGCTCGATCATCCCCGGCGCAACCGCTCGGCAGAGGTCGGTCAGGCAGCCGATGTTGAGGTCGATCATTTCGCGCAGCCGGTCCGCGTCGAGTTCGGCGAAGCGGCCCTTGAGCCCGAAGCCGGCGTTGTTGACCAGCACGTCGACCGGCTCGCCGATTTCGGACAGCAGCTTTTGTGCCGACCTCGCCTGGGACAAGTCGATCGCGACCGTGCGGGCATTGCCGAGTTCGGCGGCCAGCGCTTCGAGCCGGTCGATCCGGCGCGCCGCCAAAATCAGCCGATGGCCGCGCTTGGCCAGCTGCCGCGCGAACTCGACTCCAAGGCCGGCCGAAGCGCCGGTAATCAGTGCCAGCTTGGCTGGTGCGCTCACGAAGCCCGTGAAACGGTCGCCTTGACGATCTTGCCCGGCTCGCGCGGCGGCTCGCCGACCGGCAGCGCGTCGACATGCTCCATGCCGCTCTCGACCTCGCCCCACACGGTATATTGGTTGTCGAGGAAGGTGGCGTCGTCGAGGCAGATGAAGAACTGGCTGTTGGCGCTGTTGGGATCGGGCGTGCGCGCCATCGATACGATCCCGCGGACGTGCGGCTCGCTCGAAAATTCGGCCTTGAGGTTGGGCAAATGGGAGCCGCTGGTGCCGGTCCCGGTCGGGTCGCCGCCCTGGGCCATGAAGCCCGGGATCACGCGGTGGAACGCAACGCCGTCGTAAAAGCCGCTTTCGGCCAAACCGGCGACCCGCTCGACATGCCCGGGGGCGAGGTCGGGGCGGAGGCGGATGACGACGTCGCCGCCGCTGGAAAGGTTGAGGGTCAGGCGTTGGGCGTCGGCCATGTTGAATACTCCGCTGGAAGGGGTGTGCGGCACGCATTTAGGAGCGGGCGCGCGCTTGCGCCAGAGGAGGCCCGGCAATAGGAGGGCGGCTTGGGCCGGTCGTGGCCGTTGCTGGGGGTCCTGCGCATGAGCGAGAGCGAGGAAATCGCCGCCGCTACCGCCGCGCGCAATCTCGAAAAAAGTTCGGATGGACGGGCCGACCAGCAGGCGATGGACGCCGAAGACCGGCTGCGGCCCGAATTCGTCGACCGGGTGCTCGACGCGGTCGAGGCGGGCGACGACGACACCGCCCGCGCGCTGGTTGAACCGCTCCACCCGGCCGATGTCGCCGATCTGATCGAACTGGCCGCGCGCGACGAGCGCGAGGGCCTGGTCAAGGCGCTCGCCGGGATCGTCGACGCCGACGTGCTGACCGAGATGAACGAGCACGTTCGCGAAGCGCTGATCGAGGCTCTCGCGCCCGAGCAGGTCGCCAATCTCGCGGGCCAGATGGAAACCGACGACGCGGTCGCCATCCTCGAGGACCTCGAGGAGGACGACCAGCAGGCGGTGCTGCGGGCAATGGAGCCCGACGACCGCGCGGCGATCGAGGAAGCGCTCACCTATCCCGAGGAATCGGCCGGCCGGCTGATGCAGCGCGACCTGATCGCGGTGCCCGAACATTGGAAAGTCGGCGAGGTCATCGATTATCTGCGCTCGTCCGACAATCTGGCCGACGACTTCTGGGAAGTGTTCGTGGTCAGCCCCGACCATCATCCGGTCGGGACCTGCAAGCTGTCGAGCATCCTGCGGTCGCCGCGCTCGTCGCCGATCCGTTCGATCATGATGGAGGAGCAGACCCTGATCCCGGTCGACATGGACCAGGAGGATCTCGCGCTGCGCTTCCAGAAATATGCCCTGGTGTCGGCGGCGGTGACCGACGACGCCGGGCGGCTGGTCGGCATGATCACGGTCGATGACGTGGTCCACATCATCCAGGAAGAAGCGAGCGAGGACGTGCTGTTGCTGTCCGGCGCCGGCGATGGCGACATCAACGAGCCGGTCACCGAAAGCTATCTGGCGCGGGTCCGCTGGCTGATCGCCAATCTGCTGACCGCGCTGGTCGCGGCGTCGGTCATCCGTTTTTTCGAAGGCAGTATCGAGCGTCTCGCGGTGCTCGCCGTGCTGATGCCGATCGTCGCCGGGGTCGGCGGCAATGCCGGGACCCAGACGCTGGCGGTGACCGTCCGCGCGCTCGCCACCAACCAGCTGACCGGGTCCAACCGCTGGCGCGCGGTCGGCCGCGAGTTACGCGTCGCGATCCTCAACGGCCTGACCATCGCGGTGCTGATCGGGGTCGGGGTGTCGATCGTGCTCGGCAGCCAGGCGCTCGGCATGGTCATCGCGGTGGCGATGCTGATCAACATCATCATCGCCGGGCTGGCCGGGGTGATGGTCCCGCTGGCGCTCGAGCGGGCCGGCGCCGATCCGGCGGTGGCGAGCAGCGTGTTCGTCACCATGGTCACCGATTCGATGGGCTTCCTCGCCTTCCTCGGCCTCGCTACCGCGGCCGGGCTGGTGCCCTAAGGCGTTGTCATCGCGGGCCCGATCCGCCATTTGCAAAGCGTGTCGAAACTCAATCTGACCAAGGTCGCGTTCGGCTGCCGGACGATCGACGCGCTCGAAAAGCGGATCGCCGCGCGGGGCGCCAGCGGCGAGGTCCGGGTAGCCACCCGGATGCGACCCAAGCGCGCCGAAGAGCTGATCGGCGGCTCGCTCTACTGGATCGTCAAGCATCGCCTGGTCGGGTGCCAGGAAATCCTCCGCTTCGACGACCGCAAGGACGGCCGGATCGATATCGTCTGCGCGCCCGACCTGGTGCTGATCGCGCCCAGCCCCAAGCGCGCCCACCAGGGCTGGCGCTATCTCGAGGACGACAGCGCGCCGCCGGTGGATGGCGACGGCTCAGGCATCGCCGACCTTCCGCCGCGGCTCTACGGCAAGCTGGCGACGCTCGCGCTGGTGTGACTTGTCGCGTCGCCGTGCGCGAGTTATCGCGGCGGCTCAACATCTCATCCGGGAGGCTCGAATGACCAATCACCCCACGGTTTCCGCCGCAATCGATGCCAAGGTCGCCGCCCGCGCGATGCTCTCCCATCCGTTCTACCAGGCGTGGACCGAAGGCCGCCTGCCGCTCGACACGCTGCGCCAATATGCGCGGCAATATTTCCATCACGTCGAGGCCTTTCCGCGCGCGGTGAGCGCGGTCCACAGCGCCTGCCCGGACCGCGACGGCCGCCGCATGCTGGCCGAGAATCTGGCCGAGGAAGAGGGCATCGAGGCCGGCAAGCAGGACCATGCCAGCCTGTGGCTGATGTTCGCCTGCGGCCTTGGTGAAACCGAAGAAGCGGTGCGAGACCAGCAGCTCAATCCCGAAACCGAGGCGCTGATCGAGACCTTCCGCCGGCTGTCGCGCCGCTCCTACGCTTCGGGCCTTGGCGCGCTCTACGCCTACGAAAGCCAGTTCCCGGGCGTCGCCAGCGCCAAGATCGAAGGGCTGGTCGAGCGCTACGGGATCAAGGACGAGCCGACCCTGCGTTTCTTCAGCGTCCACCAGAGCGCCGACGTCGCGCACAGCGAAGTCTGCCGCAACCTGCTCGACCGCCTGCCGCAGGCCGAGCGCGCCGAAGCCGTCGCCGCCGGCGAGGAGCTCGCCGGGGCGCTGTGGAATTTCCTGTCGGGGGTCGAGGACCGGGTCTCGGTCCAGTAATCGCTGGCTAGCGGCAACCGCTGACGGTTGCCGATCCGACCGCTGTGACGGTGCACGCCGGCCGGCCGGTCAGGACCACCGCGGCCACGCCCTGGACGTCGACCTTGGCGGTCCCGGTGACCGTCGCCTTGACCGTTGCCGGGCCCTGCGCGCCGATCACCGCGTCGGCCGCCGTCAGGCCGGCTGCGTCGAGCGACGAGACCCCGCGGACAATCGCCGTCAGCTTGGGTGCAACACCGGCCAATGTGGCGCCGGCCGAGCCCGAAATCGAAACTTTCAATATGTCGACCGCGACCGTGCCGATCGACGCCGCGCCCGCGCCCTGGACCGACAGGTCGAACGACAGGCCGCGCACCTTGTCGATCGCCAGGCTGCCCGAGCCGTTGAGCCACGCCCCGCTCAGCTCGTGGGTGCCGATTGTGATCTCGACCGGCCCCTTGCTGTCGCCCGGATAGCCGCCCCACGATGAGCGGTTGCCGTGCACCACCAGCGTTCGGCCCTCGACGTCGATCGCGACAGAATCGAGCGCCGCGGCGGTGCCGCTGGCGATTGCGAACGGCGCGACGCCGGTGGTCAGGCGAACGTTGAACGGGCCATCGACGCGGATTCGGTCGAAGCCGCTGACGCCGAAGTTGCGGGTCGCCGCATCGGCCGGAGTGGCGGCAATCGCGAACAAGGCGATGAATGGCAAAAGGAAGCTGCGCATCGCCACACTTTCACCCGTGCGTGGTTAATATCAACCTTACGAACGGCAGCGCCGTGCAGCGGCCGCGATTACGAACAGTCGGCGTTGCCCGACCCGGCCCGGCTCACGGTGCATTTGGCCCCGCCGCTCATCTTGACGTCGCCGGAGCCGGCGATGTTGACCTTGGCGGTGCCGGTAGCATGGGCGGTGACGTTGCCCGAGCCGGCGATCGAGACCGATGAGGTCTCGGTCACCAGGCTGGCGGCGTCGATGTCGCCCGATCCGGTAACGCCAAATTGGGCGACCGCGGCACGACCCGTGCCGGCATGAAAATTGCCCGAACCGGCGATTCCGGCCTTGAGCCGCTGGACATCGACTTGGCCGAGTTGCAGGCCGCCCGAGCCGGCCACTTCGGCTTCGAACATGTCACCCGCGACCTTGTCGACCGCGATGCTGCCGGAGCCGGCGATTTCCGCGGCGCTCAGGCTGGGGACGCTTACCGTCAGCTTGACCGGAGCGCCGTTGCTCGACCAGCCAAGGCTCATTCTAGATCGTTTTTCAGGGTGGATCCTGAGCGTGTCGCCGGTCACTTCGACGACCATCCGGGCGATTGCGTCTTCGCTCCCGCTGGCGCTGACCGACGGTGCGCCGCCGGTGGTCACGGTGACTTCATAGGGGCCGGCGACTTCGAGCCGCTGGAACGGGCCGATTTGGTAATTGCGCGTGGTCGCTGGCCCGGGCGATTGGCCATGCTCGCGGGCGCAGCCGGCCGAGGCCAAAGTGGCGGCGGCCATTCCGATGACGATCGCTGTACGCATGTAAACCTCCTGATGCTGTGTTAATACGGCAATACACCAGCCCGGGGCATCGCCGCAAGCGCAAAAGAAAAGGGCGCGCCCCGCGGGGGGCACGCCCTTTGCTCGAAAGTCGAAAAAGTCGCAGTCGGCTTAGGCCGCGAGCTCCTTGGCCTTGTTATGGATCGCAGCGGCCTCGTTGAGAATCTCGAGGATCTTGACCAGCGCCGCTTTCTCGTCGGTTTGCTCCATCGCCGCCAGCTCGCGCGCCAGGCGCGACGAAGCGGCTTCGAAGATCTGCCGTTCCGAATAGCTCTGCTCGGGCTGGTCGTCGGCGCGGAACAGGTCGCGGGTCACTTCGGCGATCGAGGTCAGGTCGCCGGAGTTGATCTTCGCTTCATATTCCTGGGCGCGGCGCGACCACATCGTGCGCTTGACCTTGGGCTTGCCCTTGAGGGTCTCGAGCGCGTCCTTCATGGTCTTGTCGGACGACAGCTTGCGCATTCCGACGGCGTCGGCCTTGTTGACCGGAACGCGCAGAGTCATGCGCTCCTTTTCAAACCGCAGAACGTAAAGATCGAGACGGGTTCCAGCGATTTCCGTGCTCTGGAGTTCGACCACTCGGCCAACGCCATGCTTGGGGTAAACCACATAATCGCCAACATCGAAGCTGAGCGCTTTGGCAGCCATTACTATCCTTCCTGTCTACGGCAGACAGAGCCGACACGTTCGCATCGTCCCCCAAAACGACCCACCGGTCGCGGCTCTCCGCCTTGTTTAAGTTCCTGCTAGTTCGGGCCGCTGCGGAATCGCGGCGGCCGTTGCCCTGATTTTATAGCACAACTTCAATCAAATCGCCAGCCCGAGCTGGCGCGGCGGCTCGAGCTCGGGGCCGATCAGGTTGTGCAGTCCAAGGCCGAGCAGCCGGATGCCCTTGGTCAAGGGATGGAGGCCGGCGAGCAGCGTCTGCCCGGCGGCGGCGAATGCGGCTTGGTCGGCCACTGGCACGGCGAAGCTTTTCGACCGGGTGATCAGTTCGAAATCGGCGTATTTGACCTTGAGCGTGACGGTCCGACCGCCGACGTCGGCGCGTTCGATCCGGACCCAGGCATAGCCTGCAATGCGGTCGAGCTCGGCCGCCAGGGCGTCGGCGTCGCACAGGTCGGTGTCGAAGGTTCGCTCGGCGCTGACCGACTTGTACGGCCGGTCGGGCTTGACCTCGCGCTCGTCGATGCCGCGGCAAATCCGCCAGTACCAATGGCCACTGCTGCCGAAATGCGCCTCGAGCTGGGGCAGGCTCCAGCCGCGCAGGTCGGCGCCGGTCTGGATCCCGAGCCGCTCCATCTTGCGCGCGGTCACCGGCCCGACGCCGTGGAAGCGCGACACCGGCAGGGTCGAAACGAACTCGGCGCCGCGTTCGGGCGGAATCACGCACAGCCCGTCGGGCTTGCGGTGATCGGAGGCGAGCTTGGCGATGAATTTGCAATAGCTGACGCCGGCCGATGCGGTCAGCCCGGTCTCCTCGCGAATGCGGCGGCGGATGTCCTCGGCGATGGCGCGAGCGCTGCCGAAACCCAAGCGGTCCTCCGTCACGTCGAGATAGGCTTCGTCGAGGCTGAGCGGCTCGATCAGGTCGGTGTAGGCGGCGAAGATCTCGCGAATCTGGCCCGACACCGCGCGATAGACATCGAAGCGCGGTTTGACGAACACCAGTTCGGAGCAGCGCCGCTTGGCGGTGACCGACGGCATCGCCGAACGCACGCCGAACTTGCGCGCTTCATAGGAAGCGGCCGCGACCACCCCGCGATGGCCTCCGCCAACCGCCACTGGCCGGCCTTTGAGCGTCGGATCGTCGCGCTGCTCGACGCTCGCGTAAAACGCATCCATGTCGACATGGATGATCTTGCGAATCTGGGCGGGGTCACTTTGCATCGCAGCGGTGATCTGATTAAGGCCGCGACTTATGAACATCCACGAATATCAGGCGAAAGAGCTGCTTGCGAAATTCGGCGTACCGGTGCCCGCGGGCTATCCGGCGATGAGCGTTGAGGAAGCGGTCGCGGCGGCGGGCAAGCTGCCCGGCCCCTTGTGGGTGGTCAAAGCGCAGATCCACGCCGGCGGTCGCGGCAAGGGCAAGTTCAAGGAACTCGGCCCCGACGCCAAGGGCGGCGTGCAGCTCGCCAGATCGATCGACGAGGTCCGCGCCGCCGCCGCCGGGATGCTCGGCAACACGCTGGTGACCATCCAGACCGGCCCGGCGGGCAAGCAGGTCCAGCGGCTATACATCACCGATGGCGTTGATATCGCTAAGGAATTCTACCTCGCTCTGCTGGTCGACCGCGCCACCGGGCGGATCGCGGTCGTCGCTTCGACCGAGGGCGGCATGGACATTGAAGCGGTTGCCCACGACACGCCCGACAAGATCGAGACGCTGACCATCGATCCGGCGACCGGGCTGATGCCGCACCACGGCCGCGCGGTGGCGGCGACGTTGGGCCTCAAGGGCGATCTCGCCAAGCAGGCGCAGGCTGTACTCGCCCAACTGTACGACACCTTTCTCGGCACCGACGCCAGCCAGATCGAAATTAACCCGCTGGCCGTCACCGATGACGGCCAATTGCTGGTCCTCGACGCCAAGGTCGGGTTCGACGCCAATGCGATGTTCCGCCATCCCGACCTTGAGGCGCTGCGCGACCTCAGCGAAGAGGATCCGATGGAGATCGAGGCGTCCAAATACGACCTCGCCTACATCAAGCTGGACGGCGACATCGGCTGCATGGTCAACGGCGCCGGCCTCGCCATGGCGACGATGGACATCATCAGGCTGAACGGTGCCTTCCCGGCCAACTTCCTCGACGTCGGCGGCGGCGCATCGAAGGAAAAGGTCACCGCGGCGTTCAAGATCATTCTCGCCGACCCGGCGGTGAAGGGCATATTGGTCAACATTTTTGGCGGTATCATGAAGTGCGACATCATCGCCGACGGCATCGTCGCCGCGGCGCGCGAGGTCGATCTGAAGGTGCCGCTGGTGGTCCGCCTCGAAGGCACCAATGTGCGTGAGGGCAAGCAGATCCTGGCCGACAGCGGCCTGCCGATCGTCTCCGCCAACGATCTTGGGGACGCCGCGAAAAAGATCGTCGCCGAAGTCAAACAGGCGGCTTGAACTGACGATTTGAAAAGGATGCACGAATGAAGCTGCTGGTCGCGGTCAAGCGGGTGATCGATTACAACGTCAAGCCACGGGTCCGGATGGACGGCTCGGGGGTCGACCTCGCCAACGTCAAGATGAGCATGAACCCGTTCGACGAGATCGCGGTCGAGGAAGCCGTGCGCCTCAAGGAAAAGGGCGCCGCGACCGAGATCGTCGCGGTCACGGTCGGCCCGGCCAAGGCGCAGGAGACGCTGCGCACCGCGCTGGCGATGGGCGCCGACCGCGCGATCCTGATCCAGACCGACGACGAGGTCGAGCCGCTGGCGGTGGCCAAGATACTGAAGGGCGTAGTCGAGGCCGAGCAGCCCGGCCTGGTAATCCTCGGCAAGCAGGCGATCGACGACGACAGCAACCAGGTCGGCCAGATGCTCGCCGCTTTGCTCGGCTGGCCGCAGGGCACCTTCGCGTCGAAGGTCGAAATTGCCGGCAGCGACGTCAACGTCACCCGCGAAGTCGACGGTGGGCTCGAAACGGTCAAGCTCGCAACCCCGGCGATCATTACCACCGACCTGCGCCTCAATGAGCCGCGCTACGCCTCGCTGCCCAACATCATGAAGGCCAAGTCGAAGCCGCTCGCCAACCACACGCCGGCGGATTTCGGGGTCGATACCGCGCCGCGGCTAGAGACTTTGAAAGTGACCGAACCGGCCAAGCGCACGGCCGGCATCAAGGTCGGCTCGGTCGACGAACTGGTCGCCAAACTGAAGAGCCTGGGAGTGGTCGCATGAAGACTCTGGTGATGGTCGAACATGAAGGCGGCGCGGTCAAGGACGCGACCCTGGCCACGGTCACCGCCGCGGCCGAACTGGGCGAAGTCCATTTGCTGGTCGCCGGCGCGAACGTCGGCGCAGTCGCCGAAGCGGCCGCCAAGATCGCCGGCGTGGGCAAGGTCCATGTCGCCGACGGCGCCCACTTAGAGCATCAACTGGCCGAGGATGTGGCGCCGGTCGCCGCCGCCTTGATGGCCGATCACGACGTCTTCCTCGCCTCGTCGACCACGACCGGCAAGAATGTCGCGCCGCGCGTCGCCGCCTTGCTCGACGTGATGCAGATTTCGGACATCCTTTCGGTCGAGGGCGAGGATACGTTCACGCGTCCGATCTATGCCGGCAACGCCATCGCCACGGTCAAGTCGAAGGATTACAAGAAGGTCATCACGGTGCGCGGTACGGCCTTCGCCAAGGCCGCGTCGGACGGCGGCAGCGGAACGGTCGAAAAGGTCGATGCCGGCGCGTCGTCGGGCAAGGCGAGCTTCGTCGGCGCCGAGCTGTCGAAGTCCGAGCGGCCCGAACTGACCAGCGCCAAGATCATCGTCTCGGGCGGCCGCGGGTTCGGCTCGAACGAGAAATTCCACGCATTGCTCGACCCGCTCGCCGACAAGCTCGGCGCCGGGGTCGGCGCCAGCCGCGCCGCGGTCGATGCGGGCTATGCGCCGAACGATTACCAGGTCGGCCAGACGGGCAAGATCGTCGCCCCCGAAATCTACATCGCGATCGGCATTTCGGGTGCCATCCAGCACCTCGCCGGAATGAAGGATTCGAAGGTCATCATTGCCATCAACAAGGACGAGGAAGCGCCAATCTTCCAGGTCGCCGACGTCGGCCTGGTCGGTGACCTGTTCAAGATCGTCCCCGAACTGACCGAGAAGCTGTAGGGCGGGCTAGTTTCCGCCTTCGGAGTAGCGGTCGGCGAAAATTGCGTCGACTTGCTCTCTGTCCTGCGCCGGGAATTGCGATCTGGCGGCGAACCGCAGCACCGCCCATCCGGCCACCGCCGACAGCAACGACCCCGCCAGGGTCCCGATCTTCGCGGCGTTGACCGTGTCCGGCGCACCGGGGAAAGCGAGCGCGCCGATGAACAGGCTCATGGTGAAGCCGACCCCGCACAGCAAAGCGGTGCCGTACAGCTCGCTCCAGCTGGTGTTTTCCGGCCGCGGCGCAACCCGGGTGCGATCGGCCAGCCAGATCGCACCGAACACGCCGGCCTGCTTGCCGAGGAATAGGCCGGCCAGGATCGCCAGCGGTAACGGCTCGGCGAGGCCGGCCGGCGACCCCAAAGCGACGCCGGCGCTGACCAGGCCGAACAGCGGCATGATCCCGAACATCACCCACGGGTGGATGTTATGCTCCAGCCGCTTGAGCGGCGACGGCTCGCCCGGCTTGCCGCGCGGCACCAGCAGGGCGGTCAGGACCCCGGCAATGGTCGCATGGATGCCGCTTGCGAGCATCGCCAGCCAGAGCAAGGCAAAGCCGATCATGTAGGGCCACAGCCGGCGCATGCCGAACCGGTTCAGCGCCGCCATCCCGAACAGGATGACAATCCCGCAGCCGATCGCCAGTCCGTCGAGCTTGGCGGCGTAAACCAGCGCGATGATCAGCACCGCGCCAACGTCGTCGATGACCGCGATTGCGACCAGCAGCAGCTTGATCGACGGGTTGGACCGCGCGCCGAGCAGCGCCAAAATGCCGACCGCGAAAGCGATGTCGGTGGCCGACGGGATGGCCCAGCCGCGCGCCAGAGCCGGGTCGAACCCGATCACCGCCAAAAAGAACAGCGCCGGCACCGCCATGCCGGCGGCCGCGGCGATGAACGGCAGCCGGCGCTCGGCCGGCGTCGACAGCCGGCCATCGAGCCATTCGCGCTTCACCTCGAGCCCGACCAGCAGGAAGAAAATCGCCATCAGTCCGTCGGCCACCCAGTGGCGGACGTCGAGCACGCCGGAGCGCGGCAGGGCCGGCCCGATCGGCCAATCAAGCAGGGCCTGATACGCGCTCGCGGCGGAGCTGTTGGCTGCAATCAGCGCCACCGCGGCCGAACCGATCAGGATCAGCCCGGCGCGTTTCTCGCGCTGCTGAATGCTGGTTTGTCTGCCCGCCACGGCCGCTGCTTAGCCGCCGTGGCGGGCGGACGCTAATCTAGCCGACGTGCTCGGGCTTACCCTTGGTCTTGGTCGAGGGCATCTTGTGCAGCTCCTTCTCGCTCATCGAACTCGCCATCTCTTTCGAACGCACCGCGCAATTTGCTCTTGGGCGTATCGCCGCGCTTGGCCGACAGTGCGGCCCCGGCGGCGCGTTGCTGGGCTTGGGATTTAGCTGGCATGTCGTTGCTCCGATTTACTGAACCGGCGTGAAACGCTTGAGCAAGAGATTGGCGTCCTCAGAACGTCGAATGCTTGTAGAATTGCGATCGCGCGCCACATTGGGGCAATGAAACGCACTACACTCGTCGCCGCCGCGCTCCTCGGCCTCGCCGCCAGCTCCGCCCCCGCCGCCGCCGCACCGCGCCTCGAGCAAGCGGTTCTTGCCGGCGGCTGCTTCTGGGGCATGGAGGGCGTGTTCGAGCATGTAAAGGGCGTCCGCAATGTCGTCTCGGGTTATGCCGGCGGCACTGCCGAGGACGCCAATTACAGCGCGGTCAGCAGCGAGCGCAGCGGCCACGCTGAAGCGGTCCGAATCACCTACGACCCGGCGCAGATCAGTTATGGCCAGCTGCTCAAGATCTACGCCACGGTGGCCCACGATCCGACCCAGGTGAACCGCCAGGGCCCGGATAGCGGCACCAGCTATCGCTCGGCGATTTTCCCGCAGAGCGCGGTCCAGAAGCAGGCGGCGGAACGCTTCTTGGCGAAGCTCCGCGGGTCCCACCTCTATTCGCGGCCGATCGCGACCCGGATCGAAGGCGGGCATTTCTATCCGGCCGAAGCGAGCCACCAGGATTTCATGCGGCGCAACCCGTATTACCCCTACATCCTGGTCAATGACCGGCCCAAGGTCGCCAAGCTCAAGCAGACCTATCCGCAATATTGGAAGGCCTAGCCCAAGGGCAATCAAGGCCGCGTCCAAGTTCGGGAGGGATGGTGCCCAGGGACGGGATCGAACCGCCGACACCGTGATTTTCAGTCACGTGCTCTACCAACTGAGCTACCTGGGCCCATGATAACGGGCACAAGGACCGTTCGAGCGAGGCGCTCCGTAGCCGCCGCCCCAGATACTGTCCACCCTCGCCGCCGACCGATGAAGCGGAACGAGATCGTATCCCGACCGTAGTCCTAGAGCGGACAGGCTGGGAGACGAAAATGGTGAGCAAGGCTTCTCAATCAACGACTTCGGATAGCGCGGCGCTGGTCCAGCTGCTATTTCGAATGCTTGCTCCCGTAGCTCTATTGGCGTTCATCGGTGCGGTCCTGACCGATTGGGCTTATGCGCGCAGCGCAACGATCGATTTCTCCAATGCCTCGGCCTGGCTGCTGCTGGCCGGCCTGTTTGCGGCGGGGATGGTCATCGTGCTGCTGGCGCTGTCGTTCGCCGGCGGCTGGCTGCGGCTAGAAACTCGCTGGATCGGCCTTGGACTGTTCGTGCTCGGCTTCATCGTCGAAGTCTTCAATTTCATGATCCACAACCGCGACGGCTGGACCACGGTGGTGCCGACCGGCTTCACGCTCTCGATCATCGGGGCCATCGTGATGATCGCCGCGGCGTGGTTCTCGCGGACGCCTCTCAGCGACGGACAAGCATCATGAAAAAACTTCTGCTATTCGCTGCAACCGTGGCACTGGCCGCCTGCGGCAAGGAGCAATCGATCCCAGACGGCAGCCAGTTCGGAGCTCATCCGAACCTGCCAAATCCGGTCATGAACCTGATCCCCGACGTCCACATTCCGACGGTCGTGGGGTGGAAGCCGGGCGAATTGCCGACCGTCCCGGCCGGCTTCACGATCGCGCCAGTGGCGTCCGATCTTGCCAACCCGCGCAGGATCCTGCCGCTTCCCAACGGCGACATCCTGGTCGTCGACACCAATAAGATCGCTCCGGAGCCGGTCGCCCGGCCCAAGGACGTGATCATGGGTTTCCTGTTCAGCCAGGCCCACGGCAGCGGCGGGCCCGAGCGCGAATCGAACCAGATTATCCTGCTCCGCGACACCAATGGAGATGGCAAAGCCGATTCTGAAAAGGTGCTGATCGACAAGCTCAATGCGCCGTTCGGGATCGGCTATTCGAACGGCCAACTCTACATTGCGGAAACCGATGCCCTGCTGGCCTATCCGTTCACGCCGGGCCAAACGGCCATTGCCGGGCCGCCGCGCAAGATCGTCGATTTGCCGGCTGGACCGATCAATCACCACTGGACCAAGGATTTGGCTATCAGCCCCGACGGCAGCAAAATCT
>JBDTRT010000111.1:0-5013 GCA_039931595.1 Sphingomicrobium sp.
GCCACATAGATGCCTTCCGCAGAAGGCTCGATCCAGGATCCCAGGCGCGCCATCACAAGCCATATAGTGAGACCAATGCCGACCGCCACTGCACTGCCCAAAATCGTCCAGGACTGGTTCGATGCGCGCGGCTGGCAGCCGCGCCGCCACCAGCTCGAGATGCTCGACCTGGCGCGGCGCGGTCGCAGCGGGCTGCTGGTCGCGGCGACCGGGGCGGGCAAGACGCTGGCCGGATTCCTGCCGACCATCTGCGAACTGATCGAGCAGCCGGCGGAGGGACTGCACACGCTTTATGTGTCGCCGCTCAAGGCGCTGGCGGTCGACGTCCAGCGAAATTTACTCGGGCCGATTGGCGAGATGGGGCTGCCGATCCGGGCCGAAACGCGCAGCGGCGACACCCCGTCGGACAGGAAAGCGCGGCAACGCGTGCGGCCGCCGCAGATCCTGCTGACCACGCCCGAATCGCTCAGCCTGCTGCTGAGCTATCCTGATAGCGCCGGCCTGTTCGAGGTGCTGAAAACAATCGTGGTCGACGAGCTCCACGCGTTCGCCAAGGAGAAGCGCGGCGATTTGTTGAGCCTGTCGATGGCGCGGCTGCAGACGCTCGCGCCGGGGCTGCGGCGGGTCGGGCTGTCGGCCACGATCAGCGAGCCCGAGGCCTATCGCGGGTGGCTCGCGCCCGACGCCGATGCCGAGCTGGTCGACTTCATCGCCGGCGACCCCGGGGCCGAGCCCGATCTGTCGATCCTGATCCCCGACGGCCGCATTCCGTGGTCGGGCCATTCGGGCCGCCACGCCGCGCGCGACGTGATGGGCCTGATCGAACAGCATCGGACGACGCTGGTGTTCTGCAACACCCGCAGCCTCGCCGAACTGATTTTCCAGGACCTGTGGGCGGTCAACGACCAGGCGCTGCCGATCGGCATCCACCACGGCAGCCTGGCGCTGGAAGCGCGGCGCAAGGTCGAGGCGGCGATGAGCGCGGGCAAGCTGCGCGGGCTGGTCGCCACCGCCAGCCTCGACCTTGGGATCGACTGGGGCGACATCGACCTGGTCATCCAGATGGGCGCGCCCAAGGGCAGCTCGCGCCTGCTGCAGCGGATCGGCCGCGCCAACCACCGGCTCGACGAGCCGAGCAGGGGCATCATCGTCCCCGGCAACCGCTTTGAATATCTCGAAGCGCGCGCAGCCCTCGACGCTATCGACGACGGCGAGCTCGACCCCGAGAATTTCCGCCCGGGCGCGCTCGACGTGCTCGCCCAGCATATCCTGGCCGTTGCCTGCGCGGCACCGTTCGCCGAGGCCGAGCTGCTCGCCGAATTGCGCTCGGCCGCGCCCTACGCCGGCTTGCGCGACGAGACCTTTGCCGAAGTGCTGAGCTTCATCGCCACCGGCGGCTATGCGCTGCGGGCTTACGACAAATACCGGCGGCTGGTGCCCGACGGCGAGGGCCGCTGGCGGATCACCCGCCCGGCGGTCGCGGTCCAGCACCGGATGAACGCCGGGATCATCGTCGAGGCGCCGCTGATGGCGGTCCGCTTCAAGGGCGGGCGGCGGCTCGGCACGGTCGAGGAAGGCTTTGCTTCGACCCTGTCGCCCGGCGACCATTTCTTCTTCGCCGGGCTGAGCCTCGAGGTTGAACGGATCAAGGACAGCGACATCTTCGTCCACGCCTCATCCAAGACGGCGCGGATCGTCACTTACGGCGGCCAGCGGATGTCGATGTCGACCCACCTCGCCAATCGCGTCCGCCACATGCTGGCTGACCGCAACGACTGGCACCGTTTTCCCGACGACGTGCGCGAATGGCTCGAGGTGCAGGACCAGCGCTCGGTCCTGCCCGAGCCCGAGCAATTGCTGGTCGAAACCTTCGAACACCACGGCCAGCACTTCATGGTCGCCTACAGCTTCGAAGGGTGGAACGCGCACCAGTCGCTCGGCATGCTGATCACCAAAAGGATGGAGAATCTGGGCCTCAAGCCGTTGGGCTTCGTTGCCAATGATTATGGCCTGGCCTGCTACGGGCTGGAGCCGATCCGCGACCCCCAGGCGCTGTTTTCGCCCGACATCCTCGAACAGGAATTCGTAGACTGGGTTGAAAACTCCTATCTGCTCAAGACCGCGTTTCGCGAGGTCGCGGTGATCGGCGGGCTGGTCGAGCGCCACCACCCGGGCAAGCGCAAGTCGGGCCGCCAGGTGAGCTTTTCGACCGACCTCATCTACGACGTGCTCAGGCGCTACGAACCCGGCCATTTGCTGCTGCGCGCGGCGTGGGACGACGCGCGCGCCAGGATGACCGAGCTCGGCCGGCTGGTCCGGCTGGTCGACCGGGCGTCGGCGACGATGGTCCATGTCGAGGCCGAGCGGATCACGCCGATGGCGGTGCCGTTGATGGTCATCGTCGGGCGCGAAGCGACGCCGCCCGGCGGCGAGGCCGACGAGACGTTGCTAATTCAGGCGGAAGCGCTGGCCAATGAGGCGATGCAGCTGTGACCCGCGTTGCCGCCCGCGCCTGACCATGCGAGTTTGCCGGCGATGAAAGCGCTCATCCTGATCCCGCTCGCCGGCCTGCTTGGCGGCTGCGTCGTCGGCACGGTCGCCAAGACCGCAGTGGCGGTGGTGACCTTGCCGGTCAAGGTCGCCTCGGCCGGGGTCGATGCCGTGACCACCAGCCAGTCCGAAGCCGACCAGAAGCGCGGCCGCGAACTGCGCAAGGCGGATGAAAAGCGCGCCCGCGACGAGCGCGAGGCGGCGAAAAAGGCTGCGCAGCACCCGCCAGACGAGTAGCGCGCCGGCCGTGCGTTACTTCCTCGACACCGAATTCAACGGCTTCGGCGGTGCATTGCTGTCGCTGGCGCTGGTGCCCGAGGACGGTGAGGAATTCTACGTCACGCTCGATTGCCCCGACCCGATCGTCGCCTGGGTCGCGCGCAACGTCGTCCCGTTCCTCGATCATGTCCCGGTTGGGCTGGTTGCGCCGCGGCTGTCGCGAGCCGAAGCGGCGATTGCGCTGTCGGACTATCTCGCGGCCGATCCCGAGCCGGACATCGTGGCCGACTGGCCCGAGGATTTGACCCAGTTCGCCGGCCTGCTGATGACCGGCCCGGGGCAGATGGTGCCGTTGCCGCCGCTGACCTTCCGGCTGGTCCCGCTGCCCGGCTTCAGCACCGCCCGCAACAGCGCCGTGCCGCACAATGCGCTGCACGACGCGCGGGCGCTGCGCGACCATTTTCTAAGCGTCTTGGAATAAGCGCGCAGATCGGCTCTAACGGATCGATGGTTCCCTTTTCGTTCGCGGGTGAGTCCTTCGTTGCCGGGGCCGAAGGCGCGCTGTTCTGGCCGGCCCAGCAGGCGCTGCTGGTGGCCGACCTGCACCTCGAGAAAGCGAGCTGGTTCGCGCGGCTCGGGCAATTCCTCCCGCCCTATGATTCGCAGGCGACCCTGACGTCGCTGGCCAGTGAAGTCGCGCGGACCGGGGCGAGGCGATTATACTGCCTCGGCGACAGCTTCCACGATGCGTTCGGGTGCGACCGGCTGCCGGCCGCGGCGCGCGAATTGCTGGTGCAGATGTCCTCGACGCTCGATTGGGTGTGGATCGTCGGCAACCACGATCCGGGCTTCGCCGACCATTGCGGTGGGCGGCTGACGGATGAAGTGGAAGTTGGCGGCATCGTGCTGCGCCACGAAGCCGTGCGCGATGACCCGCGCCCCGAGATGTCGGGCCATTACCACCCCAAGCTCAGGATGCATCTCAAGGGCCGCAACGTGTCGCGGCGCTGTTTCGTGGTGTCGGCGACCAAGATCATCCTGCCCGCGTTCGGTTCGCTGACAGGCGGACTGGACGCGACCCACCCCGAGATCATGAAGCAGGTCGGCGATGGCGCTTCGGCGCTGGTGCCGGTGTCGGACCGCCTGCTGCGCTTCCCGCTCGCCGCCTGATTATTCCTCGGCCCGAACCTCGATCGCCATGGTACCCGTCGGCGACAGCAGCAGGCGCGCGATCGCCGGCAGCTTGCGCCCGAAGGTCGCCGCCTGGAGCTCGTTGCGCGCGGCATGGCGGTCGAAGTCGAAGCCGCTCGCTTCGGCCGATTGCATCAGGCGGTCGAGGTGCCGGTCGATATCGAGAATCCCCTCGTCGGGGTCAAAGCGCATGGTTTCGACCAGGTCGGCGGATTGTCGGGGTTCGGACATTGGCTCTTAATCCACATCGCGGCGGCGCACGGCAAGCCCCGACGATTGCGCGGCCGCTTCCCAATGCTTAATCGGCGGGCATGACCACCCTCCCCACCGCGCTGCTCGCCGCAGCCTTGCTGATCGGCGCCAGCGCCGCGCACGCCCAGCCGATCGACCCCAAAGTCCAGGCGCGGATCGACCGCATCCTCAAGGCGACGCCGCTGATCGACGGCCATAACGACATCGCCGAACAGCTTGCCGAAAATTACCAGCGCAACATAACCGGGCTGGCCAGCGGCACCGACCAGCGCCAGCCGCATCCGCTGATGACCGACATGGCGCGGCTTCGCCAGGGGCGGGTCGGCGGCCAGTTCTGGTCGGTCTATATCGACGGCACGATCACCGGCGACGCGGCGATCCGCGAGACCATCGAGCAGATCGATATCGTCCGGCGGATGTTCGACGCCTACCCCAGGGACCTCGAGCTCGCGCGGACCGCGGATGACGTGGTGCGGATTCACAAGGCCGGGCGAATCGCCTCGATGATCGGGATCGAAGGCGGGCGGCAGATCGGCGGTTCGCTCGCCGCCCTGCGCCAGTTCTATTATCTGGGCGCGCGCTACATGACGCTGACCCACAATCAGACCACCGAATGGGCCGATAGCGCCACCGACGATCCCAAATATGACGGCCTCAGCCCGTTCGGCTTGACCGTCGTGCGCGAGATGAACCGGATCGGCATGCTGGTCGATCTGAGCCATGTTTCGGCGGCGACGATGAAGGATGCGATCGCCGCCAGCCGGGCGCCGGTGATCTTCTCCCACTCGTCGGCGCGCGGGC
>JBDTRT010000112.1:0-28056 GCA_039931595.1 Sphingomicrobium sp.
CATTGGCCAGCACCTCCTCGACGAACGCCACGTCGATCGCTCGCCCGGTCATCATCGCGTAAGCCGCGATGCGGTTCAAAGCGCCTTCGAGCTCGCGCACGCTCGAGGTCACGCGGCGGGCCAAGAACTCGACCACGTTGCGCGGCATGGCGACGCCCGGCAGCGCACCCAATTTGGCTTCGATGATGTTGAAGCGGAGTTCGAAATCGGCGGCGTTGATATCGGCTACCAGGCCCCACGACAGCCGCGACAGGATCCGCGGCGCGACTCCGTCGAGGTCCTGCGGAGCACGGTCCGAAGTGATCACCAGCCGCCGCCCGGCGGTGATGATCTCGTTCATGGTGTGGAAGAATTCCTCCTGGGTGGAATCCTTGCCGGCGATGAATTGGACGTCGTCGATCAGCAGCAGATCGGCGCTGCGCAAGCGGCCCTTGAAGCCGATCGTGTCATTGGCTTTTAGCGCACGAATGAACTCGACCATGAACTTTTCGGCCGACATCGACACCACCCGCGCGCCGGGATTGCTGGAGAGGAAGCTGTGGCCGATCGCATGCAGCAAGTGGGTCTTGCCGCGGCCGGTGCCGCCGTGGAGGAACAAAGGGTTGAAGCTGACCGCGGCGGCGCCGGCCAGCGTCCGCGCGGCGGTCGCGGCGACTTCATTGGCCTTGCCGACGATGAACGTCTCGAACCGGTAGCGCGGATCGAAATTGGGGACCGAGGGATCGCGCACCGCGGCCGGCGGTGCAGGCACGTCCTCGAGGATCAGCAGCGGCGACGGCCGCGGCGCATCGGCGGCGGCGGAAACGCGCACTTCGCGGACGATCGGCAGCACCGTTTTCCACGCCAGCGTCAGCCGTTCGCCAAAATGGGCACTGACCCAATCGGCCATGAACTGGCTCGGCATGAGGATTTCGAGGCTTCCGCAATCGGGCTCGAATGCACCCAAGGTGGCGGGCTTCAACCAGCCGTCAAAAGTGCGTGCGCCAAGATCGCGGCGAAGGCCTGTGCGGATCGAATCCCACGCGGCTTCGAGTGGTGCCGCGATCGACGGGCCGGGATTTTCGGGAGACGCAAAGGTCTGTTGCCGCTGCACTTGCTTGCCCGCCTCCCATCTGTGTTTGCGAGACAAAAACGGGCCCTTACGCGCGACGCAAGCCGCTGCGCTACTGGCTTCTCTTTCTCTCTTTGCCCCCCGACGTAGACTCGCGTCCGGAAGGGCCGTTTCTGGAAGCCTATGGCCAAGCTTTCAAGTCATGTTTTTTCACAAAAGTGAAATAATCAGCCTTGACAGCAGAAACCCTCGGAAAGCTGGGGCAAGGGCAGAAAACTGCCGTTTTTTCGTCCGCGACGATTGTGGGCTTTTCGCGAATCGCGGGAAACGCTGACTTTTTTGAAAGTCCTAAATCCGAACCTGTCGGGGCGTCGGTTATGCCCCATTACGGATTGTGTTTCAGGCCGGGATTCAACCCAGCGAGGCAACCCGCTTGGACAGTCGCGAAAACTTCCGCGACGCGGTATTCTTGTGGATCACGCCGCGCGCGACTCCCCGCGCCAATTCCGGCTGCGCCGCCTTGAGAGCGCTTGCCGCGTCCTCTTTCTTGCCCGACTCGAGAGCCGATTCGACGGTCTTGATGAAGGTCCGGATGCGGCCGACTCGGGCGCCGTTAATCTCGGCGCGATTGGCGTTGCGGCGGATGCGCTTCTTGGCTTGCGGCGTGTTCGCCATTGCTGAAAAAGTCCTTGGTCTGTCGGATCAAATGAAAGCGGCGCGCGCCCGAGGGCCGCACCGGCGTCGTGTCCCCCTACCGACAAGGGCGATTCGGGTCAACCGAAGGGAAGAGTCTGGTGTGACGCGCTGTGCCGGCCCGCACCCCCTTCCAACTCATCGCTGGCAGCGCGGGCAATAAAAGGTCGAGCGGCCGCCCTGGACGATGCGCTTGACCGTGCCGCCACAGGCGCACGGCTCGCCCTCGCAATCGTAGACCGCGAAGCTTTTCGAGAAATAGCCGAGCTCGCCGTCCGGGCCGGCGAAATCGCGCAGGGACGAGCCGCCGGCTTCGATCGCTTCGGCCAGCACCGCCTTGATCGCCGGCACCAGCCGCCGCAGCCGTTCGGGCGAGATGCTGCCGCCGGCCCGACGCGGGTCGATCCCGGCCCGGAAGAGCGCCTCGCAGACGTAGATATTGCCGAGGCCGGCGACGATCCGCTGGTCGAGCAGCAGCAGCTTGATCGCCGCGGTCCGGCCCTTGAGCCGCTGCTTGAGCTCGGCGGCCGTGAGGTCGAACGGTTCAGGCCCGAGCGCGGCGATCGGCGGCCATTGAGCAACCGCATCGGTCGGCACGAGGTCGAGCGAACCGAAGCGCCGCGGGTCGTTAAGCGCAAGGCGCCGCCCGTCGTCGGTTTCGATCAGCAGATGGTCGTGCTTGTCGAGCTCGGTCGGGTCGATCCGCCACCGCCCCGACATGCCGAGGTGAAACAGCAAAGTGTCGCCGCGGTCGGTGTCGATCAGCCCGTATTTGGCGCGCCGCCGAAGCCCGGTGACCCTGGCTCCGGTGAGCCGCTGGCCAAGATCGGTCGGAAACGCGCGGCGCAGGTCGAGCCGGCGCGGCTCGACCCGGGTCAGGCGGCGGCCGGCGAGGACGCGCTCAAGGCCGCGGACGGTGGTCTCGACTTCGGGGAGCTCGGGCATGGCCGGTGATATGGCGGAGGGCGACCAAGCCCGCTAGAGGCTCGCGCATGAGCGACAAGGTCAATTTTGGCGACGAACTGGTCAGCCCCGACGAGAAGACCCGGCGGGTCGGCGCGGTTTTCACCTCGGTAGCGCGGCGCTATGACCTGATGAACGACCTGATGTCGGGCGGCATGCACCGGCTATGGAAGGACAAGTTCGTGGCCCGGCTGAAGCCGCGTGCCGGCGAGCGCATCCTCGACATGGCCGGCGGCACCGGCGATGTCGCCTTCCGAATGGCCAAACGCGGCGCCAGTGTGACGGTCGCCGACATCAACCCCAACATGCTCGCAGTGGGCGTCGACCGGGCCAAACAGCGCGGCATTGCCGGCCTCAAGTGGCAGGTCGAGGACGCCGCCGCCTTGACCGTCGCCGACCGCAGCTTCGACGCCTACACGATCGCGTTCGGCATCCGCAACGTCACCGACATTCCGGCGGCGCTGCGCGAAGCCCATCGCGCTTTGGTCCGCGGCGGGCGCTTTTATTGCCTCGAATTCTCGACCAGCGAGTGGCCCGGGTTCGGCGAGATCTACGAAGCCTATTCGAAGACGGTCATCCCGCGCATCGGCAAGGCCGTCGCCGACGACGAGGCGAGCTATCGCTACTTGGTCGAATCGATCCGCCGTTTTCCGAAACCCGAGACCTTCCGGAAAATGATCGCAGACGCCGGTTTCGAGCGCGCCGCGGTCGAGCCGATCCTCGGCGGGCTGGTCGCGATCCATTCGGGCTGGAAAATTTGACCGCTTCGGTGACCCATCTGTGGCGCCTGCTCAAATGGGGGCGGACGCTTGCCCGCCACGGCGCGCTCAAAGGGATCGAGGCTGATCCGCTGACCCCGCCGCAGGTCCGCCGGCTGGTGCGGATCGTGAGCTTCGGGGTCAAAGCCCCGGCCTCGCCCGATTATGCCAGGGCGCTGCAGGAGATCGGCCCGGCAGCGATTAAGCTCGGGCAGGCGCTGTCGACCCGGCCCGATCTGGTCGGCGACCGCGCGGCGGAGAATTTGTCGCGGCTCCAGGACGACCTTCCGCCCTCCCCGTTCCCGGCGATCAAGGCGGCGATCGAAGCCGCCTTCGAAACCCCGCTTGATCAATTGTTCGCAAGCTTCGACCCGGTGCCGGTCGGCGCCGCTTCGATCGCCCAGGTCCACCGCGCAGTCACCACCGACGGGCGCGACGTCGCGGTCAAGGTGCTTCGGCCGGGCATCGAACAGGAATTCGCCGACGCGATTGAGACCTATGAATGGGCCGCGGCCCATGTCGAAAGCAGCGGCGGCGAGCTCGAGCGGCTGCGGCCGCGGCTGGTGGTCGCCCATTTCAAGCAATGGACGGCGCGCGAGCTCGACCTCCAGCGCGAGGCCGCGTCGGCGTCGGAATTGCGCGAGAACATGGTCGCCGAGCCGGGCTTCTTCGTGCCCGAGATCGACTGGCGGCGGACCGCCCGGCGGGTGCTGACGCTCGAATGGCTCGACGGGGTCAAACTCAACGACCGCGCCGCGCTGGTCGCCGCCGGACACGACTGCAAGGCTCTCGCGGCGATCCTCGTCCGCGCCTTCCTGCGCCAGGCGGTGGTCGACGGTTTCTTTCACGCCGACCTCCACCAGGGCAATCTGTTCGCGCTGGCCGACGGGCGGATCGCGGTGATCGACTTTGGCATCATGGGGCGGATCGACCGGCGCGCGCGGATGTGGCTGGCGGAGATCCTCTACGGCCTGATCACCGGCAATTACCGGCGCGTCGCCGAGATCCACTTCGAAGCGCAATACGTCCCGCCGCACCATAATGTCGAAGAGTTTGCGACCGCGTTGAGAGCGGCCGGCGAGCCGATCCGCGGCCTTCCGGTCAAGGAAATTTCGGTCGGGCGGATGCTCGAAAGCCTGTTCGCGATCACGCGTGATTTCGACATGCCGACCCAGCCGCATCTGCTGCTGCTGCAAAAGACCATGGTGATGGAGGAAGGGGTCGCGACCAACCTCGATCCCGACATCAACATGTGGGAGACCGCCGAGCCGTTCCTCAAGGAATGGCTGCGCTCCGAGCTCGGGCCCGAGACCTACCTTGCCGATCGCATCACCGACACCGTGCGAGCGCTCAAGCTGGTACCGCAACTGATCCACCGGATGAACGAATATTACCCGCCGCACGGCGCCGCCCCGCCGCCGCCGCCGCTGCCCGACATCGCAACCACCGCGCGGCGGCATTGGTGGAACTATGCCTTGGCGGGCGGGGTCGGAGCGGCGATCGCCGCAGCACTCATCTTGCTCTTTTAAGCGGAGGCCATTTGATGTTGAGGATCCTGGGTCGACTGGCTGTCCTGAGTTCGCTGGCGATCGGCGCCGCGGTCTCGCCCGTGGCCGCTGCCGCGCCGGCCGCAACCGGCCACGGCCAGCTGGTCCAGCTGTTCACCGACTGGCGCCAGTTCAACCATTCGGCGATGGTCCGCGGCAAGCCCGATTATTCGGCCGCGGCGATGTCTGCCAAGGCCGCGCGCCTGCCCGATTTCAAACGCCGCCTCGCCGCCCTCGACACGCGCGGCTGGAGCGTATCCCAACGTGGCGACCAGCGCCTGGTCGAAGCCGAGATGAACGGGCTCGACTTCTTCCTCCGAGTGCTCAAGCCGTGGGCGCGGGATCCCGGCTTTTACCAGACCATCTTCGGCGAAATGAGCGACGTCCCGGCGCACGAAGGCCCGTCGGCCGAGCCCAACATCGACTTGCACAATTTCCATTATCCGCTGTCCCGGGCGGACGACGCCAAGCTGACCGAAATGCTTGGCGCGGTGCCGGCCATGCTGGGTGATGCCAAGCGCAACCTGGCCGGCAGCCAGGCCCATGAACTGTGGGCCTATGGCGACCGTGCGTTCAACGAGCAGGCCGAGGTGCTGGAGAAGCTCGAGGCCGGGACGCTGGTCCTCAACGACCTCGACGGCAAGCGCCCGGCGACCTTGGCCGGGACCTCTCCGCAGCTCCGCGTGGCGGTCCGCAATGCGCGGCTGGCGACAGAGGAATTCGCACGCTGGATCAAGGCCGAAGCGCCGCGCCGAACCGGCCCGTCGGGCGTCGGCAAGGCCAATTACAATTGGTACCTCAAGCACGTCCTGTTGAGCCCCTACGACTTCGACCAGCAACAGACGCTGCTGCAGCGCGAGCTGGACCGCTCGCTCTCCTCGCTCCGGCTCGAAGAGGTGCGCAACCGCACTGAGCCGCCGATCGCCGAGATCCGCGATCCGGCCGCCTACCGCCGCATGGCCGAAGCCCGCACCGACAAGCTCTACCGGCTGTTGGTCGATGGCGGATTCATCGCCGACCGGCCCTATTACCGGGCCGCGCTGGCCGGCCAGATCGGCGACTACACGCCGCCGGCCGAACGCAATTTCTTCACCCATGTCACGGCGCTCGACCCGCTCCCGCTATCGAGCCACCAGACTCACTGGATCGAGCTCGCCCGGCTGCGCCACGAGCCGCATCCGAGCCCGATCCGCGACACCCCGCCCTTGTTCAATATTTTCGAGGACCGGTCCGAAGGCTGGGCGACGGCGATGGAGGAGGTGGTGATGCAGGCCGGCCTCTATGACGACACCCCCCACGGCCGCGAACTGGTGTGGGCGATGCTCGCCAACCGCGCCGCGCGCGGACTCGCCTCGCTGCGGGTCCAGGCCAATGAGATCGGGCTTGCCGAGGCCGGCAAGTTCCACGCCGGATGGACCCCGCGCGGTTGGTCGGACGCCTCAAGCCGTTTGGTCGGGTTCGAGCAATTGCTTTATCTGCGCCAGCCTGGCTATGGCCCGAGCTATATCGTCGGCAAGGCCGAGCTCGACCATTTGCTCGCGCTCGCCTCGCATCGCGCCGAGCAGGACCGTCGCCCGTTCGATAACCGCGCCACCTTCGCCGCGATCCTCGCCTCGGGCATCGTCCCGCCGGCGATCATCGCGGACGAGGTTGAGGCAATCGAGGCCGCACACTAGGGCCGGCCCAAGGCAGCGTCAGTCGAACATCGCCAGGTTGAGTGTCTCGCTCGGGCCGAACCAGATGACATGGTCGCGGTGGTCGGAGCGGTCGTCGCCGGTGCTGGCATGGGCGAAGATGGTCAGGCCATCGCGGCCAAGCACCGCCCATTGCGCGAAACCGCCGAACTGTTCGGTCGGGACTGTCAGCTGGCAGCTGCCGCGAGGGTGCGGGCCGACCGGGCGCAAATGGAAATGGCCGACCGGAACGCCGAACTGCGCCTGGGCCTCGGCCGCGACCGCCTTGGCGCGATCGACCTCGGCCGGGTCGTAATAGAGGTGGGCGTGGAAATCGGCGATTCGGGTCATGACCTGGTAAGTCGGTGCACGATCGCGGCAGTTCAAGGGAGTCGACTTGGCGCGCCGCGCAAGGCAGATGCTGCCCAATGACACGCGTATTGCTGATCGTCGGCGGGGGGATCGCCGCCTACAAGGCGCTCGAGCTGGTCCGCCTGCTCAAGAAGGCCGGGCATTCGGTCACGCCCGTGCTGACCAAGGGCGGCGAGCATTTCGTCACGCCGATGGCCCTTGGCGCGCTCGCTCAGAGCCCGGTCTACACCAGCCTGTGGGACCTCAAGGACGAGGTCGAAATGGGTCACATCGAACTGAGCCGCGCGGCCGACGTCGTGCTGGTCTGCCCAGCCACCGCCGATCTGCTGGCCAAGATGGCGGCCGGCATTGCCGACGATCTGGCGACGACCCTGCTGCTTGCGACCGACAAGCCGGTGGTGGTTGCACCGGCGATGAACGTCCGCATGTGGCAGCACGCTACGACCCGGCGCAACGTCGCCCAATTGCAGGCCGACGGAGTGAAGCTGATCGAGCCCGACGAAGGCGAGATGGCGTGCGGGGAATACGGCCCCGGCCGCCTGCCCGAGCCATCGGCGATCGTCGAGTGGCTGACTGCGCAGTCCTTCCTGACCGCCAAGTGACGCTCGCCGGCAAGCACATCCTCGTCACCGCCGGTCCGACCCACGAGCCGATCGATCCGGTGCGGGTGATCGCCAACCGCTCGTCCGGGCGGCAGGGCTTCGCGATCGCGGCCGCCGCCGCCCAAGCTGGCGCGCGAGTGACCCTAATTGCCGGCCCGGTGGCGATGGACACGCCGGCCGGGGTCGAGCGGGTCGATGTCGAGACCGCCGAGGAGATGGCCGAAGCGGTGATGCGCGCCCTGCCCTGCGACGCCGCGATCATGGTCGCCGCGGTGGCCGACTGGCGGGTCGAGCCGTCGAGCAGCAAGCTCAAGAAGACCGGCGGCCGGCTCAGCCTCAATTTCACGCCGACCCGCGACATCCTGGCTGAGCTTGGCAAGATCGCTAGCCGCCCGCGGCTGCTGGTCGGTTTCGCCGCCGAGACCGACGATGTCGTCGCCAACGCGGTTGCCAAGCGCAGCGCCAAGCGCGCCGATTGGATCGTCGCCAACGATGTTTCGGGAGAGGTCATGGGCGGCACGCACAACCGGGTCCATCTGGTCACCGCCGACAGGGTCGAGGATTGGCCCGAGGGTTCGAAACAGCGCATCGCCGAGCAATTGGTCGAGCGGATCGCCAGGGAGCTTGCATGATCACCATCAAACTGACCCGCCTGGACCATGGCCAGGGCCTGCCCGCGCCGGCTTATGCGACCGGTGGCGCGGCCGGGCTCGATGTCGTCGCGGCCGAGGATCTGGTCCTGGCGCCAGGCGAGCGGCGCGCGGTGGCGACCGGCTTCGCGATCGAAATTCCGCCCGGCTATGAAGTGCAGGTGCGGCCGCGCTCGGGCCTCGCGCTCAAGCATGGCGTGACCTGCCTCAATACGCCCGGCACGATCGACAGCGACTATCGCGGTGAGCTTAAGGTGATCCTCGCCAACCTCGGCAACGAGGATTTCGCGGTCACCCGCGGCGAGCGCATTGCCCAGTTGGTCCCGGCGCCGGTGCTGCACGCGACCTTCGAGGAAGTTGCGCAGCTGAGCGACACGACCCGCGGCAGCGGCGGCTTCGGCAGCACGGGACGCTGACTGCATGATCGAGCTGAGCGACGCCGAACTCGAGCGCTACGCCCGGCACATCGTCCTGCCCCAGATCGGCGGGCCGGGGCAGCGCAAGCTCAGGCAGGCGAGCATCGCGGTGATCGGCGCCGGAGCGATCGGCAGCGCGGCTTTACCGGCGCTGGCCGGCGCGGGCATCGGCCGGCTGACGATCATCGACGACGATGTGATTGAACTCTCCAATCTCCACCGCCAGCCGATCTATCGCGAGGACCAGGCGGGCGAGGCCAAAGCGGCGGCGGCGGCCGATTTCGTGCGCCGGCTCAACGCCACCGTCGACATCAGTCCGGTCGAGCGTCGAATTGGCGAGGACAATGCCACGGCGCTGCTTGGCGGGCACGATCTGGTGCTCGACGGAAGCGACAATTTCGCGACCCGGCTGGCGGTCAACGCGGCCTGCGTGGCGTTGCGCATTCCCTTGCTGTCGGCCGCCGCCGCGCAGTTCCAGGGCCAGGTCGCGCTGCTTCGCGGATGGCAGGCGGACCAGCCCTGTTACCGCTGCTTCGTCGGCGACGCGTTCGACGCCGACGATTGCGACACCTGCGCCGAACTGGGCGTGCTCGGCGTGCTGACTGGAGCGGTTGGAAATCTGGCGGCGCTAGTGGCGCTTCGGGCAATCCTCGGGATCGGCGAAGATGCTGCAGGAAAACTCTTTGTGCTGGACGCGGTTGCGCTAAGCTGGCGGCGGATCACGCTGCCGAAGGACGGCAACTGCCGAACGTGTGGGGGACGAGATGCGGCGATTGCATGACCTTGACGTCAAGGACCGCGAGATCCTTGCTTTGCTCGAAGCCGACGGGCGCCGTCCCAATTCCGAGATTGCGCGCCTGACTGCGCTGTCTGCTCCGACCGTCGCGGAGCGCATTGCCCGGCTGCGCGATATCGGTGTGATCCGCGGCTTCACGGTCGACATCGATCCCGCCCGGATCGGTTTGCCGATCGCGGCCATCATCGAGTTCCAGCCGCGCAGCAATGACGACTTTGCAGCGGTCACGGCCGTCAGCCGTCATCCGTCGGTGGAATGCAGCTACCGGGTGACCGGACCGACGTTGCTGATGTTGTTCGTACGGGTTGCGGACAATGCCGCGCTCAAGAATCTGCTCGAGGAATTTACCCACTTCGGAGACACCAAGACGGCGGTGATCTTGTCGGCAGAATCGGAGAACCGATTCTACTTCGCAGATCCCGCCGACCGGCCGCTGCCTTAGCATCATCGCCCAAAGCCCGCGATTGGCTTCCATCCGCGAAGGATAATCGGGCCGTTCCCGTCGAGCGTGAATGGTCCCCCGGCCCCGCTGCCCCTACTTCTTGAAGGGACAAGCGGGCTTGGGGATATCCATGCGATTGGCGGCAATTTTGATTGCGGTGGCGATGCCCGCCCTCGCCTCGTGCGCGGCGGCCGGCCCTGCTCAGCCCGAAAGCATGCTCACCAGTCCGCAGGCGATCGCCGATGAGTTGCTTGGAGCGGATCGCGACTTCGCTGCGCGGGCCGCCGATGGACCGCTCGCCACTACGCTGCCGGCGATGTTCGGCGATGAGGTGATCATGCCGTTGCCGACCGGCGCCTTTGCGACCGGCAAGCCGGCGGTGGTCGCCGCGCTCAGCGCCAACCCAACCAACACCGTCGCGAAGGCAGTTTGGGCGCCGGTCGGCGCCGGCGTCGCGGCCGACGGAATGCACGGTTTCACTTATGGCTTCATGACCATTCGCGAAGACGGCGAGCCCGATCGCCGTGCCAAATATCTCGCTTATTGGGTCAAGCGCCCAATTGGCTGGAGGGTCGCGGCCTACAAGCGCGCGGTGAGCGGCGCCGGCGAGGTCTCGATCGCGCTTCGTCCGGCAGTCTTGCCGCCGCGGCTGGTTGCGGAAGTCAACGACCCGCGGGTGATTGAAACCAAGCGGGCCGGCCTGATGGCGACCGAACAGGCTTTTTCGGATCGGGCGCAGCTGGTCGGCCTGGGTCCGGCGTTTGCCGAATTCGGATCGGCCGAGGCGATGAACATGGGCCGGGGCGCCGACTTTACATTCCGCAACCAAGCGATCGCCGGGAGCATGCCGCCCGACCCCAAGAGCCCGGTGACCTGGGCGGCCGACCAAGGCGCGCTGGTCGCGTCGAGCGGCGACCTTGGGGTGACCTGGGGCTTCATCCACCCGGTCGCGCCGCCGCCCGGGCAATCGGCTAATATTCCGTTCTTCACAGTGTGGCACCGGGCGACGCCCCAAGCGCCCTGGCGCTACATCGCCGAATAGCCGTCAGGCTTTTCGGCGGCGGGCCCCGCGAGACCCCCGTTTCGCGGGGCCCTTAGCCGCTTTGGCATCGAGCCATTCGACCGCTTGCTCATTGGTCACCGACTTGGGGTCGGTGCTCTTGGGCAAAGTCGCATGGACCGTGCCGTCGCTGACATAGGGACCGTAGCGGCCTTCAAGCAGCTTGATCTCCTTGCCGCTGGCCGGGTGCGTCCCGAGCAGTGCCAGCGGCTCACGCGAGGCGCCGCGCTTGCCGCCGCCGGCAGCGGCATCGGCGAGCTTGGCGACCGCCGCGTTCATGCCGGTCTCGAACACCTCCGCGGTTGACGCCAGCCGGGCATATTTGCCGTCGTGCAGCAGATATGGGCCGTAGCGGCCGATCGAGGCGCTGATCGGCTTGCCCGATTCCGGGTGAGCACCGATCTCGCGCGGCAACGACAGCAATTTCTCGGCCCATTCGAGATTGATCTCATCGACCGGCACATCCTTGGGGATCGAGGCGCGCTTGGCCTCCTTGTCCTCGCCCTGCTGGACGTAGGGTCCGAAACGGCCGGTGCGCAGCGTGATGCCGTTGCCGAGTTCGGTCGGGCCCTCGGCAGCGCCCTCGCCGTCCCCGACCGAGCCGAATTTCTGGGTGTAGCGGCATTCGGGATAATTGGAGCAAGCGACGAAAGCGCCGAACTTGCCGCCGCGCAAGCTCAAGCGGCCATTGCCGCACGCCGGGCACAGGCGTGGATCGGAGCCGTCGGCGCGCTCGGAATAGAGCCACGGAGCCAGGAATTCGTCGAGCGCGGCGGTGATCTCGGAGGGCTTCTGCTCCATCACTTCGCCGGCCTTGGGTTTGAAATCCTTCCAGAAGGCGGCGAGCAAATCCTGCCAACCGGCGCGGCCGCCGGAGACGTCATCGAGGCCTTCCTCGAGCTCGGCGGTGTAATCGTAGCTGACGTAGCGTTCGAAAAAACGCTCGAGGAAGGCAGTGACCAGCCGGCCGCTTTCCTCGGGCACGAAGCGCGCCTTGTCGACCCGCACATATTCGCGGTCTTTCAAGGTCTGCAGCGTCGCCGCATAGGTCGACGGCCGGCCGATGCCGAGTTCCTCGAGCCGCTTGACCAGGCTCGCTTCGGAATAGCGCGGCGGCGGCTGGGTGAAGTGCTGGGTCGCCTCGACCCCGGTCTTGGCCGGGGCATCGCCGCTGCGCAGCGCCGGCATCCGCGCGCCGTCCTCATCCTCGACCTTCTCATCGCGGCCTTCTTCGTAGAGCGCGAGGAAGCCGGGGAATAGCACGACCTGGCCGCTGGCGCGGAGCATTGCGCGCCCGGCCCCGTCGGTCAGCTCGATGGTCGTGCGTTCGAGCCGGGCCGAGGCCATCTGGCTCGCCAGCGCGCGGTTGTAGACCAGGCTGTAAAGCCGGGCGTGGTCACCGCTGGCGGCATTGGCCAAACTGAAATCGGTCGGGCGGATCGCCTCGTGCGCTTCCTGCGCGTTCTTGGCCTTGGTCACGTAGTGGCGCGGCTTGTCGGGCACGTAGCCGGCGTCGTAGCGGCTGGCGATCGCCTTGCGCGCCGCGCTGACCGCTTCCGGCGCCATGTCGACGCCGTCGGTGCGCATGTAGGTGATCAGCCCGTCTTCGTAGAGCGACTGGGCGACGCGCATCGTGTGGCTGGCCGAAAAGCCAAGTTTGCGCGCCGCTTCCTGCTGCAGGGTCGAAGTGGTGAACGGCGGCGGCGGGTTGCGCCCGAACGGCTTGGTTTCGATCGACGCGACGGTGAAGCGGCCGGCTTCGACCACCGCCTTGGCGGCATCAGCATCGCCCTGGTTGCCGATCGAAAGGCGGTCGAGCTTCTTGCCGTCGAGCTGGACCAGGCGCGCTGAAAACTGCTGGCCGTCGGCCTCGAACATCGCGCTGACCGCCCAATATTCCTGGCTCTTGAACAGCTCGATCTCACGCTCGCGGTCGACGATCAGCCGCAGCGCGACCGATTGCACGCGTCCGGCCGACTTGGCGCCGGGCAGCTTGCGCCAGAGTATCGGCGAGAGCGTGAAGCCGACCAGATAATCGAGCGCCCGGCGGGCGCGATAGGCGTCGATCAGATCCTCGTCGAGCGCCCGAGGATGGGCCATCGCAGTCGTCACTGCCGACTTGGTGATGGCGTTGAAGGTCACTCGCTCGACCTTGGCCGGGAGCGCCTTCTTGGCCCGTAGCACTTCCTGGACGTGCCAGCTGATCGCCTCGCCCTCACGGTCGGGATCGGTGGCGAGGATCAACGTATCGGCTTTCTTGGCCTCGTCGGTGATCGCCTTCAATTGCTTGGCGCGGTCGGGCGACGGGGTCCACAGCATCGCAAAGCCGTCGTCCGGATCGACCGAGCCGTCCTTGGCCGGCAGGTCGCGGACGTGGCCGTAGCTGGCGAGCACCCGGTGGCCCGGGCCCAGATACTTTTCGATGGTCTTGGCCTTGGCCGGCGATTCAACGACAACGAGCTTCATTCAATTTCCCTCACGCATACGCGTATAGGGTGGGAATGGAGCGGCGAGCGCGTCAAGAGGCGGTCGATGGAGCAGGATAACAACGCTCTCGAGCTTCACACCGACCGGCTGGTGCTGCGCCGCGCCCGGTCGTCCGATCTCGAAGCGATGCACGCCGTGCTCTCGGATGGGCAGGCGATGCAATACTGGTCGAACGCACCGCACGCCGAGCTCGCCGAAACCGCGCGCTGGCTCGATTCGATGATTACGTCGCAGCGAGAGATCAGCGACGATTTCATCGTCACCCTCGACGGCGAGGCGATCGGCAAGATGGGCGCCTGGCGGCTGCCCGAATTCGGCTTCATCCTGCGCTCCGACCAGTGGGGCCATGGCTATGCCGCCGAAGCACTGGCGGCGTTCCTCGATCATATGTTCGCCGCCCGCGGGGTCGACTTCCTCACCGCCGACACCGACCCGCGCAACGCCGCCGCCCGGCGCCTGCTGACATCCCACGGCTTCGTCGAGACCGGGCGCGCCAGCGGGACGTGGACCACCCACATCGGGCTGTGCGACAGCATTTACCTGCGGCTCGACCGCGACGGCTGGCTCAGCGCAGGCTGACCTTGCCGCCGGCGTGGCGGTCGAGGCGGCCGGCGAGGTCGAGTTCGAGCAGCGCCATCTGGACCGCGCCGCTCGGTGCGCCGGACAGGCGGATGAGCTCGTCGACCGGCACCGGGCTTGGCCCGAGCAATTCCTCGACGCTGCCCAGGGCCGACGCATAATCCTGCGCTGGCCGCGCCTGATAGTGGACCGGTGGGGATTCGACCTTGCCCTCGAACGGGCGGATTGCCTCCATCACGTCGGCGGCCGACTGGACCAGGGTGGCGCCGTCGCGGATTAGCTGGTTGCAGCTTTGGGCGCGCGGGTCGAGCGGCGAGCCCGGCACCGCCATCACCTCGCGCCCGGCCTCGGCCGCCAGCCGGGCGGTGATCAGCGAGCCCGAGCGCGGCGCCGCCTCGACCACCACCGTTCCGAGACTGATCCCGGCGATGATCCGGTTGCGGTAGGGGAAATGGCGCGCGCGCGGCTCGGTCCCAGGGGGCATTTCGGCCAGAACCAGCCCGCGCTCGGCAATTGCCCTCTGCCGCTCTTCGTTTTCGGGTGGGTAGAAAATGTCGATTCCGCCGGCGACGATGCCGATCGTGCCGCTGTCGAACGCGCCGTCGTGGGCGGCGCTGTCGATGCCGCGGGCGAGGCCCGAGACCACCGCTGCGCCGTGCTGACCAAGCCCGTGCGCCAGCCCACGAGCGAAGCGGCACGCCGCCGCCGAGGCATTGCGCGCGCCGACGATCGCCACCGCGGTCGGCTCGAGCAGGGCGAGCTGGCCCTTGGCGATGAGCAGCGGCGGCGCGTCGTCCAGCTCGGCCAGCAGGCGCGGATAGAGCCCCTGCCCGAGCACAATGTAGCGCGCGCCGAGCCGTTCGACCCGGTCGATCTCGCGCTCGGCGTCGGCCCGGCTGAACAGGCTCGGGGCGCGTCCACCGCCGCGCCGCGCGAGGTCGGGCACCGCGGCCAGCGCCGCCGCCGCATCGCCGAACCGCGCCAGCAATTGCCGGAAGGTGATCGGGCCGATCCCGGGTGAGCGGTTCAGCCGCAGGCGATCGATCAGGTCGTCGGTCAATCCTTGCCCTTCCCAATGCGAGGCTCGGTACCCGCCTGGAGGCGGGCGAGATTGGCGCGGTGCTTCCACACCACGAGCAATGCGAAACCGAGCAGCATTGGGAAGAGATTGGTGGCGCCGAGAATGGCGGCGGTAATCGGGGCACTGATCGCGGCGGCGATGCCGGCGACCGACGAGATCCGGACCGTCAGCAGCAGCCCGACCCAAACCGCGGCGTACACCGCCGCGGCGATCGGAAGCAGCGGAATCAGCACGCCGAGCAGGGTTGCGACGCCCTTGCCGCCGCGGAACCGCAGCCAGATTGGATAAAGATGGCCGATGATTGCACCGGCGGCAGCGAAGGTCTCGCTGCCCGGCCACAGCCGCCCGGCGAGCAGGATAGCCGCGGTCGCCTTGAGGCAATCGAGCAGCAGGGTTGCGGCGGCCAGGCCCTTGCCGCCGGCGCGAAGGACATTGGTCGCGCCGATATTGCCCGAGCCGACGTCGCGCACGTCGCCCTTGCCCGCCAGCCTGGTCAGCACCAGGCCGAACGGGACCGACCCGAACAGATAGCCGAGCAGCCAGGCGAGGAGCAGGTCGGTGGACATCGCCGGGAGTGGTAGCAAATCGAGCGGCCGCCCAACAATCCCGCAATCTCGCGCCCTTGCGGTGCGCCACCCTGCGCGCCACAGCGCGTCCGATGGACTCGTCGGCCCCGTTGCTGTACTTCGATTCCGGCGTCGGCGGGCTGTCGGTGCTCGGGCCGACGCGCGCCCTGCTGCCGCAGGCGCCGATCGTCTATGTCGCCGACAATGCCGGCTTTCCCTACGGCAACCGCAGCGAGGAGGACATCGCCTCGCGCGTCCCGGCACTGCTCGGGCGGCTGGTCGAACGGTTTCGCCCGCGCCTTGCGGTGATCGCCTGCAACACCGCCTCTACCATCGCGCTCGACACCGTCCGCCTGGCGCTCGACCTGCCGGTGGTCGGCACCGTGCCGGCGATCAAGCCGGCTTCCGAAATGTCCAAGTCGCGGGTGATCGGCGTGCTCGGGACACAGGCGACCGTTCGCCAGGCCTATGTCGACGATCTCGCCGCCCGGTTCGCCGCCGACTGCACCGTGATCCGCCACGGTTCGCCCGAGCTGGTCGAGCTGGCCGAGGCCAAATTGGCCGGTGTAGAGGTCAGCGTGGCGATGGTGCGGGCGGCGGCGCAGCCGATGTTCGACGCCCCGCGCGGCGGCGAGATCGATGTCGCCGTGCTCGCCTGCACCCACTTCCCGCTGCTCGCCGATGAGCTGCGGGCCGCGTTTCCCGGCCTGGCGATGGTCGACGGCGGGCCCGGCATCGCGCGGCGGATCGCCTATCTGACCCGCGACCACAGCTGGCCGGCCGCGGCGCCGGAGGGGATCGCGCTGTTTACCGGCGCGGCCCCAGGCGAGCCGCTGCAGGCGTCTTTGGTACGTTTTGGACTTTCTGACGTCCGTACGCTGTGATTGTTGCGAGTCGTTCGCAATGGAAATGAAGGGGCTCCGCAGCTAAAGGGCGCCCGAGAGCCAGGGAAGTTCGCACAAGCTTGGATTACGACCGCATCTTCAGGTCCGCGATCGAGCGCCTTCACGACGAGGGCCGCTACCGCGTGTTCATCGACATCCTGCGCACCAAGGGCTCGTTTCCCGACGCCCGCTGCTTTGCCGGCCACAACGGACCCAAGCCGATCACCGTGTGGTGCTCCAACGACTATCTCGGGATGGGCCAGCACGCCGCGGTGGTCGAGGCGATGGAGCAGGCGCTGCACGATGTCGGCGCCGGCTCGGGCGGGACTCGCAACATCGGCGGCAACACTCATTACCATGTCGACCTCGAGGCCGAGCTGGCCGACCTCCACGGCAAGCAGGCGGCGCTGCTGTTCACCTCGGGCTATGTGTCGAACGAGGCGGCACTATCGACCCTGGGCAAGCTGCTTCCCGGCTGCGTGATCTTCTCCGACGAGCTGAACCATGCGTCGATGATCGCCGGCATTCGCAATTCGGGCTGCGACAAGCGCGTGTTCCGCCACAACGACCTCGACCATCTCGAGCAATTGCTCGCCGCCGAGGATCCTGAGACGCCCAAGCTGATCGCGTTCGAAAGCGTCTATTCGATGGACGGCGATGTCGCTCCGATCGCCAGCATCTGCGACCTCGCCGACCAATATGGCGCGCTGACCTATCTCGACGAAGTCCATGCGGTCGGCATGTACGGCGTGCGCGGCGGCGGCATTTCGGAGCGCGACGGAGTCGCCGGGCGAGTGACGCTGATCGAAGGCACGCTGGGCAAGGCGTTCGGCGTGATGGGCGGCTATATTGCGGCCGACCGCGACATCGTCGACTGCATCCGCAGCTACGCGCCGGGCTTCATCTTCACCACCTCGCTGTCGCCAGTACTGGTCGCCGGAGCGCTGGCGAGCGTGCGCCACCTCAAGCAATCCTCGGCCGAGCGCGACGCCCAGCAGGCGATGGCGGCGATGCTCAAGGCCAAGTTTACCGCGGCCAGCCTGCCATTGATGCCGAGCGTTACCCACATCGTGCCGCTGCTGGTCGGCTGCCCGGTCAAGGCCAAAAGGATCAGCGACATCCTGCTCGCCGAATATGGACTGTACGTCCAGCCGATCAATTATCCGACCGTGCCGCGCGGCAGCGAGCGCCTGCGCTTCACGCCGGGGCCGTGCCATACGCCGGCGATGATGGACGAATTGACCAAGGCCTTGGTCGAGATCTGGGACCGGCTGGAGCTGCAACTCGCGGCCTGACCGGGAATGCGCATAGAGCATTGATTTCGATGCCTTCCGCCCACCGCCCTGCTAGATTAATCCCAAGTCGAATCGGTCGGGGGACCCGGGTTGGGTGAAATGCCTCTGGTTTCGGGTAGATGGTGGCGGCCGCCGGCGCGGCTGCGGCCGATCCCCGAGCGCGCTGCCGGCGTCCTGCGGCTGCTGTGGATCGCGCTGTTCGTCATCGCCATCACGGTCGATCTGGGCGGCACCGCTTACGTCTTGCGCAACACCTATCAGGTGCGTCCGGTGTTCGAGCGGATCGGGCTCGACTTTCACATCGAGTATGAAGGCGACGTGCAGGTCGGCACGCTGCCCGACGCCAGCGGCCGGCAGCGCATCGACACCGTGGCGCACATCGTCGCCATCGACGGCAAGCCGATCGCTGCGAATGCGCTTGTGGCGGACATTGTGCATCGCATCGAGGCGGCGCCCGGGCCGCGCGTCGCGGTCGACCTGCGCCAGCCCGACGGCCGACTGGTCCAGCTCGACCAGCTTCGCCAGACCGGCGCTTTGGCACTCGACCGCGCTCGCGACCTGCGCCTGGCGATGCGGCTCGGTGTCGGCCTGATCGCCTGCGTCACGCTGCTGATGTGCTCGCTGATCCTCGCGCTGCGGCGGCCCAATGATCCGGTAGCAATGCTGTTCGCTTTCGCCTTCGCAGGGATGGCGGCGACGATCGACCCGCCGCTGCAAATGTGGATGGGCCTCGGGCTGGCGCTGATCGACGACATTATCGCATCGACCTGGTTCTATCTGCTGCTGCTCGCATTCACCGTTTTCCCCGACGGCATCTTCGTGCCGCGATCCTACCGCTGGCTGCTGATCCTCGGCATTCCGCTGGCGATCTTCCTCAGCCTCGATTCGGTCGACGAGAACCTCCAGATGCTGCTTGGCATCGGCACCCTGCTGGCCGTCCTGGTCGGTCAGGTGCGCCGCTACCGCCGGCTGCCACGGGATATCGAGCGCCAGCAGATCAAATATGCGGCGTTCGGCTTCGCGATGGGCCTGCTGATGATCACCGCGGCGATGATCATCACCACGCTCATCCCCGAAACCGGCGGTCCAATGGTGTGGGCGCGGATGACCGTGCTGGTGCTGTTCAGCCTGGGGATGGCGATCATCCCGCTCGGACTGTTGATCGCGCTGACCCGGTTCCGCTTGTGGGAGGCCGACACGGTCATCAGCCGATCGGCTGCTTATGCGGTCGTGACGCTGTTCGTCGGAGCGGTCTGGGCGGCCAGCTCCGACCTCGTCAAACTGCTCGTCGGCCAGGTGATGGGTTCCGACAGCCAGGCCAGCGCAACCGCGGTCAGCGCATTGCTCGCCGCCGGCATTTTCTCGCCCACCCAGGCGGTCGTGCTGGGCTGGACCCGACGTCGCTTCGGCGGCCCGCTCGACCGCATCAAGGGCGCCGCCGAGCGGCTCAAGAAATGGGGCCTGACCGAAACCCCCGAAGAGATTGGGACGCGCGCTTTGTCGCTGGTCGAAGAAACCATCCACCCGGCCGCGGCGGCGATTGCGATCGATACCCCGCGCGGCCCGGAACTGCTCGCGGGGCGCGGCTGCGAGTCGCTCGACGACCATCAACTGGTCGAGCGGCTGCCGCTCGCCGACGAGGAAAGCAGCGTTGGCGAGTTGCGGCTGTCGCGCCGCTCCGACGGCAATCGCTACAACCGCAACCAGCTCGAGGCGGTGCGCGCGATCCTGCCCGCCCTGGCCGACGCACTGCGGGTCGCGCGCAGCCGCCACTCGCGCGATTCGATGCTTCAGGAGCGACTTGAGGAAATGGCCGCCCGGCTCGCCCAGCTCGAAGGTGGCGGCGCGGCCAAACCCGCCTGATGGGCGCGCCAAGACTGGCGAATCCGCGCGTGCTGCACTAGGTCCGTCGCATGCGTATTGCACTTGCCGCCGATCATGCCGGATTTGTCCTCAAGGACGAGCTTGCGGCGTGGCTGCGCGATGCCGGGCATGAGGTCAGCGACCTTGGCACCAACGGTCCGGAAAGCGTCGATTATCCTGAATATGGGGCTCGACTTGCGCGCGCCGTCGGTGGCGGCGAGGCCGAGCGGGGGATCGCCGTGTGCGGCTCCGGCATCGGCATTTCGATCGCCGTCAACCGCGACCCGCGCTGTCGCTGTGCACGGGTCGACGATCCGCTCTCGGCGGCGCTCGCCCGCGAGCATAATGATGCCAATGTCATCGCATTCGGCGCGCGGCTGATCGGCAGCGACATGGCCCGGGCGTGCGTCACCGCCTTCCTCGGCACCGAATTCGCCGGCGGCCGCCACCAGCGGCGGGTCGACCAGCTCTCATCCCTCCTTCAGGACAGCGACTGATGGCCACCGCAGCGAACCTCAACGACGTCCAGCCCGAGGGCTTCTTCACCCGCAAGCTGGCCGATGCCGATAGCGCCGTGGCCGACGCCATCCGCGCCGAGCTCGAGCGCGAGCAGACCCAGATCGAGCTGATCGCATCGGAGAACATCGTCAGCCGCGCGGTGCTCGAGGCGCAGGGCTCGGTGCTGACCAACAAATATGCCGAAGGCTATCCGGGGCGGCGCTATTACCAGGGCTGCGGGCCGTCGGACACGGTCGAGACGCTGGCGATCGACCGCGCCAAGCAATTGTTCGGCTGCGGCTTCGCCAACGTCCAGCCGCATTCGGGCGCTCAGGCCAATGGCGCGGTGATGATGGCCCTGCTCAAGCCCGGCGACACCATCCTCGGCATGAGCCTGGCCGCCGGCGGTCACCTCACCCACGGCGCGCCGCCCGCCCAGTCGGGCAAATGGTTCAACGCGATCCAGTACGGCGTTCGCCGCGACGACCATCTGGTCGATTTCGACGAGGTCGAGCGGTTGGCCAAGGAGCATCAGCCCAAGCTGATCATCGCCGGCGGATCGGCCTATCCGCGGATCCTTGACTTCGCCCGCTTCCGCGCCATCGCCGACGAGGTCGGAGCCTTGCTGTTCGTCGACATGGCCCATTTCGCCGGGCTGGTCGCGGCCGGCGAGCATCCAAGCCCGTTCGGCCATGCCCAAATCGTCACCACCACCACCCACAAGACCCTGCGCGGGCCGCGCGGAGGGATGGTCCTGACCGACGACGAAGCGATCGCCAAGAAGGTCAATTCGGCGGTGTTCCCGGGGTTGCAAGGCGGGCCGTTGATGCATGTCATCGCGGCCAAGGCGGTGGCGTTCGGCGAGGCGCTCCAGCCCGACTTCAAGACCTACGCCAGAGCGGTGATCAAGAACGCGCAGACGCTCGCCGGGCGGTTGAAGGAGCGCGGCGCCGACCTCGTCGCCGGCGGCACCGACACCCACCTCGCGCTGGTCGACCTGCGGCCATTGAACCTGACCGGGCGCAATGCCGACGAAAGCCTCGAGCGGGCCGGCATCACCTGCAACAAGAACGGGGTTCCGTTCGACCCGCTGCCGCCGATGCAGACCAGCGGCATCCGCGTTGGCTCACCGGCCGGCACCACCCGCGGCTTCGGCGAGGCCGACTTCAAGGACATCGCCGACATGGTCGCGGACGTGCTCGACGGCCTGGTTGCGCATGGCTTGGAAAACAACGGCGCGGTTGAGGCCGCGGTCAACGTCCGCGTCCGCGAGCTGTGCAACCGCTTCCCGATCTACCAGGACTAGCGGATGCGCTGCCCGTTTTGTGCACATGAAGACAGCCAGGTAAAAGACAGCCGCCCGTCGGAAGACGGCGCCGCGATCCGCCGCCGGCGTCAGTGCGAAGGCTGCGGTGCTCGCTTCACGACCTTCGAGCGAGTCCAGCTGCGCGATCTGACGGTGGTCAAGAAGGACGGCAAGCGCGAACCGTTCGACCGCGCCAAGCTCGAGCGAGCGATCGGCCACGCGTGCCGCAAGCGGGATATCGAGCCGGCCCGGATCGAGCGGCTGATTTCGGGCATCCAGCGCCAGCTCGAGACCCGCGGAGACGAAGTCACGGCCGACAGGATCGGCCAGGCGGTAATGGACGGACTGAACGCCCTCGACCACGTCGCCTACATAAGGTTTGCAAGCGTCTACAAGGACTTCAGCGAGCCCGGTGATTTTGCCGACATCGCCGGAAAGGTTGGCGAGCAGCCAACTCCCCAGACCAAGAAGGGCGCCGGCGACAAATTGCTGTAGCGTTCAGTTGACCGCGCTGAGCAAATGGAAACGGGGAATCGCGACGTCGAACGCAGTCCCCTCCTCGTCGACCATGCGATAACTGCCGCTCATCGATCCAGTCGGCGTGTCGAGCGGGCAGCCCGAAACATAATCGAAGCTTCCGCCCGGCGCGATCAGCGGCATTTCGCCGACCACGCCTTCGCCTTGGACCTCGTGGATCGAACCGCGCCCGTCGACGATGTGCCAGTTGCGCGAGAGCAATTGGATGGCGCGGTCGGAGCGGTTCTCGATCCGCACATGGTACGACCAGAACCAGCGTTCGGACGACGGGTCGGACTGTTCGGCGAGAAAGCTGACGGCGACCCGCACCGAGATGTCGCGAGTCGTAGCCACATTCGGGAACAGCATCGCCATCGTGTCGGTCGCGGTCACGATTGCTAAGCTAGGCGAGCGCGCGGCCGCAAACAACCAGCCGTTTTGCGCGACCGCTCAATCGAGGCCGCCGGCGCGGCGCAGCCGGTCGACCAGGCGCGAGCGCGCGACGCCCAGCACCGCCGATCTCTGGGTCAATAAATCGCGCATCAGGAAATGCCCGGTGAGGTCCAGCCCCTGCGCAATCTCGAGCCAGCTCGCCGCCCCGCCCGCGCGCACGAAGCGCGGCAGCGGCAGCAATTTGCCGGCATAGGGCTCGGCCTGGGCGGCGCTGATCGCGCGGCCCGAGCGCGGGCTGACCGCGACCAGATCGTCGTTGGACCCGGTCACCGCGCATTGGTCGAGATCGAGGCCGAAGCCGAGTTCGGCGAGCAGCAGCAGCTCATACCGCACCAACCCCGCGCCCCAGCCGCTGGCCGCGGGCGCGGCCTCGATCGCGTCGAGCAGCGCATCGAGCGCCGAATAGATCCGCGGATAGAACTGCGCCTCGGGCAGCACGGTGGCGGTCAAGGCGGTCGCCCATTCGATCGCGGCGGCGGGCAGCGGCTCGGCCATCAGCGGCGCGCGGCTGTGGGTCAGCTCGATCGTCGCTTGCGGCAGCTGGCTGTCGGTGCGGGCGCTGAGCGCAATCGCGACCAGGTTGCCGGCGATCAGGATCGGCCGCATCCGCCGGCCGCGCGCGCCGCGGACATAGCCGGCCTGGAGCCCGTGCTCCTCGGTCATCAGCCGAACCACCGCGCCATGCTCGCCGTGGGCGCGCAGCGAGAGCATGATTGCCGGAGCCTCGATCCTCATCCGCGCGGGTGGAAATAATCGTAAAGCTGGCGCGCCATCGCCTTCGAAATGCCTGGCGCCCGCTCGAGGTCGTCGAGCGCCGCGCCCTTGACCGCGCGGGCGGTGCCGAAGTGCATCAGCAGCGCGCGCTTGCGGTTGGGGCCGATCCCGGGAACCTCGTCGAGAGTCGACACCGTCAGGCTCTTCGCCCGCTTCGCCCGGTGCGTGCCAATGGCGAAGCGGTGGGCCTCGTCGCGCAGCCTCTGGAGATAGAATAGCAATGCCGAATTGGGCGGAAGCGTCAGCTCGCGCCCGCCGGGCAAATGAAAGGTCTCGCGCCCGGCATTGCGGTCGGGGCCCTTGGACACCGCCACCACTGGGACGTCATGGACCCCGGCATTCTCCATCACCTCGCACACCGCCGACAGCTGGCCCTTGCCGCCGTCGATCAGCAGCAGGTCGGGCCATTCGCCGCTGGCCCGGTCGGGGTCGTCCTTTTCGAGCCGGGCAAAGCGCCGTTCGAGCACTTCGCGCATCATCCCGAAATCGTCTCCCGGGGTAATGCCGCTCTTGATGTTGAACTTGCGATAGCTGTTCTTGCGGAAGCCTTCGGGCCCGGCGACGATCATCGCGCCGGTCGCGTTGGTGCCCATGATGTGACTGTTGTCATAGACTTCGATGCGCTTGGGCAGGTCGGGCAGCTCGAACGTGTCGGCCAGCTCGCGGTGGACCTTGGTCTGGCTGCTGGTCTCGGCCATGCGCCGGTCGAGCGCTTCCTCGGCATTGCGCCGGGCCTGGTCGATCAGCTTGGCCCGCGCACCGCGCTTGGGCTGGTCGATCGCGACCTTGTGGCCGGAGCGCTCGCACAGGGCTTCCTCCAGCAATTCCCTGTCCGCCAGCTCGCGGTCGACCAGGATCCGGCGCGGCGGCGGCATGTCTTCGTAGAATTGGACAAGGAAGCTCGACAGCACTTCGGCCTCAGGTACGTCGGCGGTGTGCGCCGGGAAGAAAGCACGGTGGCCCCAATTCTGCCCGCCGCGAATGAAGAACGCCTGGATGCTAACCTGCCCGGCCTTGGACGCGAGGGCGAAGATATCGCCGTCGCCGAGCCCTTCGGCATGAACCGTCTGGCTGCCCTGGATATAGGTCAGCGCGCGCAGCCGGTCGCGATAGACCGCGGCAAGCTCGAAATCGCGGGTCTCGGCCGCCTCGGCCATCGACTTGCCGAGCCGCGCCTGGACGTCGGTCGACTTGCCGGCGAGGAACGCCTTGGCGTCTTCGACCAGCACCGCATAATCGGCCTCGTTAATCCGTCCGACGCATGGCGCCGAGCAGCGCTTGATCTGGTACAGCAGGCACGGCCGCGAGCGGTTGGCGAAGAAGCTGTCCGAACAGCTCCGCAGCAGGAACAGCTTCTGTAGCGCGTTCAAGGTCCGGGTAACCGAGCCGGCGCTCGCGAACGGTCCGTAATAATGGCCCTTTTTGACGCGCCGCGCGCCGCGATGTTTCTGCACCCGGGCAAACGGGTGATCCTCGCGCAGCAGGATGAACGGGAAGCTTTTGTCGTCGCGCAGCAGCACGTTGTAGGGCGGCCGCATGCGCTTGATCAGCTGCGCTTCGAGCAGCAGCGCCTCGGCCTCGGTGCGGGTCGTGACGATGGTCAGTGAGCGGGTCTGCGACACCATCCGCTGCAGCCGCCGCGGCAGCCGCGCGACCTGGGTGTAGCTGGTCACTCGAGAGCGCAGGCTCTTCGCCTTGCCGACGTAGAGCACGTCGCCGCGCGCATCCTGCATGCGATAGACGCCCGGCCGCGACGGCAGCGTCTTCAAGACATTGCGGATCGCCGCCACCCCGGCCTCGAGGTCGGGCGCTTCCGAGCCCTTGACCGCATAAGTCGCCTGGTCCTCGTTGAAGCGATCTGCACCTTGCGGGTGATTGGGGCGGTCAGCCTTGCTCATGGCGCCGAACTAGGGACTTTGGGGCCGGGTTGCGAGGGGGCACGCAACGCGCCCACTTTCCGTGCTAAACGGAACGCCATGTTGCCGATCCGAGCCAGCCGATGAGCGTCGCCTTCCGCCGCGACTGCGACGAGGAGCATCTCGAGCCCAAGTTCGAGTTGCCGATTCCGCCTGGCCCGAACCTCGTCACCGCGCACGGCTATGCGCTGATCGAGGCCCGCAACGCCGAGCTGGAGGCCATGCTCGCGACCGAGCTGGGCGAGGACGAGCGCAAGGCGGTGCTGCGCGACGCCCGCTATTGGCGGCACCAACTCGCCAGCGCGCAGCTGGTCCCGGTCCCCGACGGCGCGACGGTCGCGATCGGCACTCGGGTGACTATCGAGGGCGCGGGCCGCACGCGCACGCTCGACATCGTCGGCCATGACGAAAGCGACCCCGCTGCCAGCCGCATCGCTTTTTCGGCGCCGCTGGCGCGGGCGTTGATCGGCTGCGCGATTGGCGACGAGGCCGACCTGCCGGGAGCGGCCAATCCCGTTCTGGTGACGATGATCGAGGTGTCGGGGCCGGAAAGCGGCGCCCAACTTCCCTAGGCCGCGGCGCGTGCCTGCTCTTCGTCCTCGAGCATCCAGTCGACCGCTGCCCGGGCGTGGATCGCGGTGGTGTCGTAGACTGGGATGACGTTGGCGCGCGTGTCGACCGCCAGCACCAGCTCGGTGCAGCCGAGGACGACCGCCTGGACCTTCTGCTTGGCGAGGTCGGTGATCAGCGTCTTTAGCTGGCGCTGGCTGTCGCGCACGACCCGGCCGGCGGCGAGCTCGTCGAAGATGATGCGGTCGACCTCGCGCACCCACCCGGCCTCGATCGGGACCAGGTTGACGCCGCGCGCTTCGAGGCGATCGCGGACATGGCCCTCGGTCATGGTGAAGCGCGTGCCGAGCAGTGCGACCCGGACGCGGCCGTCGGCGACCAGCCGCTCGGCGGTCGGATCGCCGATGTGCAAGATCGGCAGGCGCACCGCGGCGGCGACCTGATCATAGACCCTGTGCGAGGTGTTGGAGGCGAGCAGCAGGCCGTCGGCGCCGGACGCCTTGAGCTTCTTGGCGGCGTCGATCAGGACCGCGGCAACCCCGTTCCAATCCTCCGCCTGCTCCATCTTGGCGAGCGGGGCGAGATCGAGGCTCTCGATTGCCAGACGGGCGCTGTGCAACGCGCCCAGCCGGTGGGCGACGCCGCGGTTGATATGGTCGTAATACAGTGCGGTGGAGGACCAGCTGGTGCCCCCGACAATCCCAAGCTTACGCAAGTCCCACTCCCCTTCCCCGATCGCACCCCAACCGGCGACCGGCTGGGGGCTTTAACCCAGATGCAATGCCTGGTGCGCTTTCGCCCACTCAGCCGAGTTGCTTGACGATCTCCTCGACCATTTTCTTGGCGTCGGCGAGCAGCATCATCGTGTTGTCCCGGTAGAATAGCTCGTTGTCGACTCCGGCGTAACCCACGCCGCCCATGGATCTTTTGACGAACAAGACAGTCCGCGCCTTTTCCACGTCGAGCACCGGCATGCCGTAGATCGGTGAGGTCTTGTCGGTCTTGGCAGCGGGGTTGGTGACATCGTTGGCGCCGATCACGAACGCCACGTCGGTCTGGGCGAACTCGCTGTTAATGTCTTCGAGCTCGAACACTTCGTCATAGGGCACGTTGGCCTCGGCCAGCAGCACGTTCATGTGCCCCGGCATGCGCCCGGCGACCGGGTGGATGGCATATTTGACCCGCACGCCTTCCTTTTTAAGCAGGTCGGCCATTTCGCGCAGCGCGTGCTGGGCCTGCGCCACCGCCATGCCGTAGCCAGGGACGATGATGACCTGCTCGGCTTGCTTCAACAGGAACGCGGCGTCCTCGGCCGAGCCGCGCTTGTAAGGCCGGTCGATCGCCGCCGCGTCGCCGGTGCTGGCGACAGCACCGAAGCCGCCGGCGATGACCGAAATGAAGCTGCGGTTCATCGCCCGGCACATGATGTAGCTGAGGATCGCGCCCGAGCTGCCGACCAGCGCGCCGGTGATGATCATCGCGCTGTTGTGCAGCGTGAAGCCCATCGCCGCCGCCGCCCAGCCCGAGTAACTGTTGAGCATCGAGATCACGACCGGCATGTCGGCGCCGCCGATCGGAATGATCAGCAGGAAACCGATCGCGAAGGCGAGGCCGGTCAGCGTCCAGAAGATCCACGGGGCCTGGTCCTGCGTGAAATAGGCGATCAGCCCGAGGATTGCGGCCAGCGTGGCAAGGTTGAGGAGGTGGCGCCCCGGCAGCAAGATCGGCGCGCCGCTCATATTGCCGTTGAGCTTGAGAAAGGCGATCACCGAGCCCGAAAACGTGATCGCGCCGATGGCGATGCCCAAGCCCATCTCGATCCGGCTGACCGGCAGGATCGCGCCGGCAGCGTCGACGATGTGAAATGCCGCAGGGTTCAGGAACGCCGCGGCACCGACCAGCACCGCGGCCAAGCCGACCAGGCTGTGAAATGCCGCGACCAGTTGCGGCATCGCGGTCATCTGGATCTTGCGCGCCGTAGTCAGGCCGATGGCGCCGCCAATGGCGATGGCGATGCCGATTTCCCACAAGGAAGCGATCTCGTTGATTGCCAGCGTCGTCACCACCGCGATCGCCATGCCGATCATTCCGAGGCGGTTGCCGCGGCGGCTGCTCGTCGGGCTCGACAAACCTCTCAGCGCGAGGATGAAGCACACCCCGGCGACCAGATAAGCGAGCAGCACCCAGGCCGGCTGCGCCACCGCCTCATGCATCGCGGCGCTCTTTCTTCTTGTACATCGCCAGC
>JBDTRT010000113.1:0-21253 GCA_039931595.1 Sphingomicrobium sp.
CCCGCACAGCAGCCACAAGACCAAGGTAATGCCGATCGCGAACTTCATCCCCACCTCCGCCGGGCAGTTTAAGCCGTCATCGGCAATGGAGCGAGTGAAAAAGGTGGGGGCTCAGCTGGGCACGATGGGGCGGTCGCGCGGGTCGCACCGGCCAGTGTCCCAACGGGTCGGAAACGCACATTCCAACGTCCGTTTTGGGTAGAAAGCGGACGTTCGATCAATCACAGACCGACGCCAGCGAGGACGAACAACGCGAATAGCCCTAGCATCGCAATTATGAACGCGCCGACCGCAATTGATACGCCGTAATAGCGCCGATACGCTGCGACGCCTGTTCCCGCCACCAATGCACCGAAGGCGAGGAAAGGAGCAACAGCCTCACCCAATGAACCTCGATACCATACCTTTTGGATGCCGAAGCCATGATGAGCTGATGCCAAGCCAGTAACAACAGCAGACCGGCACCTAGCCCTACCAGCCCCCAAGCCATCGTTCTGGTGCAACCGCCAACTGGGACTGACTCCCGTTCGATGTAGTTCATCCTTGTGAGCTGACACTGTCCCGTAATGTCCGCAATGGGTGGAAAGCGGACATGGACCTTGAACAAGATAATTGTACCCGCCAATCCAGCGCTCGCGTCACAAATGGGTGGAAACTGGATCCACATTGCTGAGGTCGGCTATTGCGCCGTCGGCCTATGCCCCGCCGGGGAACCCTGCGAGTCCCCGCCCGTTAAATTGGGGAAGGAGACGTAATCATGGCGCGCAACACTGGCGATGGTCACCGCATCGGATCGATAAACGATCGGACCCAAGTCAAGAATCCCGCCACCGGCAAATGGGTCAAACGCGACCGTGAGGAGAGCTCAGACGAGGCCGGCGAGTTCATGGATGTGAAGTCCGACGGCGAGCCGTTCAAGGGCGTCGCCAAGGAACCCGACGGCCGCCGCAACCCCGATAACTGATTATACCGGGCGTTGACTCCAATCCGCCTAATGCCCGTGCATCAAGCCAGCAAAATAGAATGGAGCCCAGCTCGCGTATTCTAGGAATATGCTTAACGAAATGACTGATTTCGGGCGTACAGGCTTGAACCCTTTGCGACGGGATTGGGCGCAAAGCAGCCGAACGCACTAATGTCCGCAATGGGTCGAAAGCAGACCTTTACCCAAAATGTAGCAAATGGTGGAAAGTGGACATTGGCCCTCAGCGTGCGCGCGTAGACCCAGCCGACTGAGATGCAGCAGCGCGCAATGCTCGTCCGCCACAGGCGCGCCCGCCGTCGCTTCCCGAAAAATGATGCTGGCGCGAGAACAGGTTTGCGCGGGACGCTGGGTCGCAGCTAGGTTAGCCCAGCGTCGAATTTTCGACGAGGGAGCAAGGCATCAACAAGACAAAACATGCGTTTTTGCCGACCCAGCGGCTGAGCGACAACCCCCTGTACCGCTGGTGGCGCGTCGCCGTTGTCGGCTCGATCAATCACGAAGAAGTCGTTGAGCGGATCGTGGAGGATAGCGGTTGGTCGCCGCGCTTTATCTTCATGACGATGATGTCGGCCGGGATCGCAGTGCTCGGATTGCTGCTGTCGTCACCGGCGGTCGTCATCGGCGCGATGCTGATTTCCCCATTGATGAACCCGATCCTCGGGCTTGGGTTCAGTCTTGCGCTGTTCGATTTCGCCGAAACCCGCCGGTCGCTAACCGCGCTTGCCGCCGGAGCAGTGGTCGCGGTCGCGTTCACTGCTTTGATCGTGCTCGCGTCACCGCTCAAGGCACCGACCGCCGAAATCCTGGCGCGCACGCGCCCCAACCTGTTCAACCTGCTGGTCGCACTGTTTGCTGCATTGGCCGGCACCTTCGCCATCATCCGCGGGCGCGGCGAAACGATTGTCGGAGTCGCCATCGCGACCGCTTTGATGCCGCCGCTGGCGGTCGTTGGATATGGCCTCGCGACGTGGAACATGGCGGTGCTTGGCGGGTCATTGGCGCTGTTCATCACCAACCTGATGACGATCGCGCTCGCCGCAACCGTCATCGCCCGGTTCTACGGTTTCGGCCATTATCTTTCGAGCCAGCAGAGCTGGACTCAATCGATCGTGCTGCTGCTGGTGTTCGTCACAATGTCGGTTCCTCTCGGATTTTCGCTGACCAGAATTGCCGGAGAAGCGATCACCGTGTCCAAGGTGCGGTCGTTTCTGATGGCTCGGTTCGGATCGTCCGCGCGCATCAGTCAAATGGATATCGACTTCGACCGTGACCCGTTGTCGGTCCGCGCGGTGGTGATTGCGCCGCGCTCAGCCGCCACGGGCAGCGGATCGCTCCAAAGAGGCCTCGCAAACACCCTTGGCCGCCCACTGAAACTCCAGGTCGATCAGGTGCTGATGAGCCCCGGCGCCGGGGCCATGGACGCACAGCGCGCGGAGTTGCAGCAAGCATGGGCCGCGACCGCCGCTGAAAATGCCGAGGTGGCCTCGGTAACCAAGCTCGTCGCGCTGGGCGCCGGGATTGCTCCCGACGACGTCATCATCGATCGCGACCACCATCGCGTAACTGCAACCGCCGTTCCGTTGCCCGGTGCAACGACCGAGACCTACCGGGCACTGGAGCAGCGGATGAGCGCCGCGATCGAGGGCTGGCAGATTGCGATCGTACCGCCGCAGGAACCCTTCCCCGAGATCCGTTTCCTCCACAATACCGACGCCCTGGACGACGCTGCGCGCCGAGCGGTACTGCTCTCGGCATGGGAAGTGCGCCGTTGGAACATCGTCATTCTGGGCATTCCGGGCCTCCCCACAGGGGACCCGCCGGAAAAGCCCAATCTGATCCAGCGGCGGGCGCTCGCGATTGCTGCGTTGCTCAAAGGCCAAGGCATCAGGGTCGCTCCGGCGCCTGTCGCCGGGCCGATCTTCAGGCTCGCACCGGCCACTGGCGCGCTGGTCCCATGATTGTGGGTCTCGATGACTTTGATTGAAGCGCGGCCGCTTGCGCAATTGCGCCCCGCCGCTTCGATCGCCAAGACAAAGACGGATCCTGCGCCTAGGTGGCAATGATTCACGATGACGCGGCAGCGTCCTCCAGGAGACCGCCGTGCTGATTACCATTGTTGCCGCCGTCGTCGCATTGCTCGTTGCCGGTGGACTGTCGTTCGGTCGTTTCGCGAAGTCGGACAAGTGGGCGGCTACCGTTACGCCGCTGGCGTCGATCATCGGCAGCGGCTTCCTCATTTCGGGCCCGCTGCTGGCGCGCGAGTTTGGGAGCGCGGCCTTCTGGGCGATGGCCGTCCTGCTTTTGCTCGCCTACGCCGTTGGCGGAGTCATCCGGTGGAATATCATCCACGTTGAAAACTATCTTGCCGAAAAGACGTTCAACGACCCGGTGGCGTGGGTTGCGCGGCTGACCCAAGCCGCCCTCGCCGGCGCGTTTGCCGTGTCGGTGGCATATTATCTCAAATTGCTCGCCGAATTCGCGATGAAGCCGTTTGCGGTCGATCACGCCTGGCACAGCATGGTTTCGAACGTCAGCGTCACGGCCATCATCCTGATCCTGACGATGCTCGCCTTTGGTGGTGACCTGCGCCGGGTTGAGCAGGTCGCTCACGGGACGGTGTCGATAAAGATCGGCATAATTGCCGGCCTGCTCGCTGGCATCGGGACTTGGTGGGTGATCAATTTCGGAACGACGCCTGACCTGCCGCCGGCGATCCTGTCGTGGAAGAGCGTGCCGATGCTGCTTGGCCTGCTGATCACGGTCCAGGGCTTCGAAACGTCGCGCTATCTCGGCCATGCCTATAGCCAGACCATGCGGGTGCAAACGATGCGTCACGCGCAATGGATTGCAGGCGCCATCTACCTTGCGTTCCTGGCCTTGCTGACGCCGTTCCTGGGCGACGCCGCCAAGGCCGAAGGCGTCGCCGGGATCGTCGACATCATGCGCATGGTCGCCGCGCCGCTGGTCATTTTCGTCCTGATCGGCGCTCTGTCGAGCCAGCTCAGCGCCGCGGTCGCGGATTCGATCGGGTCGGGCGGACTGATGAACGAGGTGTCCCAGCGCAAGGTGAGCGTGCCGGCTGCGTTCGCGATTGCAAGTGCGCTGGCGATCGCGGTGGTGTGGTTGACCGATCCGTTCGAGGTGGTTGCGATCTCATCGCGGGCCTTCGCGCTGTTCTACGCGCTGCAATGCCTGCTCGCCCTGCTCGTGTCATTTCGGACCAACGTTGGGAGCTGGTGGCTGCGCAGCGGGATCGCGGTGATCGGCATCGTCTGCCTCGTCGCCACCGTCATTGGAGCGCCGGCCGAAGGTTAGAAGCCGCGTTTCGCCGCCATTCGCGCCATCCTTGCAATTCGTGTGCCCCAATGTTCAGCGGTTGAAGCGTTCGGACGCGGGTCCGCAGTAGGTGGAAAGCGGAGGTTAGCCGGGCCAAAAGTGACGAAGGTCGCTCAAGTCAATTAGACAGTTGCGCCACAGGCAGCGATGGAAAGATATCGCAGTGGTTATGCGCCGCACCGGGGAGGTGCTGTCCCTCATCGCCCATCATCGTCTCAAACTCTGAGCGGTCACTTGATGCGCCAAGTTTCCGCCCAGCCCCCATAGCGTTCAGCGATACGGTCGATGTCGTCGGCGTATATCTCTTCAAGTATGACCCTGAACCGGGGCGGCAGGGCCGCGGGCACGCCGGCATGGATCACTTTGTGGAGCGGAAAGCTTTCCCAATCCACATCCACCGAAACACCGACGTGCTTGAATACTGCCGTGAGCAACTCCTGGGGACGTTTCTTGATGTCCTCGAAAAAGCCGATGAACAGTCGCTCCTCGGGAAACACTGACAGCCAGCGATCGATCATTCCCAGATAATCGCCGCGGGTGAGAGACCGTGAGTGCCGGAAATAGTCGACGAATTTCTCGTCGGTGATTTCCGCGAGATCCCGCCCGCGACGGCGGACGAGGTTCATCACCGCTTGGGACCAGGCTCGGTCGATCGGGTTTCTCAACAGAAGGATGAGTTTGGCCTCGGGCATCAGTCTGTGGATGTACCGAATGCACCACCTCGGCATCGCCGAAGAGTAGGGTGTGATCTCCCCTCTTCGGAGGGTCTCACCACCTGCAAATTCACGGGCATAAGTGGTTAGACTCTTATGCAGATGCCAGTCAAAGTAATGCAGCTCCTTGGTTTTGGGCATGAAGATTTGCGGATGGTGGCGCAGATTGGTGTGCAGCCAACTTGTGCCCGCTTTCTGAGCGCCGATACCGAGGAAGTTTGGGAACGTCAGGCCGCTTCTGTAGGCAATACTGCACGAATGAGCCTGCGCGCGAACGTAGCCGACCGCCCTTCGCCCGAGTTTGCGGACTTGAGCTGTAATCGCGGAAGTATCTCCATTACTCATAGCGCTCTCCGTCAGTCGTGACCCACAGTCCAGCCAGGACAAGGTTCCGGGTCAAGCCAGTGGCCCACGTCGGCCTCACTTTGCCGCAGGGCCGACGACGGGATAGTAACGAGATGAGCATTGATTGCAAAAATGGATTGAAAGCAGGCGCCAGAGGTGCCCTGCATCAGTTTTTCCTAGATTAGTTGGGCGCGATCTCAAGCTCTCGAAAACGCGCTGCCCATAGCACCTCAGTTTACGAACATCGTATCGTAACATTTCTGCGACCTGACACCGAAGCCTCCGGCGAAACTTATGTCTGCTTTGGGTCGACAGCAGACCTTGGGCTTATGTCTGGTTTGGGTGGAAAGCGGACGTTAGCTCAAGTCATGCCGACGCCGCCGAGCACGGCCAGCGGCATAAACCCAGCAGCGCAACCACGAACCCGCCGCCCGCGCCGCGCCCGCAGCGTTCAGGCAGCCGGGTTTATCCGGAAGTCGGGGACCGTCCCGCTCTGGCGCCAATAGTTTTCGAGCCCGATGCCGGTGACCAGCCGAGCGAACCGCGCGTCGCCCCAGGCGGGCTTCATCGATGGAAGGAACAGCGAGTTGGTCGCGCGGTCCTGGTCGCCGGCGGCGGGCGTCACGCCGCGCCAGGCGCCGCGATCGAAATAATAGCCGTCGAGGATCGAAAACGCCGTATCCAGATCGCCCAGCGCGGCACAGGCCTGGGTCACTCCGAACACCGCCGCGGGCTGATCGCGCAGATAATCGAGGCCGCTGGCAACGGCTGTGGCGGCGCTGCCCCGGCCGGCCAGCGCCTGCGCGGTCGAGTCAAACGCTTTAACCAGGCTGGCAGCCGTGCCGGGTGGCCGCTCGGCGTCATTATGGAGCACGGCGAGCGCATCCGACGGGCGCCCGCTGAACATCAGATATTGGAGACGGGTTCGCCACACCTGGGGCTGCTGCGGCCAATGGTTGATGGCGAGCCGCAGCGCTTCGTCGGCCCCTTGCAGGTCGCCGGCCGCCCACAGGTCGAGCACCACCCGGCGATCGGCCCCGGGAATGATGAAATGCTGACGATCGGCCTTGATCGACGCCGCGGCGGCGTCTTTCGAGCGGCCTGTACTGCCGAGGGTCTCGGACAGCAGGAACCACAGCAACGGGATTGGCGGCGAATCCCTCAAGGCGGCGCGATCGGCCCGTTCGGCCGCGCCCCAATGGCGGTAAAGCGGATCGAGCAGGAGCAGCGCGGCGGTTGCCCGGGGCTCGTGCGGCTTGAGCTTCAAGGCGGTCGCGGCGGCCGATCGGCTGCGCATGTCGAGCCCGGGCCGCTGCGCCAGTGGTGAGACGCGTTTGAGCCCGGCATAACCGAGCGCCAGCGAACCCCACGCGGTGTAACTGCGCGGATCGGCTTGAGTGGCGCCACTGAGTAACGCGACCGCGTTGGCGAGCGAGCCCGAATCGTCGGCCGCGAACACGTCGTTGTTCTGCAGTGCATCGATCCCCTTCTGGGTCAGCAAATTCGCCTGCGCATTGGGCTGTTCGCCACTGGATTGCTGGCCTTTGGGCGGTTCACCCGTGGGCTGCGGGTCGCTGCGGGTCCACCAGATGGCGCCGCCGGCAAGGACCGCGGCCGCGGCGGCTCCGCCGGCGAGAATTTCGCGCCGCGCGGCCAATCGGGGGGTGGTGGCAACGGCGGCGGCGGCCTCGCCCCCGACCAGCGCGGCAATGCTGCCGCGGACCTGCGACCAGCCGCGGTTGGCGCGGCCGCCGTGCCACCTGGCCAGTGGTGCGCACTGAATCTGTTCGAACGGCATCGGCAGGCGGGCATCGTCAAGGCGACCCTGGACCAGCTTGTGCAACTCTCGCGCGCGGTTCGCCTCGGACCGCACCCACTCCGATTCCACCGACGCCTTGGACCATAAGACCAGGACCGCGGATGCGCTTTCGAGCTCGGCCGCGATCACATCGGAATAAGCGCGGTGGGCCGGTAGCTCGCGATCCAGCCAGACCGACCAGCTGAGCTTGGCCAGTTCGCGCGCAACGCGCTCGGCCACCGCGGCGTCGGGCCTGGCGTAAGAGAGGAAAACGTCGGCCACTGACGCAACCCCTCCGGAGCTGTTGATCGTGCGAGCGTCGGCGCGCGCGTTTGCGCGGCGGCTCTGCGGCATGCCGCAATCGCCACTGCCAGTCAAAGCGGATGTCCGACTGGTTGGAACGCGTCCGCTTGGCCCGCCCGCGCTCTCCACTCCGCGCACGAAGCGTGCCCCGGTCATCGCGACCCGGCCCATCGGAGGAACTTCGGGGCGTATAAAAAGGCGCTGGCAATGCGCTTCTGGACGAAGCGCGAAGTCCCCTAGAAGAAGGTCGTCAGCCAATAGAACAGGGCCGCGACCGCGGCCGAGGCCGGGATGGTGATCAGCCAGGCGATCATCACATTGCGCGCCACTCCCCAGCGCACGGCGGAGGCGCGCCGCGCCACTCCGGCGCCGATGACGCAGCCGGTGATGGTGTGGGTGGTCGACACGGGAATCCCGAACCAGGAAGCGGCGATGAGCATCACCGAGCCGCCGGTCGAGGCGCTGAACCCCTGGTGCTGGGAGAGCTTGGTGATGCGCGTGCCCATGGTCTCGATGATGCGCCAGCCGCCGCTCAGCGTGCCGAGGCCGATCGCGATGTAGCAGCTGATCGCGACCCAGTGCGGGACGTGGAATTCGCCGTGCAGATGGCCGGTCGAATAGAGCAGGACGGCGATGATCCCCATGGTCTTCTGTGCGTCGTTGAGGCCGTGGCCGATCGAGTATGTCGCGGCCGAGATCAGGTGGAGCACGCGGAAGGTCTTCTCGGCCCCGCTGGCGCTGGCGCGAGTCCCCATCCAGCTGGTCGCGAGCATGATCATCATCGACAGGATCATGCCGAGGACCGGCGACAGGACGATCGCGACCAGCGTCTTGTTGAGCCCGGTCCATTGCACCCCGGCAAGCCCGGCGTGGGCGATGCCGGCGCCGATGATGCCGCCGACCAGCGCATGGCTCGACGACGACGGGATACCCTTGAGCCAGGTCACGACGTTCCAGAACATCGCTCCGACCAGCGCCCCGAAGACTACGCCCGGAGTGACCAGGTCCTTGTCGATCAGGCCCTTGCCGATGGTGTCAGCGACGCGGTGCAGTTCGGGCACGGCGAGCGACAGGAAATAAGCGGCGAAGTTGAAGAAAGCGGCGAAGGCGACGGCTTTCAACGGGCTCAGCAGCCGGGTCGCGACCACGGTTGCGATCGAATTGGCGGCGTCGTGCAGGCCATTTAAAAAATCGAACGCGAGCGCGATCGCGATCAGGCCGATCAGCAGCGGCAGTGCAAGCTCGTGCATCCGTCGCGTTCCTTCAGGCGTGGTCGATGACGATGCCGTCGATCTCGTTGGCGACGTCTTCGAACGCATCCACCACGCGCTCGAGGTGCTTAAAGATCTCGCGCGCGACGATGAAGCGGATGGCGCTGGTCTCGCCAAATTCCTGGAAGGCCTTCTTGAGGCCGGCGGCGTGGATGTCGTCGGCCTGACCTTCGAGACTGACCAGCCGCTCGGTCAGCTCGTGGATTCGTCCGCCATTGCGGCCGATGTCGCGCAGCAGCGGCATCGCCTCGGCGGTCAGCGCGGCCGATTCGACAGCAACCGCGACCATCTGCTTCATTTCGTCCTGGAGCTGGCGCAGCTCGTAGAGGTCGATTGCCCGCGCCGCCGACTGCATTTCGTCGATGGCATCGTCCATCGAGGCGATCAGGCTGGTGATCGCGCCGCGGTCGAACGGGGTCAGGAAAGTCCGGCGGACGGTGATCAGCACCTCGCGGATGATATCGTCGGCGTCGTGCTCGCGGTCGCTGATGATCTTCAATTGCTCGGCGGTCGAGCTGTCGTCCTCAGCCAGCTTGGACAGCGCCTGGGCGGCCGCAACCACCGTCGCAGCATGGGCTTCGAACATGCTGAAGAAGTCGCCTGTCTTGGGTAACAAGCGCTGAAACCAACTGAACATTATCGATTGCCCCCGCCGAGGTGACCCCCAGAGGGCGCCGCTTTAGAGGAGAGCAAAGTCGTCGGCAAGAAAGCGCCGGTCAGCGCGGGAGTCCGCAGAGGACGAGCGCGGCACGCTCGCGCCCGAACCGCGCCAGCGCGGCCTTATTCGCCGTTCGGTTGGGTTTGCTCGAACGGGATCAGCGCGCCGTCGCGGTGCATCACCAGCCGGTGCGGCTGGATGTCGATCTGCATCCCGGTGAAGTCGATCGTGCCGAGGTCGTTGGGGGTCAGGATGAAGGTCACATCATTGCCCGCGGCGAGATCGATCGGGAAGCGCTGTGAGCGCAAATTGTACATCGGCACCGACAGTTCGATCCATAGCGGCGTGCGGGGCTCGGCCGGGTCGAGGCTCCAGCCATAGTCCTGGGTGTAGTCGGTCACCGGCGGCCCGCGGTCGAAGCCCAGCGTGAAATGGACCAGCGCGATGCCGTGGCCGGTCGGGCTGGTGGTATGGAGGTCGAGCTTGCCCTGTCCGCCCGGCTTTTGCGGGCCGGCTGAAAACACGGCCGCGACCGGTTTAGGCAGGGTTTCGAGGCGCAGCGTGCCGCCGTCGACCCGCCAGCTGCCCTGGGCCTGCTCGTCGAGCGCTCCGGCCATCAGGAAATATTCGAACTTGCCGTCCGGCCGCAGGATCAATTCCGACGCTACATCGGGACCGCCGTGGAGCCGATAGCTCCCGGCGACGCTGTCAGTTGCGGGGGCAGCAGCGGCGGAGCCGCTGGCCGAGGCGAGGATCCACAGCACGGCCGTGAGCACGGGGCCTGCGCGGCGGTAGGGTGCAATCATCGGACGGTTGCGCCCTGCCCGGCCGCGATCAACCGATGACCCGGACGCCTTCCTTGGCCCATTCCTTGTCGACGTCGATTTCAAGCCGGGCCCAGCCGTCGCGGGTTTCGCAGCGAACCGCCTCGATCCGGCTGCCGGTGATCGGCTCGACCCACAGGCAATATTTGGCGCCTGCGCTGGCCGCCGGAGCGCCAGCCTCGACGCTGGGGTCGGCCTGGGTCACCGTCGCCGGCGCCACGGTGGCGAACATGGTCAAGGCGACGGCAAATATCTTGTAGACCATAGCGGTTCTCCTCGAACGGCGACGCTTCCCCTCAGCGGCCCCGATGTTAGCGCTAATAAGATCCGAAAGCGAGGCTGTTGGAGCGGTCCTCTGTGCTAGATCGCGGCTCCAACCAGCTTGCCGATGCCAGCAGTGATCGCCATCGCCAGCGCACCCCAGAACGCAACCCGTAGCGTTGCCTTGCCAACCGGAGCGCCGCCGGTTTTCGCCCCTATTGCTCCCAGTACCGCCAGGAACAGCAGCGAGGCTACCGACACGTTGACGATCATCGGCGGCCCAAATGGCGACAGCCACGCCGCCAGCAACGGCAGCGACGCTCCGGCCGTAAAGGTTGCAGCGGACGTCAACGCGGCCTGGACCGGTCGCGCCGTCGACATGTGGGTAATGCCCAATTCGTCGCGCGCGTGGGCGTCGAGCGCGCCCTTGGCCGTGAACTGCGCCGAGACCTCGTCGGCCGTAGCCTTGTCGAGGCCGCGCCGCTGATAGATCGACGACAGCTCGCGCTGCTCGAACTCGGGCGACGCGGCGAGCTCATTGCGCTCACGCGACAGGTCCGCGGCCTCGGTGTCGGCCTGTGAGCTGACCGAGACATATTCGCCCGCGGCCATCGACATCGCGCCGGCGACCAGCCCAGCCACGCCCGCCAACAGAACTTCACCACGACCCGCCGCCGCCGCCGCTACCCCCACGATCAGGCTAGCAGTCGAAACGATCCCGTCATTGGCGCCGAGAACAGCGGCGCGAAGCCAGCCAATGCGCGCGACGAGATGGCGTTCGGGATGGGTGATCACGGAGCCCTTCACTTTCTTCCAAATAGCTTCTCGATCTCGCCGTGGCCGAGCTTGACCCAGGTCGGGCGGCCGTGATTGCACTGGCCCGAGCGCGGGGTGACCTCCATCTCGCGCAGCAGGGCGTTCATTTCGGCGACCGAGAGGATTCGGCCGGCGCGGACCGAGCCGTGGCAGGCGATGGTCGCGGAAACGAGGTCGAGCTTGTCGCGCAGGCTCAGCGCCTGGCCCAGTTCGGCGAGCTCGGCGGCGAGATCGGCGAGCAGGCCGTGGACCTCGGTCGTGCCGAGCGGCGCCGGAGTGGCGCGGACCAGCATCGCCGACGGCCCGAAGCGCTCGACCTCGAGCCCGAGCGCGGCGAGGTCGGGGATGGCGGCTTCGAGCCGGTCGCAGTCGGGCTCGTCGAGCTCGACCACTTCGGGGATGAGCAGGGTCTGCGGGGCGACCGCGGCGTTGTCGCCGGTCGCGCGGCGCATCCGTTCGAGCACCAGCCGCTCGTGCGCGGCGTGCTGGTCGACGATCACCAGCCCGTCCTCGGCCTCGGCCACGATGTAGGTCGCAGCGACCTGGCCGCGGGCGACCCCGAGCGGGAAGCTGGGGACTGGTGCGGTGGCTGCTTCCGCGCGGGCGGCGGGGTGGGATTCGAACAAAGCGCGGGTTTCGGCCAGCATCGTCGCCCCGGCGAAAGCTGGGGTCTCGGCGAGCGTTTGCCCATCCGGCATGAGATCCCGGCTTCCGCCGGGATGACGGCCCGGGGGATGCCCGTAAGTCTCGCTATTGGTCCACATCACCGGCGCGGCGGCTTGTTCGCGGGCGGCGCTGCGGTGGCCGGCGTCGTCGAGCGCTTGGCGCAGGCCGCCGACGATCAGCCCGCGCACCACCGCCGGGTCGCGGAAGCGGACCTCGGTCTTGGCCGGGTGGACGTTGACGTCGACATCGTCGAGCGGGACGTGGAGGAACAGCGCGGCGACCGGGTGGCGGTCGCGGGCGATGAGATCGCGGTAAGCGGCGCGCAATGCTCCGACCAGCAGCCGGTCCTTGACCGGCCGGGCGTTGACGAACAGGAATTGCTGGTCGGCCAGGCCGCGGTTGAAGGTCGGCAGGCTGATCACCCCGGTCAGACCGAGCCCGTCGCGGGTGCAGTCGATACCGATGGCGTGGCGGTCGAGCCCGTGGCTGAGCAGCTCGGCGACCCGCGCCGGGGCCGAGGCCGGCTGCAGCGAGAGGATCCGCCGGCCGTCATGCTCGAGGCTGAAGGCGACGTCGGGCCGGGCCATGGCGAGCCGTTTGACGCTATCGAGGCAGGCGGAATATTCGGCCCGCGCGCTGCGCAGGAACTTGCGCCGCGCCGGGACCTTGGCGAACAGCCCTTCGACCCGCACCCGGGTGCCAGGCGGAAGCGCCGCCGGCCCCTCCTCCGTCCGGACGCCATGGTCGATCGCGATGCGCCAGCCCTCGCCGCCCCTTGTCCGGCTGTCGACGGTCAGGCGCGACACGCTGGCGATCGACGGCAGCGCCTCGCCGCGGAAACCGAAGCTGGTCACCCGGTCGATCGCGCCGTCGGGCAGCTTGGAGGTGGCGTGGCGCTCGAGCGCCAAGGCAATCTCGGCCGGGGCCATGCCGCAGCCGTCGTCGATCACCTCAATGAGGTCGGTGCCGCCGCCGGCGAGGCGGATCGCGATCGACCCCGCCCCAGCGTCCAGGCCGTTTTCGACCAGCTCCTTCAAGGCGCTCGCCGGGCGCTCGACCACCTCGCCCGCGGCAATGCGGTCGATCAGTTCGGACGGCAGCCTCGTTATTGACATGTTAAGGGTCCTAGCCCAATCCCGGTGCCTCCGCGAAGCGTTGATTTTCTCCGGAATTTACAACGTTTTCACGGGTCGGGATTTAGCAAAATGTGAACGGGGGCGGCGGCGACGTTAACCCTCAGTCGCTGACAGTGAGAGACACAATAGGAATGTTCTGGGCGCGCTGGTTCAAATGGATGTCGCACGACATGGCGATCGATCTCGGGACGGCCAACACGTTGGTCTACGTTCGAGGCCGCGGGATCGTCCTCAACGAGCCGTCGGTGGTCGCAATCGAGACCATCAACGGCGTCAAACGGGTCAAAGCGGTCGGTGAAGACGCCAAATTGATGATGGGCAAGACGCCCGACCAGATCGAGGCCATCCGGCCCTTACGCGACGGGGTCATCGCCGACATCGATGTCGCCGAGCAGATGATCAAGCACTTCATCCACAAGGTCCATGGCGGCAAGATGCGCGCCTGGCGCTTCCCCGAGATCGTGATCTGCGTGCCGTCGGGATCGACCTCGGTCGAGCGCCGCGCGATCCGCGACGCCGCCTCCAATGCCGGCGCCAGCTCGGTGTTCCTGATCGAGGAGCCGATGGCCGCGGCGATCGGCGCCGACATGCCGGTGACCGAGCCGATCGGCTCGATGGTGGTCGATATCGGCGGCGGCACGACCGAAGTCGCGGTGCTGTCGCTGCGCGGCCTGGCCTATACCACTTCGGTCCGGGTCGGCGGCGACAAGATGGACGAAGCGATCTCGTCCTACGTCCGCCGCAACCATAATCTGCTGATCGGCGAAGCGACCGCCGAGCGGATCAAGAAGGAAGTCGGAATCGCCAAGCCGCCGGTCGACGGCATCGGCAAGACCGTCCACATCAAGGGCCGCGATCTGGTCAACGGCGTCCCTAAGGAGATTTCGATCAACCAGGGACAGATCGCCGAGGCGCTGTCGGAGCCGGTCGGGACGATCGTCGAAGGTGTTCGGATCGCGCTCGAGAACACCGCGCCCGAGCTCGCCGCCGACATTTGCGACCAGGGCATCGTGCTGACCGGTGGCGGCGCGTTGCTCCAGGGGCTCGACGAGGTCCTGCGCGACGAAACCGGGCTACCGGTGACGGTGGCCGACGACCCGCTGACCTGCGTCGCGCTAGGCACTGGCCGCGCGCTCGAAGAAGAGCAGTTCCGCGGCGTGCTGCAAACCGCCTGACGGGCGCTGAACGTTGGCGCCACCGCGCCCCGGCTGGTCGCGACGCGCGCAATACGGGCTGTTCTTCAGCTTTGTTGCGGTTATCGCCGGGCTTATCATCGGAATCTTTCTGTTCGTGCTGTCGCTAGTTGCCCCAAAGACCTTCGAAACCGTTCGCGGCGCGGCGCTTGACGCCACCGCGCCAATCAGCGGCGCGCTGTTCGAAGTGACCTCGACCGCGGCCGGGCTGGTCAGCGGCGCCGGCAATTATTGGGACGCCATCCACCAGAATGAGAAGCTCAAGGCCGAGCGCAAGATCATGCGCCGGCGGATGATCGAGGCCAAGGCGATCGCCCAGGAGAACCGCCAGCTCAAGGCCGCTTTGCAGTTGCGCGAGCACAGCCCCAAAGCGGTCGCCGCCGGGCGCATCGTCGGCTCCTCGCTGTCGAGCCCGCGGCGCTTTGCCGTGCTGTCGGTCGGCACCGGCGACGGGGTCGAGGTCGGGATGCCGGTGCGCTCGCCCGACGGCCTGGTCGGGCGGGTGGTTGATGCCGGCCGGCTGGCATCGCGGGTGCTGCTGGTGTCCGACCGCTCGAGCATCGTCCCGTCGCGCTTGCTGCGCGGCGGCCAGCCGGTAATCTCGCAAGGGCGCGGCGACGGAACCATCGACGTCCGCCCGCTCGAAGTCGGCCGCAATCCGTTCAAGCGCGGCGATATCGTCGTGACGTCGGGCACCGGCGGGCTCTACCCGCCGCTGATCCCGGTCGCGCGGGTGGTTCGGCTCGACGATGACGGCGCCATCGCTTTGCCGCTGGCCGACCCCAGCGACACCAGCTTTGCAGTTGTCGAGGCGCCCTATGAGCGCGAGGCCATGGCGCTCGAATCGGCGGCCGCTGAGGACGCTCCCTGATGGTCCGGGCAGCACTTGGCGCCGGCCGCAGGATCGGCCAGGGGCCGCGCACCGGCGCGTCGGTCATTCCCGCCGCGACGGTCGTCGCCGCCTCGCTGCTGTCGGCGCTACCGATCGTCAGCACCAGCGGCTGGTACCCAGACTTCGGCTTCCTGGCGCTGATCGCCTGGCGCCTGCTTCGGTCGGACCCGTGGCCGGCGTGGTGGGCGGCGCCGCTCGGCCTCGCCAACGATCTCATCACCGGTGCGCCGATCGGCCTGTCGGTGATGCTATGGGCGGCGACCATGATCGCGCTCGACCTGATCGACCGCCGCACTATGTGGCGCGATTACTGGATCGAGTGGGGCCTCGCCGCGCTGCTGCTGTTCGCCAATGAAACCGCCGAATGGTGGGCGGCAGCGATCATGGGTGCGCGGCTGCCGTTCGCCTGGATCCTGCCGCCGCTGTCGATTTCGATCTTTGCCTTTCCGATCGCCGCCTGGCTGGTCGCGCGGTTCGATCGCTGGCGGCTCGGCCGATGAAGATCAACGGCGGCGCCAAGCGGCTGACCTCGGCCTATCAGTCGCTGACCTTCTCGCGGCGGATGCTGATCGCCGGAGGCACCCAGGCGGCAGTCGGAGCGGTGCTGGTCGGCCGGCTCGGCTGGCTGTCGGTGGCCGAGAACGAGCATTATCAATTGCTGTCCGAAAGCAATCGCGTCCAGCTCATCATCGTCCCGCCGCGGCGCGGCTGGATCGTCGACCGGCACAACAAGCCGATCGCCATCAACCGCAGCGATTTCCGGGTCGACTTAATCCCCGAGCAGATCGAAGACACCGAGCAGACCCTCAAGACGCTGGCCGATTTGCTCGAGCTGAGCGTCGATGACGTCGACCGCATCCTCAAGGATATGAAGGCCGCGCGCGGCTACCAGCCGGTCCAGGTGGCCGAGAATGTCCCGTATGAGAATTACGCCAAGGTGGTGGTGCGGCTGCCCGAATTGCCCGGCGTGCAGCCGATGCGCGGCTATTCCCGCTTCTACCCCGATGGTCCCGCGGTTGCGCATCTGGTCGGCTTTGTCGGCGCCGCCTCGGCCAAGGATTATGAGCGGGACAAGAACCCGTTGCTGATCACACCCGGATTCAAGATCGGCAAGGAAGGCCTTGAGAAGACTTTGGAAGATCGCTTGCGCGGCACGCCGGGCGGGCAACGCGTGGAGCTTACGGCACGGGGCAAGCTCATCCGCGAGCTCGAGCCCAAGCCCGACCGCAGCGGCAACACCGTCCAGCTGACGATCGACCAGGGGCTGCAACAATATGCAGCGCGGCGGATGGGCGACCAGTCGGGCGCCCTGGTCGCGATGGACGTCGCCAGCGGGGACCTGCTCGCCTTCGTTTCGATGCCGGCCTACGACCCCAACAGCTTCAGCGACGGAATCGGGCGAACCGAATGGCGGATGCTGTCCGAGAGCGACCATTTCCCTCTGCTCAACAAGGTCGCCCAAGGCCTCTATCCGTCCGGATCGACGATCAAGCCGGCGATGGCGCTGGGCTTTTTGAAGCAGGGTGTCGACCCCCACCGGCGGGTCCATTGCGCGGGCGGCCTCAAGATCGGCAATCGCTATTTTCGGTGCGACGCGGTCCATGGCTCGGTCGACATGCACCAGGCGATCGAGCGCAGCTGCAACACCTATTTCTGGGCGACCGGCCTGATCACCGATCCCGGGCTGACAACCGAGATGGTCCAGTATCTCGGCTATGGCGAGCAGTTCGACCTGCCGATCCCGGCCCAGCGCTTCGGCACGATGCCCAACCCGGACTGGCTTCGCAAAAAGTACAAGCGCGAATGGCAGGGCTATGACTCGGCCAATACCTCGATCGGCCAAGGCTATGTGCTGGTCAATCCGATCCAGCTGGCGGTAATGCCGGCGCGGCTGGCCTCGGGTAAATTGCTTCGGCCGCGCCTGCTGATGGGCGGCAAGCGCGAGCCGATCGGCAATCTCGACGTCGATCCGGCCCATCTCGAGATTGTCCGCAAGGCGATGTCGGCCGTGGTCAACGAGCATGGCACGGCGGTCGCATCGAAGCTTCCGCTCGACAATGTCCTGATGGCCGGCAAGACCGGCACCGCGCAGGTGTTCAAGCTCGGCTCGCGCGGCCACCAGTCGAACTGGGCGCTGCGCGACCACGCGCTGTTTGTCGCCTTTGCGCCGGCCGAGCAGCCGCGTTACGCGATCGGCTGCATCATCGAACATGGTGGTTTCGGAGCGTCGGCGGCGGCGCCGATCGTGCGCGATTCGATGACCTTCATGTTCGACCAGCACAAGGCGATGGAGACCCTGACCGCGCTTGAGCAGGAATGGGGCGGCACGCTCGCCGAGCGCAATGCGCGGCGGTCGGCGGCGTTCGAGGCGGCGGCCCAGGCCGCGCTCAAACGGCCGGCGTGAGGTGACCCAAGCATGATTTCCTCGGCCATCATTCCCCAGCCGCTGGCCCGGCTGCCGTGGCGGCTGATCTTCCTGATCGCGGGGATCGCCGGGATTGGCCTGATGACCCAATATTCGGCCGCCGGCGGGTCGATCCGCCCGTGGGCGCTGCGCCAGGGCATCACCTTCATCCTGTTCCTGTGCCTCGCGGTGGTGATGTCGTGGACCAAGGAAAGCACGATCAAGAGCCTCGCCTTCCCGATCTACGGCGTGGTGCTGATCATGCTGGTGATGGTCGAAATGCTCGGCTTCGTCACCAAGGGCGCCCAGCGCTGGCTCGACATCGGCTTCATCCGCCTCCAGCCGAGCGAGTTCATGAAGCCGGCGATCGTGCTCGTGCTGGCGCGCTTTTACGAGCTGCTGCCGGTCGGCGACATCCGCAAGTGGCGCGCTATCTGGCCGGCGGGACTATTGATCGGCGTCCCTGCCCTGCTGATCCTGGTCCAGCCCGACCTTGGCACCTGCGTCATGGTCGTGCTCGGCGGAGTGACCGTAATGTTCGTTGCCGGGGTGCCGATGCGGCTATTCCTTGGCGGCCTCGGGGCGCTCGCGGTCGCCGCCCCGATCGCGTTCAGCATGATGCACGACTATCAGCGCAAACGGGTGTTCATCTTCATGGACCCGGAGAGCGACCCGCTCGGCGCCGGCTATCACATCAGCCAGTCGAAAATCGCGATCGGTTCGGGCGGGATCTTCGGCAAGGGCTTTTTGAACGGCAGCCAGAGCCACCTCGATTATCTGCCCGAAGGCCACACCGACTTCGCCTTCGCGACGATGGTCGAGGAATGGGGCCTGCTCGGCGGGCTGCTGCTGATCCTATCCTTCGCCGCGGTGATCCGCTGGGGGATGATGGTCAGCGTCCATTCGCGCAGCCGCTTCGCCCAGCTCGCCGCGGCCGGGCTGTCGGCAACGATCTTCTTCTACGTCTCGATCAACCTGATGATGGTCATGGGCCTGGCCCCGGTGGTCGGCATCCCGCTGCCTTTGGTCAGCTTCGGCGGCTCGGCGGTGATGACCGTGATGCTGTGTCTCGGCCTGCTGATGGCGCTCGAGCGGCAGCAGAGGACGACGTCGAAGCTGGCGTAGGGGCTTGTCGCCCGGCCCGACCGATCGTCCGGCGAACCGTCAGAAATCGCCGCCGCTGTTCCCGGCAACGTCGGTCCACCGGAACGGCAGCGCCAACGCCGTGAGCCATTCGCGGCCGGCGCCGTCCTTGAGCATGGCGATGGTCGCTGCGCTCCCGGCGACCAGACACAGGTCCGCGATCACGCTTACCGCCGCGAGCTCACGCACCGGCCAGCCGGTAGTCGGGTTGAGGATGTGGCCGTAGTGGACGCCGTCGAGCAAGATGCAGCGTTCGTAATCGCCGCTGCTGGCGAGCGCGCCGCGTTCCATTTTAACGACTCCGGCAACGCCGTCGCGAAGCCGGTGATGCCGAATCCCGACGCTCCACGGCTCGCCGCCCGGACGCGGACCAACCACCCTCAGGTCCCCGCCGAGATTGACGAACCCGCTGTCGACCCCGCGCGCCGCGAGCAGCGCTGCAACCCGGTCGACGGCATATTCCTTGACCACCCCGCCAAGATCGAGCTCCATTCCCGGAACTGCAAACGACAGCATCGGCCGGTGCCATCGCACCTTGTCCCATCCGACCAATGGCAACAGCGCGTCGAGCTCGCCCTGGTCGGCCACCTTGCCGCTTTTGAAATCCCACGCGCGCCTCAATATGCCCGAGCTGATGTCGAACAATCCGCCGCTCTCGCGAAAGCAGGTGTCGGCATAATCGAGGAGAAGCGCGGTTTCATCGTCGACCGCAACGCTCGCCCCGGCGAGCGCCGCGCGATTGATTTGCGCAAGGAAGCTGTCGTCGCGGTAGCGCGAGTAAGGCTGCTCGAGGCGTTCGACCTCGGCAATTCCGGCATCGGCATGGCTGCAACCGGCGTCTTGCGAAGCCGCGAACAGCTGGATTTCGCACGGCGAGCCCATCGCCTTGAAGATCCGGCGATAGGACTCCGCTTCGGTCATTCCGGTCACCTTAGAGCGCGATGGTCACTCGCGCACTGAGCGTGCCATGGCGGGCCAACTGATAGCCGTTCAGATCGGTCGAGATCGGCTGGAGCCATTCGATGCTCAGCTGGTCGCTTTGCCACGGTCCCGCCGCCGGATGGAGCGCAAGCCCGATCCCGGCATCGAGCTCGCTGCCGCCGTGATTGGCCGGCGCATCGTCCGCCGAGGCAATGACGTGCGGCACGAACGCATCGCGATAGACCGTGACTTCGGCGATATCCTGCGCATCGACCACTCCATCGCCATTGACGTCATAGTCGACCTGCTGGAGCTCGGTGAACGGGACATTGGTTTCGAAATGATCGTGATAGGCGCCGTGGATCCGGCCCTCGGCGCGGAATTCCGCCCGCCCCGACAGGCTCAGCCACGGGGTGATCGCATTGCCCAGCCACAAATCGGCGGTGCCCGAATTGCCGAGGCGGTAGCCGGACCGGTTGTGGCCCAGGCGGACGACGCCGCTGGCCTCGAGCCCGGCAGTCCACGGGCCGGAACGGGCTTCGAGATCGATCGCGGCGATCGGATCCCAGGTGCCGCTTCCGGTTTGCAGGGAGTAGCCGACGAAATCGCTCTTGCCGGCGAGCTTTCGCCCGGCCCTGCCGGTCGGGGCGCTGACCCCGGCGGCGAACTGCACGTTGGCGGTCGCGCTCGCCACCAGGCTGACCGCGCCGAGCAGGTCGGTGTCGCCCCATCCGGCGCTGCTGTGTCGACCGCTCCCGTCGGGCCCTCCGAGCATCGGTCCAACCGGCGCGAAGCCAAGCAGGCTATCGGCCCTGAGCAGGCTGATGGTTCGGTCAATGTAATGCGGCTGCGCGATCAACGTCAGCCGCGGTGTCAGTGCGTAAGCGAGCGTCAGCGCCAGTTGGTGAGTGCTGCTCGCGTCGGGCACCAGCGTGCAGTCGAACGCGCCGCACGAATTTGCGATAACATCGGCGACATCCGCTCGGTCGCCGTGCAAACGCAGCGGGCCCTTGGCGGAGGTCGCCGAATAGCGCGCTCCAAACGACCACTCACCGGCGCGCGGCAACACATCTGGAAGAAGCGCCCCTTATCGCGCAAAGCCGTCGAAGGAATGCCGAGAGGATCACTGATTTTGCAGAGGGCTGGACGGCACCCGCCTGGAGGCCGTGGAAAGACAGGCACCCGCTGCTCTATGATGGTCTTCTGCTGCTTATTGGCGCCGTCGTTGGCAATGCATTTGCTCCGATCGCGGCTGGCTTCGCCGCTCTAGGAGCATCTAGCTAGCCTAACAAAGTGGTGGATCGGCTCGGGCTCGAACCGAGGACCATTCGATTAAGAGTCGAACGCTCTACCAACTGAGCTACCGATCCACGCTGTAGGGATGGCGGCCGTATAGCGCGGCGTTCCGCTGCTTCAAGTGTGGAATGACACAAGATTGGAGTCAGCCGCCTTAGGAGGCATTATCAATTCAAAAATCCATCAAAACTGCAAGTGTTTGATTTTGTTCTTATTTTCGTTTCGCTGGTGCAACAGACTCTTAATCAGCGGGTCCTAGGTTCGAGCCCTAGTGCGTCCACCATTTTTGTAT
>JBDTRT010000114.1:0-15969 GCA_039931595.1 Sphingomicrobium sp.
TCACCGACGCGCTGCGGCTGTCGCGCGGGATGAGCTACAAGAACGCCATGGCCGGCCTTCCGCTGGGCGGCGGCAAGTCGGTCATCCTCGCCGATGAAAATGGCAAGAAGTCGCCTGAGCTGCTGGCCGCCTTCGGCCGCGCGATCGACGGCCTGGGCGGGCGCTATGTCACCGCCGAGGACGTCGGAATGAGCGTCAAGGACATGGTCGAGGTGGCGCGCAAGACCAAATATGTCGCCGGCCTGCCGACCCAGAGCGGCGACGTCGGTGGCGATCCCGGTCCGCATACCTCGCTCGGCGTATTTCTCGGCTTGAAGGCGGCGGTCCGCCGCGCGCTCGGCAAGGACAGCGTCGCCGGCCTCCACATCGCGCTCCAGGGCGCCGGCAGCGTCGCCACCGGGGTCGCGCTCCACGCCGCGGCCGAAGGCGCCACGCTGTCGATCGCCGACATCGATCCGGCCAAGGCCCAGAAACTGGCCGATGCGACCAAGGGCAAAGTGGTTTCGACCGACGACATCCTGTCGCTCGAAGCCGATGTGCTCAGCCCCAATGCACTCGGCGCGATCTTCGACCAGCAGACCATTCCGACGCTGCGCACGAAAGTCGTCGCGGGCGGCGCCAACAACCAGCTTGCGACGCCCGAGGACGGCGCTGCGCTGCACCAGCGCGGCATCCTCTACGCGCCCGATTACGTGATCAACGCCGGCGGCATCATCAACGTCTGCACCGAATATCTCGGTGACGGCGACGAGAGCCTGGTGCGCCAGCGGATCGAAGGCATTCTCGACCGGCTCGAGCAGATCTGGTCGGAAAGCGCCGCTTCGGGCCGCGACCCGGCGGCGGTCGCCGACGCGATGGCGCAGCGGCTGATCGGGCGGGGCTGACGCGCTCGCGGGCCGCCATGCACTTTCTCGCCAATCCAGCCCTGTTCCTGAAATTCGCGCGGCCGGCGACCGGCTGGTTCCTCGCGGTTGGGCTGGCCCTGGCTGTGGCCGGAATGGCCGCCGGCCTGGCCTTGACCCCGCCCGACTATCTCCAGGGCGAAGCCGTGCGCATCCTCTACATCCACGTGCCCGCGGCGTGGCTCGGGATGGCCGGCTGGGCCGGGCTGGCCGCCGCCTCGGTCAGTCAATTGGTATGGCGCCATCCGTTGGCGGCGGTCGCCGGGCGTGCGATTGCGCCGGCCGGCGCGACCTTCGCCGCGATCTGCCTCGCCAGCGGTTCGATCTGGGGCCGACCGACCTGGGGCACTTGGTGGGAATGGGACGGGCGGCTGACCTCGATGCTGATCCTGCTGTTCCTCTACCTCGGCTACATCGCTCTCGCCTCGGCCGAGCGCGAACGCGGCGGGGAAGGGCGGCTGGCGGCGATTTTCGGGCTGGTCGGTGCAATCAACCTGCCGATCATCCATTATTCGGTCTTGTGGTGGCGCACGCTCCACCAGGGCCAAAGCATCGGCCTGTCAGGATCGAGCATTGATGGCTCGATCCTGTGGCCGCTGCCGCTGACCATGGTCGGCTTCACCGCGATCTTCGTCGGAGTCGTGCTGATGCGGATGCGCGCCGGCCTCGCGCAAGCGAAGGTCGAGGCGCGGATGCGCCGGGCGGCGGCGGCATGAACCCGTGGCCGTTCGTCGTTGCTGCTTATGTGCTGACCGTGATCGGGGTCGCCGGACTGATCCTGTGGTCTTATGGCGCGATGCGCCGGGCCGAAGCCGCGGCTGACGCGCTGACCCGGAAATGAAACCCAAGAACCAGCGGCTGGTCCTGGTCGTGGTCGCGCTGGTGGCGGTGCTGGCCGCGGTCCTGCTCGCGATGTGGGGGCTCCGGGACCGCGCCGCGTATTTCTACACTCCGGCCGACATCGCCGCCGGCAAAGCGGCCGAAGGCCAGGCGATCCGTCTCGGCGGAATGGTCGAAAAGGGCTCCCTCGAGCGCCAGCCCGACGGAGTGACCATCCGCTTTCGCGTCGCCGACGGCGAATCGCGCACGCCGGTGACCTATCGCGGCATCGTCCCCGACCTGTTCCGCGAAGGCAGCGGTGTGGTCGCCGAGGGTCACATGGCGCGCGGCACGTTCGTCGCCGACACCATCCTCGCCAAGCACGACGAGCGCTACATGCCGCCCCAGCTCGGCAACCAGTCGGCCGAGCACAAAGCGGCGAAAACGGTGGTGCGGTGAGTCGTTCATCCTCCGTCATGCTGAACTCGTTTCAGCATCCAGTTCGGAGACCGCGCCGCCCGTCACGAAATTGGACCCTGAAACAAGTTCAGGGTGACGACTTGTGATCGCCGAAGCCGGCCTCGCCGCGCTGTGGCTGGCGGCGGCGCTGTCGCTGCTCCAGATCTTGCTCAGCGTCGGCCACTTGCGCGCCTGGTTCGACGGCGACCGCCCGATCCGCTCGGTCGCGATCGTCCAGGGCGCGCTGACCCTGATCGCTTTTGCGATGCTGGTGCTGGCCTTCGCCCGCACCGATCTGTCGGTCGCTTTGGTCGCGGCCAACAGCCACAGCGCCAAGCCGATGATGTACAAATTGGCTGGAACCTGGGGCAATCACGAAGGCTCGATGCTGCTGTGGGTGACCGTTCTGGCGCTGGCCGGGGCGGGCCTTGCAATCGGCTCGCGGCGGCTGGGCCGCGCGACCCTGATCGCTGCGCTTGGGGCGCAGGGCGCGCTCGCGCTCGGTTTCTATGCGTTCCTGCTGCTGGCTTCGAACCCGTTCGCGCGGCTTGATCCGGCGCCGCTCGAGGGCAGGGGGCTCAACCCCTTGCTGCAGGATCCCGGCCTCGCCTTCCATCCGCCGACGCTCTACCTCGGCTATGTCGGCCTGTCGGTCGCGTTTAGCCTCGCGGTCGGCGCGCTGATCACCGGCGACGTCGACCGCGCGCTTGGCCGCGCGATGCGGCCGTGGGTGCTCGGCGCGTGGATCCTGCTCACGCTCGGCATCACCGCCGGCAGCTACTGGGCCTATTACGAACTGGGCTGGGGCGGCTGGTGGTTCTGGGACCCGGTCGAGAATGCCTCGCTGATGCCGTGGCTGGCAGCGACGGCCTTGCTCCATTCGGTCAACGTCCTCGCCACTCGCGGAGCCTTGCGGGCGTGGACCATGATGCTCGGCATGATCGCTTTCTCGATGTCGATGGTCGGCACGTTCCTGGTCCGCTCGGGCATCCTCACTTCGGTCCACAGCTTCGCCGTCGACCCGAGCCGCGGCACCTTCCTGCTGGCACTGCTCGGGCTCTACGTCGGCGCCGCATTCGCCTTGTTCGCGCTGCGCACTGGACGGCTCAAGGAAGGCGCGCCGTTCGAGCTGGTCAGCCGCGAAAGCGGGCTGGTCGCCAACAATCTGCTGCTGACAGTGATCCTCGGCACGGTCTTCGTCGGCACGCTTTATCCATTGTTCGTCGAGGCGCTGAGCGGCGACAAATTGTCGGTCGGCCCACCCTATTTCAACGCGGTCGCCGGTCCCCTGGCGCTGATCCTCGCGACGCTGATCGCGGTCGGTCCGCTGCTCAGCTGGCGGCGCGAACGGCGCGCGGTGCTGGGCAAGCTCACTATCCCGGCGCTGATCGCCGCCACCGTGCTCGCCATCAGCCTGTTCGCCGCACCACAGATCGGCCTGCTGCCGCGGCTCGGGCTGACCGTCGCGGCGTGGCTGGCGGTTGCCAGCTGGTTGCCGCTGACCCGCCGCAACCCGCTGCGCACGCCGCTCTCGACTTGGGGCATGGCGCTGGCCCATTTCGGGGTCGCAGTGTCGCTCGCCGGAATGGCCAGTGACAGCGCCTTCACCCGCGAAAAACTCGCTGCGGTGCGCCCGGGCGAAACCTTGCGGGTCGGCCCGTGGCTGGTCAAGCTCAAGGACCTCGCGCCCGCGGTCGGCCCCAACTGGACCGCGATCGAGGCCGAACTGCGCGCCTCGCGCGGCGGCGGGGTGGTCGTGCTCAAGCCGCAAACCCGCTACTTCACCGACCCGCCGACCGAAACCAACGAGGCGGCGATCGTCACCACGCTCAGCGGCCAGCTTTACACCGTGGTCGGCAAGCCCGATGCCGAGGGACGCTGGCAATTGCGGCTGTGGTGGAAACCGTTCGTCACCCTGATCTGGCTCGGCGGGGTGCTGATCGCCTTGGGCGGCGTGCTGGCACTGGTCGGCCGCGCCTGGCGCACGTGGCGCAAGGAGCGCCCATCGGGCGGCGGCCAATCGTGGCGCCGAAAGGGCTACGCATGAGCCGCTGGCTGCGCCTGACGCCGATGGTGCTGCTGGCGCTGGTGGTCGCCGCCTTGGTGTGGCGCCTAGCCCACCCCGAGGACACCCATGTGCCCTCGAAAATGATCGGCAAGAATCTGGCCGAGGTCCGCGCGCCCGCCGCGTTGCCGGGCCGCGCCGGCGTGTGGGTCGGCGATCCGGTGGCCAACCCGCGCGTGATCAACTTTTTCGCCAGCTGGTGCGTGCCGTGCATCACCGAAGTCCCGCTGCTCCAGCGCCTCAAGCAGCAAGGCGTCGGGGTCGACGGCATCGCGGTCCGCGACCGCCCCGCGGACCTCGCCGCCTTCCTCAGAGCCAACGGCGATCCCTATCGCGCGATCGGCGCCGACCCGCAAAGCAGCGTGCAGATGGACTTCGGTTCGTCGGGCGTGCCGGAAACCTACCTCGTCGATCGCTCTGGGATCGTGCGCTATCAGCACATCGGCCCGCTCGAGCCCGAGGACGTCGCGATCATTCGCGACAAATGGCAGGCGCTGCGCAAATGAAATGGTTCGCCGCTCTGCTGCTGATGGTGGCCGCGCCGGCGCTCGCCGACAGCAACCTCCCGCCGGCGCGCTGGGCCAACCAGCAGCTGCCCGACCCGCGCCAGGAGGCCAAAGCCGAAGCGCTGATGGAGGAATTGCGCTGCCTGGTGTGCCAGGGCCAGTCGATCGCCGATTCCGACGCCGAGCTCGCCGGTGACATGCGCCATCTGGTGCGCAGCCAAATCGCCGCCGGCCAGAGTCCGGACCAGGTCCGCGCCTGGCTGGTCGAGCGCTACGGCGATTGGATCAGTTACCGTCCGCCGGCGGCGCCGGTCGGCTGGCCTTTGTGGGGCGCGCCCATCGTGCTCCTGCTGCTCGGCGCACTGCTCGTGCGCAAGCGCGTCAGGCTCGGGCGGCGATGAGCAGCTGGCTGGTCCTCGGCGCGCTGTTCGCCTTTGGCCTCGGCGGCTTGCGGCTGCTCGGGCTGCGCGGCCCGATGCTGCAACTGGCGGCGGCGGCGCTGCTGCTCGGCGCTTCGGGCTATGCGTTGCAGGGTCGGCCGGGCCTGCCCGGATCGCCGAGCGCCGCGGCCGCGTCGGCCAAAGTCATTCCGCTGACCCGCGTACGCAACGCTTTCTTCGGGGAATTCACCCCGTCGGGGCACTGGCTTTTGATGTCGGATTCGATGGCGGCCAAGGGCCGCTCCGCCGACGCCGCCGGGCTGCTGCGCTCGGCGGTCCGCGAGCATCCGCGCGATCCGGCGCTGTGGGTCGGGCTCGGCAATGCGCTGGTCGACCATGCCGGCACACTTACCCCGGCCGCGCAATTCGCTTTTGAGCGCGCGGCCGAGCTCGCGCCCGGCCATCCCGCCGCGCCATTCTTCCTCGGCCTCGCGCTGGCCCGCTCGGGCGACCGCGCCGGCGCGCTCGCTCTATGGAACCAGATCCTGGCTGAGGCGCCGGCCGACGCCAGCTGGCGGCCGCTGGTCGAAGACGCGGTCGCTACGCTCCAATAATCGTCCGCGCTGGCGGGTGGTTCTAAGCCGCGTCGAACTTGAGGCCGAGCGCTTCGGCGACCGCCTGGTGGCGGATCTTGCCGCCCGAAACATTGAGCCCGTTGGCGAGGTGGGGATCCTGCTTCATCGCCTCCTCGGCGCCGAGCTTGGCGATCTTGAGCGCGAACGGCAGGGTCGCGTTGTTCAACGCGAACGCGCTCGTCCGCGACACCGCGCCGGGCATGTTGGCGACGCAATAATGGATGATCCCGTCGACTTCGTAGACCGGATCGTCGTGGGTCGTCGCATGGCTCGTTTCGAAGCATCCACCCTGATCAATGGCGATGTCGACCAGCACCGATCCGCGCTTCATCGTCTTGAGCATATCGCGCGTCACCAGCTTTGGCGCGGCGGCGCCGGGGACCAGCACCGCACCGATCACCAGCTCGGATTCCTTGACCGCATTGGCGATCGCCGCGCGCGATGCATAAGCGGTCTTGATCTGCGAGCTGAAGAACATGTCGAGCTCGGCCAGCCGGTCGTTCGAAATGTCGTAGATCGTCACGTCGGCGCGCATTCCGACCGCCATCTGTGCGGCGTTGACCCCGGCCACCCCGCCGCCGAGGATGGCAACGCGGGCAGGGGCTACTCCGGGCACTCCGCCGAGCAGCACGCCGCGGCCGCCTTGCTCTTTCTCGAGGTAATGGGCGCCGACCTGGATCGACATCCGCCCGGCGACTTCGCTCATCGGCTTGAGCAACGGCAGCGCGCCCGACGGCGAGGTCACGGTCTCGTAGGCGATGCAGGTCGCGCCCGACTTCATCAGCCCCTCGGCCTGCGGCTTGTCGGCAGCGAGGTGGAGGTAGGTGAACAGGATGTGGCGCGGCTCGAGCAGTGCGATTTCCTGCGCCTGGGGCTCCTTGACCTTGACGATCATATTGGCCGCTTTGAACACCGCGGCGGCGTCGGGCAGGATATCCGCACCGGCCTTCTTGTAGGCCGCGTCGGGGCAGTCGATGCCATTGCCGGCGTTGGCCTCGACCACCACCTCATGGCCGGCGGCAACCAGCTCGGCGACCGAGGCCGGGGTCAGCCCGACCCGATATTCGTGGTTCTTGATCTCCTTGGGCACACCAATGCGCATCGCTCGCCGCTCCGTCAGTATCTTTCGCGAGGCGCTATAGCGGCGGCTTTCGCCCTTGTCCTAGCAAGATTGCAGCACCAGATTCGCGGTGCTAGTGCGGCGCGCCGTTGGCCAGCCGGTCGCGCTGGGACGGCCGGTCGCATTCGCGGACGCGCATACTGCTCTCGAAAGGCGAGGCTCAACTTCACGGCATGAACATCACTGCGACTGGAGGCGCCGAAGCGGACGCGCCGCACGACGCAACGCACGGTCATGCCCAGGGTTCGCTGGCCAAGCTTGCGGCGGGCGCGATCGGCATCGTCTTCGGCGATATCGGCACCTCGCCGATCTACGCCTTTCGCGAAACCTTCGCCGGGCACCACACCTTAATCCCGGACAAGCTGCACATTTTCGGCGTCCTCAGCCTGATCTTCTGGTCGATGATGATCATCGTCACGCTCAAGTATGTGACGATCATCATGCGCGCCGACAATAAGGGGGAGGGCGGCAGCCTGGCGCTGCTGGCGCTGATCAACCGCTCGACCAGCGACAAGAAGCGCTGGACCGGCGGGATCATTCTCCTCGGAGTGTTCGCAACCGCATTGTTCTACGGCGATTCAATGATCACGCCGGCGATTTCGGTGCTGTCCGCGGTCGAGGGTCTGACCACCGTCCAGGCGAGCTTCGAGCCGTTCGTGATCCCGGTTTCGATCGTGATCCTCGTCGGCCTGTTCGCAATCCAGTCGCGCGGCACGGCCCGCGTCGGGCAGCTGTTCGGGCCGGTGATGATCGTCTATTTCCTGACCATCGCGGTGTTGGGCTCGATCCACATCGCCGATCATCCGCAGGTCATCCTGGCGACGATCAGCCCGATCAGCGCGTTCCACTTCTTCGCCCAGGAGCCGCTGCGCGCGTTCATCGCAATGGGCTCGGTGGTCCTCGCCGTGACCGGCGCCGAGGCGCTGTACGCCGACATGGGCCACTTCGGCCGCCGCCCGATCAAGGTCGCGTGGATCTATTTCGTCATGCCCGCCTTGCTGCTCAACTACATGGGGCAGGCGGCGATGCTGCTGACCCTGAACCCGGCCGACGCGGTCGAGACGGTCAAGAACCCGTTCTTCTACCTCGCCCCGGATTCCCTGCGGCTGCCGCTGGTGCTGCTGGCGACGGCGGCGACGATCATCGCCAGCCAGGCGGTCATCTCGGGCGCCTTCTCGGTCACCCAGCAGGCGATCCAACTGGGCTTCATGCCGCGCTTGCGCATTACGCATACCAGTGAGAGCGCGGCCGGGCAGATCTACATTCCGGTGATCAACTGGGCGCTGATGATCATGGTCATCATCCTCGTGCTGACCTTCCGCACCTCGTCCAACCTGGCCTCCGCTTATGGCATTGCGGTGACCGGCGCGATGCTGATCGACACGGTGCTGATCGCGGTCGTCCTGAGCCGCTTGTGGAATTGGAACCGCTTTGTCGTGGCCGGCCTGCTGTTCCTGTTCTTCACGACCGACTTTGGCTACCTCTCGGCCAATCTGCTCAAGGTCCCCGACGGCGGCTGGTTCCCGCTCCTGGTCGGCGGCATCGCCTTCACCTTCCTGACCACCTGGGCCAAGGGCCGCAAGCTGATGATCGACCGCATGCAGGAAGCCAGCCTGCCGATGGAGATTTTCATCAAGTCGGCCGCCGGAAGCGCGGCGCGCGTACCCGGTACCGCGGTGTTCATGACCAGCTCGGGAAGTGGCGTGCCCCACGCGCTGCTCCACAATCTCAAGCACAACAAGGTGCTCCACGAGCGCGTCATCCTGCTCACCGTGCGGATCGAAGACGTGCCCTATGTGGCCGAAAACAAACGGGTCGAAGCGCGCGAATATAGCTCCGGCTTCTTCCGCCTGAAGCTACGTTACGGTTTCATGGAGGAGATCGACGTGCCGTCGGTCCTGTCGAAATCGCGCGAATGCGGCCCGGTTTGCAAGATGATGGACACCAGCTTCTTCCTCGCCCGCCAGACATTGATCGCCTCGGCCCGGCCGGGGATGGCGATCTGGCGCGAGAAATTGTTCGCCTGGATGCTGCGCAACGCGGAAAGCGCGATGGAATTCTTCAAGCTCCCGACCAACCGCGTGATCGAGCTCGGCAGCCAGCTCGAGATCTAGTGCAACTGCCGCTGTGCTTCGGCATTGAGCACGGATGGAAACCTCTCTCTCGTGGATCGCGACCGTCGCGACGATCGTCGCGGCGACGATCACCGCCTCCAATCTCGGCAGCCGAATCACCGGCTACGGCTTCATCGTGTTCACAGTCGGCTCGATCGCCTGGTTCGGCCTCGGCCTGGTCACCGGCCAGCCGGCTTTGGTGTGGACCAACAGCGTGCTGACCATCCTCAACCTGCTTGGCATCTGGCGCTGGCTCGGGCGCCAGGCGGCGGTCGAGGACGGCTCGCGCGCGGCGGCGCGGGCGAGCGAGGCAACCCCCGGCGAAGCGCTGTTCCCGGTGTCGCTGCTGACCCACGCCAAGCTCCGCTCGGGATCGAACGAGCTCGGTGCTTGCGTCGATGCGATGGCCGGCTGCAACAGCGGCCGGTTGGCCTATGTGATGGTCTCAGAAGGCGGGGTTGCCGGCGCCGGCGAGACGCTTCGGCCGGTGCCATGGAGCGAGCTCGAGGCCGACGGCGAAGAATTGGTAACGCGCCTGGATGTCGCCCGGTTTGAAGCGCTCGAGCCGGTGATCAAGGACCAATGGCCGGCCCGCTGAGCAATCCGGCGCATGCCCCGCTGATCGTCACCGCCGAGCTCGGTGGCGAGGATCTTGCCTGGCTCGACGGCTTGCGCCGACGCCATTACCCGCCCGAGCGCAACCAACTGCCGGCCCACCTCACCATGTTTCACGCGCTTGCACCATCGGCCGAGCGCGAGTTGCGCGACCGGCTCGCCGCTTGCGCCGCCGCAGCGCCGCCCGCCGCGCGCATCGCCGGGATCATGGATTTGGGCGGAGGGGTTGCGTTTCGGGTCGTGTCCGACGCGCTCGACGCCATCCGCGACGAGCTCGCCGACGGCCTGCACGGACTGTTGACCGCGCAGGATTCGGGCGGCTGGCGTCCGCATGTCACGATCCAGAACAAAGTCGCGCCCAAAGTCGCGCGCGCACTCGCCGGTTCGGTCGAACAGGAATTGCGGCCGGGGCCGTTGCGGATTTCCGGGTTGGGCCTCCACCGCTATCTCGGCGGCCCGTGGGAAACGCTCGCGATTTACAAGTTCCGTGGCCGCTAGCTGAGGTCGCCGACCCCGTCGCAGCTCAGTTCGAACGCGGCCAGCCCGGCCTCGAGCACCGAGGCCAGCATCGGCATGTCGAGCAACTCGTCGACCGCCGCCGAACCGCCACTCGCCGCCAGCGCGCTTGCTTCTTCCATCGCCTCATCCCAGTCGGCAACTTCGTAGGTGCCTTGCCCGACCCAGCAGAAAGCGAGCACTTCGGCCAGCTGGTCCTCACCCAGATCCTCGAGGATCGTGCGCAATTCCACTTCGACGCTGTCGTTGATGGTGTCGTCGAGCACCGACAGCGCGCCTTCGTCTTCGTCGTCGACATTGTCGGCCGTTTCATTGCCGTCGTAGTCGGTCGGCGTCTGCGCCTCATACTCGCGCCCGCGCAGGATTATCCGGCACAGCGTATCGAGCGGGGTCAACGGGTCCATTCAAAGCGCCTCCACTTCGCTCGCTTAACGAGGGCAGGGGTCAGCGGTTCCTCGCGTTGACCGCCACGATGGCGCGACCTATATCCGCCGCCGCTCCCGCCGCGGTGGGCGCGATCGAAAGCCGCCCGCGAAATCGCGGGTTTAGCCAGGGCGGACGAATTGGGGCGGAGTAGCTCAGCTGGTTAGAGCAGCGGAATCATAATCCGCGTGTCGGGGGTTCAAGTCCCTCCTCCGCTACCAACCCCCAACGGCGTTGGCTCGGCCTAGCCGCGGTCGGCGCGGCGCCGGCCGAGCAGCCCGACCAGTCCCAACAGCCCGAGCAGGCCCCACGGCGGCCGCTGCGGACGCACTGGCGCGGCCGGGGCGGCATAGGGATCGTCGGTCATCGCGACATCGGTCGGGGCAGGCGCGGACGGGTCCGCCATCATCGAATTGTCGGCGGGGGGCGTGGCGCCCATCAGATTGGCGTCGGCCTCGGGCGCCGGAACAGCGGTGGTGGTGTTGACGGTCTCGTTGTCGGCCTGGGCGGTCGCGGCCTGCGGGGCCATGAATGCCGCTGCGCCCAAGACCAAGGCGATTGGAACTCGCATGATACTGTCTCCTGTTCGCTGCCGATTATTCGATCGGCGCGGGATGGTAGCTGTCGTCGGGGTGGCGGGCGCCGAGCCCGAGCAGGCCTACCAATCCGAACAGTCCGAGCAAGTCCCACGGAATGGTCGTCTTGTTGGCGAGTCGGCGTTGCGTCTCGGTCGGGATTCCACCCTTTTCACGCGGTTGCTGGGCGAGCGCCGGCGGACTTGCCGCGATCACCATAAAAACGGCCGTGACCAATAGTCTGCTTCGCATATCCTCCTCCTGTTCGCGATCGCGCTATGCGAGGTAGGCGCGATTCCGCAACGGATTTCGAACGAGGATGTTCCGCGTGCCAAACGAAAGCCGCCTGCGAACGCTGACTCCGCCTTGGCCGCGCGAAAAGCAAGCGCCCTGATCGACTGGCGATCCGCCTTGGTCGTCTAAAAAAGCAAACGGCTGGATCGACTGGCGATCCGCCTTGCATCGCTGAAAAAGCAAACGCCCGGATCGACGAGCGATCCGCCTCGCTATCTCTCAAAAAGCAAACGCCCGGATCGACGAGCGATCCGGGCGTCCTGCGTGACGATTGCTCGTCAGCCCCCTTGACGTGACCGACCAGCTATTCAGCGGTCAGCCCCCCGAACTCTGGCTGTACGAAGCAGCGGCCCGGAACTGAGAAAACGCTAGTCCCGGTTTTGCCTGCTTGTCACCCTCCCAAAGCGGTTGAAGCAGTTATTGTGCATCGGCTGTTGCGATCGGGACACAGCCGCCCGGCGGCCCTCCGCTCGACCGGCGGATTGCGTTGGACACTGGCCCGCCGTAGGGAGGCGCCGCACCCAACAGACACAGCCGGAAGGCCGATCCACTTTGCGCGTTTCCCGCTGTTTCCTGCCGGTCCTCAAGGAAAGCCCCTCGGACGCGCAGATCGTCAGCCACAAGCTGATGCTTCGCGCCGGGCTGGTGCGCCAGACCGCCGCCGGAATCTATGCGTGGCTGCCGATCGGTTTTCGCGTGCTCAACAAGATCGAACAGATCGTGCGCGAGGAACAGGATCGCGCCGGCGCGGTCGAGATGCTGATGCCGACCATCCAGTCGGCCGACCTGTGGAAGCAGAGCGGCCGCTACGACGCTTACGGCCCGGAAATGCTGCGCATCCGCGACCGCCACGAGCGCGAGATGCTGTTCGGCCCGACCAATGAGGAAATGCTGACCGCGATCGTCCGCGACGACATCAACAGCTACCGCGACCTGCCGCTGATGCTGTACCACATCCAGTGGAAGTTCCGCGACGAGGTGCGCCCGCGCTTCGGTGTCATGCGCGGCCGCGAATTCCTGATGAAGGACGCGTATTCGTTCGACCTCGACGAAGGGGCCGCGCGGCTCAGCTACTACCGCCAGCTGCTCGCCTACCTGCGGACGTTCCAGCGAATGGGCATTCGCGCGGTGCCGATGAAGGCCGCCTCGGGGCCGATCGGCGGCGATTTGTCGCACGAGTTCATCGTCCTCGCCCCAACCGGCGAGAGCGAAGTGTTCTACGATTCGGCGTTCGAGGAGATCGACTGGAACCGCGAGCATCTCGACTACACCGACGAAGCCGGGCTGCACGGCCTGTTCGAGCAGGTCAGCTCAACCTACGCCGCGACCGACGAGACCCACGACGAAGCGCGCTGGGCCGAACTGCCCGAGGATCGCCGCCGCACTGGCCGCGGCATTGAAGTCGGCCACATTTTCTATTTCGGCGACAAATATTCAAACGCGATGGGCCTCAAGGTGTCGGGCCAGGACGGCAAGCCGGTGACCCCGATGATGGGCAGCTACGGCATTGGTGTGTCGCGCCTGGCCGGTGCGATCATCGAAGCCAGCCACGACGAAGCCGGCATCGTCTGGCCCGAAGCGGTCGCGCCGTGGACCGTCGGGCTGGTCACCATGCGCGCCGACGACAGCCAGTCGGTCGATGTCGCCGAAGACCTCTACCAGCGCCTGACCGAAGCCGGGATCGAAACGTTGTACGACGACCGCGACGAGCGCGGCGGGGTCAAATTGGGCTCGATGGATCTGATCGGGCTGCCGTGGCAGGTGATCATCGGTCCGCGCGGCCTCGCCAACGGGGTGGTCGAACTCAAGAACCGCCGCAGCGGCGAGAAGCTCGAAATGGCGCCCGACGCCGTGGTGGCAAGGCTCAAGGGATGATCCTCAACCGCTACGAACGGATGATCGCCCGCCGCTACCTGCTCCCGGGCAAGGGCGAGGGCTTCATCTTCCTGGTCGCCGCGATCAGCCTCGCCGCGGTCGCGCTCGGCGTCGCCGCGTTGATCATTGTGATGAGCGTAATGAACGGCTTTCGCGCCGAGCTGTTCGACAAGATCGTCGGCTTGAACGGCCATGCCATCGTCCAGGGCTATGAAGGGCGGCTGTCCAACTGGGAGCAGATTTCGGTCGCGGCCAGGAAATTGCCCGGCGTGACCTCGGCCCTGCCGCTGATCGAACAGCCGCTGATGGCCTCGGCCAACGGCCGCGTCGAAGGCGTCCTGGTACGCGGCATGCGGATGCAGGATTTGCGCTCCAACCCGACCATCACCAGCAATGTCACGGCCGGCGATTTGAAGTCGATCTCGCCCGGCAGCGGGCGGATCGCGATCGGTTCGCGCCTGGCCGAAATGCTGGGCGCTTATCCCGGCAGCGAAATCAGCCTGATCAGCCCCGAAGGCCGCTCGACCGTGGTTGGCACCGTGCCGCGGATCGTGTCCTACACCATCGGCGCGGTGTTCGAAGTCGGGGTCTATGATTACGACAAGGCGTTCGTGATCATGCCGATGGAGGACGCGCAGTCGCTGCTGATGCTCGGCGACCAGGTCGGGATGATCGAAATCCAGTCGACCGATCCGGACAAGGTCGGCGAAATGCTCGCTCCGCTCCAGCCGCTGGTCCGCGGCCACGGCATCATCGTCGACTGGCGGCAGATGAATTCGGCATTGTTCGAAGCGCTCGAGGTCGAGCGCATCGCGATGTTCGTGGTGCTGTCGCTGATCGTGCTGGTGGCGGTGTTCAACATCCTCTCGTCGCTGATCATGCTGGTCCGCGCCAAGACCCGCGACATCGCCATCCTGCGCACCATGGGCGCGAGCCGGCGCGGGATGATGAAAGTGTTCGTCACGGTCGGCGTGACGATCGGCTCATTGGGCATCATCCTGGGCATGATCATCGGTGCGATCTTCCTCTTTTTCCGCCAGGGCGTGGTCGATGCGATCCAGTATCTGACGGGCCAGAATTTGTGGGATCCGTCGGTCCGCTTCCTGTCCGAGCTGCCGTCCAAGACCGACCCGTTCGAAGTCACCGCGATCGTCCTCATCGCGCTCATCCTGTCGTTCCTCGCCACGCTCTACCCGGCGTGGAAAGCAGCCAGCACCGACCCGGTCCAGGTCCTCCGCTATGAGTGAACCCGTCCTGCGCACGCGCGGGCTCAAGCGCAGTTTCACCCAGGCCGATGTCACCATCCACGTCCTGCGCGGGGTCGATCTCGAGGTCCAGCCGGGCGAGATCGTCGCGCTCCTGGGGCCGTCGGGCTCGGGCAAGTCGACCCTGCTCCAGGCGGTCGGGCTGCTCGAAGGCGGCTTCGAGGGCTCGATCCAGATCGTCGGCCGCGAAGCGTCGGAGCTCGACAATGACGCGCGCACCGAGCTGCGCCGCGAAGCGCTCGGTTTCGTCTATCAGTTCCACCATCTGCTGCCCGATTTCGACGCGCGCGAGAATGTCATGCTGCCGGTGCTGATCAAGGGCGGCGACAAGGACGCCGCGCGGACCCGCGCCGAACAGGTGCTCGGCGCGCTTGGCCTGGCGTCGCGGCTCGACCATCGCCCGTCGAAATTGTCGGGCGGCGAGCAGCAGCGGGTCGCGGTCGCCCGCGCGCTTGCCAATCGCCCGCCGCTGGTCCTCGCCGACGAGCCCACCGGCAACCTCGACGAGGCGACGGCCGACGTGGTTTTCGCCGAATTCCTCAACCTCGTTCGGGGTGAAGGCAGCGCCGCTTTGGTCGCTACCCACAACGAACGCATTGCGGCCAAGATGGACCGCGTCCTCCGCCTTCATGATGGCCGGCTTGACTGATCGGGAGCCGACACCCGATCGGGGCGTTAGCGATTCCATGCGACGGCTGACCCCAACGACCATGGCTTTGATCGGCGGCGCGATCATCATCCTCATCCTGGTCGTTCTGCTGGTCCGCGGCGGTAATGAGAATTCCGACAAATTGACCGACGCCCAGGTCGCCGGCGGAGCGTCCGCCAACGATCCCGAAAAGGTGTGCGCGGCGCAGGACACCTACGATTTGATCAAGCGCGAGCTGTTCCGCCGAGCAGCGCAATTGCGCGGCAGTGATCAGGGGGCATTCGACAAGCTCGCCGCTTATTCGGTCGTCCGCATGGATGCGCCGATGCTCAAGAGCCACGATGAAGACGTCGGCACGATCGAATGCACCGGAACGCTCGCGCTCGACCTCCCGCCGGGCGTCTCGGTGGTCGGCGGACGGCAAACGCTTACCGCCGACATCGGCTATGCCATCCAGCCCGCGGCCGACGGCACCGGCAACGTCCTCACACTCAGCAACGAAGATGCGATCGTCACTCCGCTGGCGACGCTGGCGCGGGCCGGTGCTCCGGTCGGCGAGCCGCTGACGCCCGAGAATCCCGCCGCCGTGGAAGCGCCGGCAGTGGCCGTCGAGCCGGCGCCGGCCGCGCCGCCGCCGCCCGCCGCGGCGCCGCAGCCGACCGCGTCGGCCCGGCCGAGTTTCGATTGCCGCTATGCCCGCAGCCGCAGCGAGCTTGCGGTGTGCAACGATACCGACTCCGGCCTCGCCGGCCTCGAC
>JBDTRT010000115.1:0-2427 GCA_039931595.1 Sphingomicrobium sp.
CCGACCAGGTCGAGCATCTCGAAGGCGGCGCCAAGCGCGACTGGTTCGCGCCGATCTTGGCCGATGCCGAAGCCGGCTTCGGCGGGCCGCTCAACTGCTACGAGATCATGAAGGCCTATATCGAAGCGGGCGTCGCCGGCGTCCATTTCGAGGACCAACTGGCCTCGGAAAAGAAGTGCGGCCATCTGGGCGGCAAGGTGCTGATCCCGACCCAGGCAGCGATCCGCAACCTCGACGCCGCGCGCCTCGCCGCGGACGTCGCCGGCGTTCCGACCATCCTCGTCGCCCGCACCGATGCCGAAAGCGCCAAGCTGATCACCAGCGACGTCGATCAGCGCGACCAGCAATTCCTCACCGGTGAGCGCACCGCCGAAGGCTTTTTTCGCCTGCGCGAAGGGTCGGGCCTCGACCATTGCATCGCCCGCGGCCTGGCCTTCGCGCCCCACGCCGATCTGCTGTGGTGGGAAACTTCCCACCCCGACCTCGACGACGCGCGCGCGTTTGCCGAAGCGGTCCACGCCCAATATCCGGGCAAGCTGCTGGCCTATAATTGCAGCCCGAGCTTCAACTGGGCGGCCAAGCTCGACGGCGAGACCATCGCCAAGTTCCAGCGCGAGCTGGGTGCGATGGGCTACAAGTTCCAGTTCGTCACTTTGGCCGGCTTCCACAGCCTCAACCACGGCATGTTCGAACTGGCTTCGGGCTACCGCGACCACGCCATGACCGCTTATTCGGAGCTGCAGCAGGCCGAGTTCGCATCCGAGGCGCAAGGCTATACCGCGACCCGCCACCAGCGCGAGGTCGGCACCGGCTATTTCGATGCCATCGCCACCGCTATTTCGGCCGGCCAGGCATCGACCGTGGCACTCAAGGAATCGACCGAAGCCGCCCAGTTCGTCGCTGCAGAGTGACAATGGCGGCCCGAGTAAGCAGGAGGACAGCATGGGACAGCGGTACTGGGTGATTGGCGGCGAATATCGCAATTGCCAATTCGACGAAGTGCTCCCGGGGACTGAAGAAATTTCCGGACCGTTCTCCGACGCCGGTCGGGCGCGCACCGAATGGCAGCGCCTGACATTCCGCGACCGGGCGTTTGCGACCACCCGCTACGTGATTACTCAAGAAGCGCATGTGTGACCAACGTGATTGACCGGCCGCGGGTCGCGGCCGCGCCTTCCACTGTCGCCGGCGCCGACGCCATCCTGACGCCCGACGCGCTCGACTTCATCGCCGACCTGCACTTGCGCTTCGATTCGCGGCGGCGCGCGTTACTGGCCGCGCGGACCGATCGGCAGGCGCTCTTCGACTCTGGCGAACTGCCTGATTTCGTTGAAGAAACCCGGGACATCCGGGAGTCCGAATGGACCGTTTCCACCATACCCGTCGACCTCCTCGATCGCCGCGTCGAAATCACCGGCCCAACCAATGCCAAGATGATCATCAACGCGCTCAATTCGGGCGCCAAAGTATTCATGGCCGATTTCGAGGATGCCACCTCGCCGGTGTGGGATGAGCTGGTCCAGGGCCAGGTCAATCTGCGCGACCGCTGGCTCGGTAAATTGGACTTCACCGACCCCGCCAGCGGCAAGCGCTACGCCATCAATGACGATCCGGCGGTGCTGATGGTGCGCCCGCGCGGCTGGCATCTCGACGAGCGCCACGTTACCGTCGACGGCGTCGCGGTCGCCGGCGCCTTGTTCGATTTCGGCCTCTATTTCTGGCACAATGCGCGCCCCGCATTGTCGGCCGGATCGGGCCCCTATTTCTATCTGCCCAAGCTCGAAAGCCGTCACGAGGCCGAGCTGTGGAACGACGTCTTCGCGCTCGCCGAGCAGCGCCTGCGGCTCGAGCGCGGGACGATCAAGGCGACGGTGCTGATCGAGACCATCCCCGCGGCGTTCGAGATGGACGAGATCCTGTTTGCACTGCGGGCCAATATCGTCGGCCTCAATTGCGGCCGCTGGGATTACATCTTCTCCTTCATCAAGCGCCTCGGGCGTAGTGCCGATCGGCTCACCCCCGACCGCTCGGCGATGACCATGGATCGGGCGTTCCTCGCCGCTTACTCGCTGCGCCTGATCGCCACCTGCCACCGCCGCGGCGCATTCGCGATGGGCGGCATGTCGGCGTTCATCCCGGTCAAGGGCGACGAAGCGGCCAATAACACGGCGATGGCCAAGGTCCGCGCCGACAAGCAGCGCGAGGTTGGCAACGGCCATGACGGCACCTGGGTCGCGCATCCCGGGCTGGTCGGCGTGGCGCTCGAAGCGTTCGAGGCGATGGACGGGGCCAACCAGCTGTCGAAGATGCCCGAGGCGATTCCCGGCCGCGACGATATGCTCGAGCTCCACACGGGTCAGCGGACCGAGGACGGCGCGCGCGAGAACATCCGCGTCGGAGTCCAATATCTCGCCGCCTGGCTCGGCG
>JBDTRT010000116.1:0-8350 GCA_039931595.1 Sphingomicrobium sp.
TGATCGCCGAGTTCGGGCTCAATGACCGCCAGGCCGAGGCGATCCTCAACATGCGGCTTCGGCAGTTGCGGCGGCTCGAGGAGATGCAGATCGCCAAGGAGCGCGGAGCGCTGGCCAAGGAGCGCGACGAGCTGGTCAAGCTGGTCGAGAGCCCGGCGCGGCAGCGGACCCGGCTGAAAAAGGAGCTGGCAAGCGTCCGCGAGCGCTTCGGCGATGCCCGGCGTACGCGGATCGAGGAAGCCGACGCGACGCGCGACATCGACTGGTCGGCGATGATCGAGAAAGAGCCGATCACGGTCCTGCTGTCGCAGCGCGGCTGGATCCGCTCGATGCGCGGGCACCTTGCGCCCGAGGAGAGCGCGAGCTTGAAATGGCGCGAGGGCGATGGCCCGTTCATCCAGTTCCACGCCCAGACCACCGATCGGCTGGTTTTGTTCGCCGACAACGGCCGGGTCTACACGCTGGCCGGCGACAAACTGCCCGGTGGGCGCGGCTTCGGCGAGCCGGTCCGGCTACTGATCGACCTCGACGCCGAAGTCGGCATCAGCGCCTTCATGGTGGCGCGGCCGCAAGCCCGGCTGCTGGTCGCATCGTCGGACGGGCGCGGCTTCGTCACCCCGGGCCAAGCGACGCTGGCCGAGACCCGCAAGGGCAAGCAATTGGTCAATCTGCGCCCCGGAGCCAAGGTCGCGGTGGTGCGCGAGGTGCCGCCCGTGGCGGATACGGTCGCGGCGATCGGCGAGAATCGCAAGATGCTGGTGTTCCCGCTGTCCGAATTGCCCGAGCTCGGGCGCGGCCAGGGCGTCACGCTCCAGCGCTACCGCGACGGCGGGCTGTCGGATGCGGTCGCGTTCCGCTTTGCCGACGGTTTGAGCTGGGCGCTCGGCGGCGAAACCGGCCGGGTTCGGACCGAGAGCGACTTGACGCCGTGGCGCGCGGCGCGCGGCGCCGCCGGGCGATTGCCGCCGCTTGGCTTCCCGCGGACCAACCGCTTCGGCGGCTGATCTGGGGCTGGCGCCGGCGGCCTGTGCGGCAGGCTAGGTTGATCAAGCTGGCGCGGCGCAAATTATACCCGGAATTAACTTCGCCAACCTAGGATGGTGGCTATGCAGGCTGCATCCAAGCGTCTGCCGGGCCCGACACGGCACCGGCGGGGGTCACCCTTCGGTGTACAATCGCACCTTGCAACGGCGGACGATGCGGCGTTGCTTGGCGCCTTGCCGATCGCCGCCGCGGTCATCACCCGGCTCGACGACGGCACTGTGCGCGTGCTGGCCCACAACCCGCGCTTTCGCGACACCGTCGCCCAGTCGACCTGCACCATGCTCGAATGGGACCAGGCCGACTGCCTCAAGACCGGGCAGATCGCCGAACTGCTGAGCAATTTCTTCACCGGCGCCGATGTCGTCGGAGAACTCGACTTCCGCGACGGGGACGGCGTTTCGGCCCATTATTTCCGGATCAAGCTGGCGCCGCTGCCGCGCGGCCAGGGCACTTCGCCGCGCTGCCTGCTGAGTGTGGTCGACCGCACGGTCGAGGTCCAGGCCGAGCGCAGCCTGAGGGCCGAGATGCTGCGTGACAGCCTGACCGGCCTGCCCAACCGCCTGGCTTTCACAGAAGCGATTGAAAAAGCTGGCGATCTGGTCACCCGCGACCGCGACCACGCGGTGCTGGTGGTCGACATGCTGCGGTTCAGCCGGATTAACGAATCGATGGGCAGCCTAGCCGGCGACGAGCTGCTGATCACCTTTGCCCGGCGGCTGATCCTGGCGCTACGCGGCGGCGACGTGCTGGCTCGCACCGGTGGCAACGAATTCGGCATCCTGGTGTCGCTGCGCCGCGGCGTCGAGGACGCGTTGAAGGCGGCCGAACGGATCCAGCAGGTGATGACCGCGCCGTTCAAGCTGTCCGACCTCGAAATCCGCATCGAATGCGCCATCGGCGTCGCGCTGATGGGTGCCCGCCAGGACCCCGAAGAGCTGTTCCGCAACGCGCAGTTCGCGGTCAAGCAGGCCAAACAGGTCGGCAAGCCGCAGGTTTACGAGCCCAAGGAAGCGAGCCTCGCGCGGCGCCGCTTCTCGATCGAGACCGAGCTTCGCCGGGCGCTCGAGCGCGACCAGTTGCAATTATTCTACCAGCCGCTGATCGATTTGAAGTCGGGCGAGGTGGCAGGCTTCGAATCGCTCGCCCGCTGGACTCATGAGGACCGCGGCGAGATCAGCCCGACCGAATTCATCCCGGTCGCCGAGGAAAGCGGGCTGATCCTGACGCTCGGCCGCTGGGCGATGGACAAAGCGACCCAGACGCTGGCCGACTGGGACTGCGCCGCTGGTGAAAAGCTGCCGCTCTATGTCGCCGTCAACCTGTCCGCGATCCAGGTCGCACGCGACGATATTTCTGGAGTTGTGGCGGGCGCGCTGCGCTCAAGCGGGCTGTCGGGCGACCGGCTCACGCTCGAACTGACCGAAAGCTCGATCGTCCAGGACCCGGCGCGCGCAACCCGCGTATTCGACGCCCTGAAAGCGCTCGACACGACCGTCGCGATGGACGATTTCGGAACCGGTTATTCGAGCCTCGCTTACCTCCAGCGGTTGCCGATCGACGTGCTCAAGATCGACCGCAGCTTCGTCGCTGGAATGATGATCGACCCGGATAGCGTGGCGATCGTCCGCGCCATCCTCGGCCTCGCCGAAGCGCTCGGCATGTCGACCACCGCCGAAGGGATCGAGACGGTCGAGCTGGCGACGACGCTGGCGACGCTCGGCTGTGCCAGCGGCCAGGGCTTCTACTTCGCCAAACCGCTCGAAGCCAAAGCCGCGTTCGAATATTGGCGCTCGCGCAAGCGCTAGCCTAAGCTCGCCCGATGGCGGCGAGAAAAGGGTCCGACGACACGGCATTTGACGATAGCGCGTTGGCGCAAACCATCGCGGCCAGCCCGATCGCCAGCGTGATCACCAACCCGCACCATGCCGACAATCCAATCGAGGTCGCCAATGCAGCGTTCTGCGCTCTCACCGGCTACAGCGAGGCGGAAATCATCGGCCGCAACTGCCGCTTTCTCGCCGGCCCATCGACCGAGCCGTGGCTGACGGAGCAGATCAGGAGCGCGATCCATGCCCGCCGCCCGGTGCTGGTCGATATCCTCAACTATCGCAGCGACGGCAGCCCGTTCCGCAACGGCGTGATGGTCACGCCGCTGTTTGACCGCGACGGCGAGGTCGCCTGGTTCCTGGGGTCGCAGGTCGACCTGGGCGAGCATCCTTCGCAGCTGTTCGCAAGCCGCCGGGCCCGCGCGACGGCGCTGGTCGCCGGCCTGCCCCAGCGCCAGCGCCAGGTGCTCGAACTGGTCGCCAGCGGCCTGCTCAACAAGCAGATCGCGCACCGGCTCGGGATCGCCGAAAAGACCGTCAAGATGCACCGTGCCTTGCTGCTCGAGCGGATCGGAGCGACGACCAGCGCCGACGCAATCCGGATCGCGGTCGAGGCCGGGCTCTAGGTCGAGGGCAGCTCGAGGCCCAGGGCCGGGCTCCAGGCAGCCCAAAGGCCGTATGGAGACCGGCTTCGCGCGGGCCTAATTAAGAAGGCTAGCCGGCCGTCCGGTCCCCTCCGCGGCCGGCGCCCCATCCTGGAGATACATAATGCGTACCCTCAACCTCATCACCCTCGTGCTGCTGATCGTCGGCGGCCTCAACTGGGGCCTGATCGGCCTGTTCGACTTCGACCTGGTCGCAACGCTGTTCGGCGACATGACGACGCTGTCGCGGATCGTCTATGTGCTGGTCGGCATTTCGGCCGTGGTCCAGATCGGATCGCTGTTCCAGGGCATCAGCGCCAGCACCACCCGGACCCAGAACGCCTAGTTTTTGGGCGCGGTCGCCAGCGTCTCGCTGACGATCCGCTCGAACTCTTCCCCGCTGGGAAAGCCTGCTTCGATCCAGCGGTCTTCGATCCGCCGCAACATGCGGGCAATGATCGGGCCCTCGGCAAGCCCGCGAGTGATCAGCGTGCCGCCGCCGATGGGCAGCTTCGGAATCCGCCAGTGGATGATCGAGGCCGCCCTAGCGGGCTCGCCGGCGAGCAGCAGCCGGTCGACCGCGCATTCGATGCCGACGCGATAGGCGAGCGCCTGCGCATTCGAGCCGAGCTCGCGCCGGGTATTGCACGCCAGCCGCTTGCGCGCCTTGTTCGACAGCTTGAGCCGAGCGGCGACTTTTTCCGCGAGCAAGGGATCGGGCGGCAGCAGCGCGGCGAAGCGGCGCAATGCGTCGGGCGCGATCTTGGCTTCGGTTTCGCCCGCGATGACGCGTATGAGCGCGGCCAGGGTGGCCGGCTCGATTTCGGGCAGCACCGGCTTGAGGATCGCGCGCTCGAGCATCACCGCGACCGTCGGCGCCGGGTCGGGCAGGCCGAGCAGCTTGAGCAATTCGTCGGCGATGCGCTCGCGCGACAAGGCCATCATATCATTGGCCCGCGCGGTGCAGGCGGCGAGCGCGTCGGGGTGGGGGTCGCCGGCGCCGAAGCGGGCGTGGAAGCGGAAGAAGCGCAGGATCCGCAAATGGTCCTCGGCGATCCGCGCCAGGGGTTGGCCGATGAACCGCACGCGGCGGGCTTCGATATCGGCCAGTCCGCCGAAATAATCGAAGATCTCGCCGGTCAGGGGATCGGCGCTCAACGCATTGATGGTGAAATCGCGCCGCGCCGCATCTTCCTGCCAGTCGTCGGTGAACGACACGGTCGCGCGCCGGCCATCGGTCGAGACATCGCGGCGCAGGCTGGTGATTTCGAACGGCTGGCCATCGCTGACGGCGGTCACGGTGCCATGCTCGATGCCGGTCGGGATGGCCTTGATGCCGGCCGCCTGCAGCCGCTCGACTACTTCATCCGGGCGCAGCCGCGTCGCCAGGTCGAAATCGCTGACCGGCAGCTTGAGCAGATCGTCGCGCACCGCGCCGCCGACGTAGCGGGTCAGCTGCTCCTCCGCGCCAAGCGCTTTCAACAGTCGCGCAACGCCGCGCTGGCGGCCCCATCTGGCCGCGTCGAGCTTCACCGCCATTGCAGCCTGCGCGATAGATTGACGATCATCGCCGCGGTCGCCCCCCAGATGTTCCGGCCGTTCCAACTGATCCGGTAATAGTGGCGCAGGTGGCCCTCGAACAGCACGCTTTCGCGGAACTGGTTGGCGGGGTCGAGGACGAAGCCGAGCGGGGCTTCGAACCAGTCGGCAACTTCGGCTTCGTGGGGCGCGAGCGGCAGGTCGGGCGGAATGATGCCGAGCACCGGAGTGACCGCAAAGCCGGTGATGGTCTGGTACGGCTCGAGCACGCCGATGGTCTCGACCGCCGCCGGTTCGAGCCCAAGCTCCTCCCACGCTTCGCGCAGCGCCGCCGCGATGGCCGCTTCGCCGGCGTCGATCCGGCCACCCGGAAAGGCGACCTGGCCGGGGTGGGTACGCAGGTCGGCGTGGCGCACGGTGAGGATCACGCCGGGCTGAGGCCGGTCGGTGATCGCGACCAGCACCGCGGCCGGGGCGGGCCGGTCGGCGGCGGCATAATCATCGCCGGGCAACGGTGGCTGGGCTGACTGCTGGTCCAGCGCCGCGCGGAGCCGATCGGCCAGTGTCATGCGTTATGGTCGAGCGCGAAGAAGGCGCCGTCGCTCCACACGCCGGGCGGGTCATGACCCTCGGCCAAGGCGATCTCGGCCAGCTCGTAATAGAGCGGGCGGGCCAGTTCGGCCTCGAGCCCGTGACGGACCAGCACCCGCGGGCTTGGCCCAGTGGCGCCAGGCACCAGCTTGAGCGGATGGTCGGGGCCGACGATCAGCGCATCGCCGCTGTCCAGCCGAAGCGCGATGCGGCGCTGCTCGGCGGTGCCTTCGCTGTCCATCTCGATCGCTCGAAAGGCGGTCGCGTCGACCTCGATCTCGAGCTTTTCGACCGGAGTGACGAGCATGTGACGGCCGTCGGGCTCGCGCCGCAGGACGGTCGCGAACAGCCGGACCATCGCCGGCCGCGCAATCGGCGTGCCGTCGTGAAACCAGGTGCCGTCGCGGGCGATGCGCATCCCGGAATGGCCGCAATGGGTTGGGTGCCACTGGTCAACCGGCGGCAGGCGGCGCTGGTCGATCAGCGTCTGGAGCTCGGCGAAATTGAGTCCGCGAAGCTCGATCGGCGGGTTGCTCTCGGGCATGGACGGTCATTGCGAGAGGCGACGCGACGAAGCAATCCACTAATGGCTCCGGATTGCTTCGCTGCGCCGGCAATGACAACAAGGGTCGATGAGCCCGCAACCTCGAACCGCGATTGTGACCGGCGCCGGCAAGCGCATCGGAGCCGAACTGACCAAGGCCCTGCTGGCCGACGGCTGGAGCGTGATCGCGCATGTTCGAAGCGGTCAGGATGCGGTCGCGCCGGGCGCGGTCAAGGTCGCCGGGGACCTTGCCGACGGCGCGTGCGCGCAGACCATCTTCGCCGCCGCGGCCGGTCTGCCGCCGGTGCGCCTGCTGATCAATAACGCCGCACGCTTCGCGGCGGATGCGTTCGGCGCGGCCAGCGCCGACGAGTTCGACGCCCACATGGCGGTCAACGTCCGCGCGCCGCTGCTGCTGACCGATGCGTTCGCCGCCAGTCATGACGGACGATGCGATGCGCTGGTGATCAACCTGCTCGACGCGAAGCTGGCCGCGCCCAACCCCGATTTCCTCAGCTACACCCTGTCCAAATATGCGCTCGCCGGGTTGACCGAGCTTAGCGCGCGGGCGCTGGCCGCGCGTGGGATCAGGGTCAACGGCGTCGCGCCCGCGCTGATGCTGCGCTCGGCCGGCCAGAGCGAAGAAAATTTTGCGATCATGCAATGCGCCAATCCGTTGCGCCACGCGATTGCGCCGGGCGACGTGGTCGCCGCCGTGCGTTATCTGATTGCATCGACCGCCGTGACCGGCGAGGTGCTGACGATCGATGGCGGTCAGCGCTTCTGGTCGCTCGATCGCGATGTGCAGTTCCTGGAGAAACAATGAGCGCCGATGAACTCAGTCTAGTTGAGCCGAAGCTGGTTGGGCTGGTCCCCGATCATCTGCGGGTGCGCTCGAGCAGCATCCTGCTTGATGCGCTCGAAGTGCAGGCCGACATCGGTTTCCACGAATTCGAGATCGGCAAGCCGCAGCGGCTGCTGATCACGGTCGAGATCTGGCTCGAGGATTTGTCGCCGCCGGCGGACGACGACCCGGCCAGCGCGTGGGACTATGATTATCTTCGGACCGAGGTCGAGACGCTGGCCGCGGCGAAGCGCTATAACCTGCAGGAAACGCTGGCCCATGCGATTTACGCGCGCTTTGCTGCCATGCGCGGTGTCAAGGCGTTGCGCGTGGCGACGACCAAGCCCGACATTTACCCGGAGGCGCGGGGTGTTGGTATTGAGATCGCGTCATTTCATTGAAACGAGTGGGTCCTTTTGTCGCGGACCTTGCGGTTGTGGAACAAAATCCGTTGCACGGCCTTTGAGCCGGTTATACAGAGGCGCGCTGTTGCCGATGATACGTTGATACATCAGCACATCCGTTTCACTGGGCAGGGCGCGCGTCTGGACGTCCAGTCAGTCCGCTATCCAGGCGGCGTGTCGAGGAGAATTGCGGCTTAATGTCATACGCCAATCGAAAAGAGATGAGCAGCAACAAGACGGCCGCGATCGTGGTCGTTGCGCTGATTCACCTCGTGCTCGGATATGCCCTGGTCACCGGACTGGCTTATAATGTCATCAAGCAGGCGGCCGAGGATTTGAAAACCTTCGACGTAGCCGAGGAGCCGCCGCCCCCCGAAGAGGAACCGCCGCCCCCCGAGAAGCAGCCCGACGTGCCGCCGCCACCGCAAGTTGCCGCGCCGCCGCCGCTGGTCCGGACCAATATCACTGTGCCGCAGATCCAGACGACTCCGAACCCGCCGCCGTTCGTGCCGGTTATTCGGCCAGCGCCTCCGGCTCCGCCGGCGCCTCCGGCGCCGCGGATCGAGCCGGCCCGCGCTCGCGCCAATCTTGCGTCTTATGTCTCGAACGACGATTATCCGTCGGATGCGCTGAGCCGCGAAGAGCAGGGCGTAACCGGGTTCCGGCTCGATGTCGGGCCCGACGGGCGCGTCACCAACTGCTCGATTACGCAGTCGAGCGGTTCGCGGTCCCTGGACAATACCACGTGCCGGCTGATGAAGAGCCGCGCTCGATTCACCCCGGCCAGCGACAGTTCCGGCAGAAAAGTCGCCGATTCCGTCCCCGGCCGAATCCGTTGGCAGATACCCGAGTAGCACCAAGCATTTTTAGCTAGTCATCAGAGGAAAGTAGACGATCATGGCAACACCAGCTCC
>JBDTRT010000117.1:0-3501 GCA_039931595.1 Sphingomicrobium sp.
ACCACCCAGTTCGATCCGGCCGGCACCCGGCGCTTCGACACCGCTTGCGACATCGCCAAGAGCGTGCTCGTGGCGCGCGGGATCTCGCACCGGACAGCAGCTTCGGCCGACGGTTCGACGACCGTCGCGGCCGGCGACCACCGACTTGCCGTGCCAAGCGGCGAAGGGCTGTCGGGCGCTGACCTCAAGACGCTCAAGACCGCCACCGGCGATCAGCTCAAAGCGACATTGGCCGCCGCCGGCTATCCCGCCAGCGCCGATCCCAAGGCGATCGACTATCCGGTGCTGATCGCCGTCCTGCTGCTATTCGTGGTCGCCGCGACCGCGCTGTACGGGCCGCAGGCGGCGGCGCTGGTCGAGATGTTCCCGACCCGCGTGCGCTATACCGCGCTCAGCTTGCCCTATCACGTCGGCACCGGGTGGGTCGGCGGCTTCCTGCCGGTCACCAGCTTCGCCATCGTCGCCATTACCGGCAATCTCTACGCCGGCCTGTGGTACGCCGTGATCTTCACCGCAATTTCGGTCGCGGTCGCCGCCGTGTTCCTCAAGGAAACCCGCGGCCAGTCGATCGCCTAGCATGAACCGCTGATCAGGCCGCCCAATGGATGTCGATCGGCTGCTCGGCTTCGGCCAGCACCCGGCCGATCGGCAGTTGGGAACTCTGCCCGTCCTTGATCGCCTGCTCGAGCAGCGCCTTCTTGTCGTCGCCGGTGATGGTGATCAGCAGGGTCCGCGCGGCGAGGATCGAGGCCCGGGTCAGGGTTACCCGTGGCACCGCGGCATCGGCCGGCATCGGATCGGGCATGACCCCGATCGCGCGGCGGGCCTTGGGCGCATCGAGCGCATCCTGGAAGTCGGGCCCGGCAAAGATCGACGCGGTATGGCCGTCCTTGCCCATGCCGAGCCAGACCAGGTCGGGCGGCCATGACAAGTCCTGCAGCCGGGCGTCGGCGGCGCCCCCGGCAAGCCGGTAATCCTCGATCGTGGTGGCAATTGGAAAGACTCGCGCGCCGACTGGCAGGAACGCCTGGGCGATCGCGCGGATATTGCTCAATTCGCTGTCCATCGGCGCCAGCCGGTCGTCGGTCGGAATGATAGTGACTCGCTTCCACGGCAGGGTGCGCGCGGCGATCTTGGGGTAGATCGGCAGCGGGGTGGCGCCGCCGGGGAGCGCGATCAGCGCCGAATCCCGGGCCTCGAGCGCGCTTTCGACGATAAACCCGACATCGCCGGCAACCGCGTCGGCCATTTCCTCCGCGCTGTCATATTCCCACCATTCGGCTTCGATCATCGGCTGGGCGCCCTTTCGCTGGTCAGTTGGGGGGCGTCTGCCGATATCCGGCCCAACCTGCAACCGGCTGGCCGTTTCGGTCGTAGGCCGGCCGATAGCGGAACCTCAGCTGGGTCAGCCGGCACAACTCCGAATCGATCGTCGGATTGCCGGTTCCGCGATCGACGAAGCATTGGATGATTCGCCCGGTGGGATCGATTCGGAAGCGCATGAAGACCTGCGCTCCGCGCGGCCACATGTTGAGCAGGCCGCTGGGGAAATCGCGCCCGCGCAGCACCGGCGTCAGCAATCGCGGCGGTTCGACATAGCCACCGTCGCCGCCTCCGCCGCTGCCGTTGCCCGAGCCGCCACTGCCGGTCCCGGTGCCAACTCCACCAGCCCCCGTGCCAGGGCCGCGCACATCCGAAGCGCCCTGCGTCGGTGCAGCCCCCTCGCGCGGGGTTTCGCTGACCGCGATCTTGGGCGGCACCGGCAATTCAATCCGCGGCTTGGGCGCGACCACCGGAGTCGCTTCGCTCTTGATATTCTTGGGCGACGAGGCGCCTTCCTTGGCCTTCGGCTTGGCCTTGCTCGACTGCTCGACCGGTGGCGGCGGTGGCGGTGGCGGCGGCTTGATTGCGTTGAGATCGAATATTTCCAGCGCCCGCTGCGGTTGGGCGAGATCGATCGTGCCCGACATGTGCAGCAGCGCGAACGCGAGCCCGACATGAATCGCGATCACCGCCGCGATCGCGCCGCTTTTGTCCCGATTATTGAGGTTGGTGCGATACATCCAGCTGGTCAACGCCGCTGGCGACTGCGCGGTTGCCCGGGCGCTTGCGAGTGGCCAGCAACGGGAACAGCCGAACGGCGCATCGCTCGCACAGCGGTTGTAGCTTTGCCCATCCGTGTTAGCGTCCGTTCCACTGGGGGGCGCATGTTCCAGCGCAAAGCATTGATCTTCGCACTCTGCATTGCGGCCTTGTCCGATGCGACCATTACCCGGGCGCTATGGCCGCAAGGTTTCGCCTACGACTTTGCCGTATTCTGGCGCACGGTTCACGGCCCAATTTCACAAATCTACGCCGACAGCCCCGATCCGTTCGTCTATCCGCCGACCGGCCTGCTGTGGTTTCAGTTGCTCAGGCTGGCGCCATTCTGGCCGAGCTTCATCGCCTGGTCGCTGCTTTCGTTCGCGGTGTTCTGGTTTGCCGCGGCCCGTCTGTTCGGTCGGGCGCCGGCCTGGCTTGCCGCCGCTTCGCCGGCGGTCGTGCTCGGACTGATCCCCGGGCAAACCTCGCTCCTGGCGAGCGCGGGCCTGCTTGCGGCTTATTCGGTTCGCTCGCCGCTTTGGCGCGGTGTCCTGCTTGGCCTGACGGTAACGTTGAAGCCGCAGCTTGTGCTGCTCGCCCCCTTGGTCCTGCTGGTTCAAGGCGAGCTGGTGGCGGTGGCTGCGATGACCCTCGTGGCGGGGGCGGTGGCGGCGTTTGCAACCGCATTGTTCGGCGCCGGCATCTGGGCCGCGTGGATGCAGTCGATCCCTCACTTCCAGCAAGTGCTGGTTGAACGCCATCTCTCGTTGTCGGCGGTTTCTCCCGCCAGTTACGCTCAACAGCTTGGCATCCCGGCCATGCTGGCTCTCGCCGGCGGGGTGCTTGCGGGACTATTGATCGCGCTTCGGTCAAAGGAGCTTGGGCCGGGCGGGACCGCCACTGCGATCGCCGCCGCGAGCCTGCTCTCGGCTCCCTATGCGCTGCGATACGATTTGGTGGCATTGATGCCGCTGGTTGCCGGCACGATCCTGGCCGAGAGCGACCGCCGGGGGTTTGTCGCCAGCCTTGCTTATTCAGCGATCCTCGGACCGCTCAGCATTGTCGCCGCGCTGCCCTCGCTGTTCCAGAAGGCCCGCGGGCGAGTCAGCTCCGCGCTATCGCCATCGTGACCAGCGCTCCGGCGGCGATGGCGATGCCGTAGGGGATCCCGGCATTCTTGTTGAGGATCGCGACGGTGTTAGAAGTGGTGTTGCTGACAAACGTCCGCACCGTCAGGATCAGCACTGCAAGCAACCCTCCGGCGATCGCCACGCTGGTCAAAAGCGCGAGTGAACCGCTGAGGTCGAACCACAGGCAGACCGCGGCCAACAGCTTGACGTCGCCCCCGCCGAGAATTTCGCGCGCAAACAGGAAGGTGCCGACCGCCAGCACGGCGGCGAACACGACCGCATTTTCCCA
>JBDTRT010000118.1:0-14099 GCA_039931595.1 Sphingomicrobium sp.
GCGGGCTTCCCAAGTGCTTGATACTAGGCGTAGCGTCGGCTTCCCGACGGTTGGCGCTGTATGCCAACTCTGGTAAATCGCGGGAGCAACAGCGGGGGCGGCCGATGCCGAGGCTTGCCGCAATACCGAGGTCGGACAAAGTCCGCAGAGCAGCGGAACCACGCGCCGACATGGTTCACCCGCTGAAATATTACGCATTCCTGAGCTACAGCCACGCCGATGCGGCGGACGCCGACTGGCTCCACGACTCGCTCGAACGGTTTCGCACGCCAACCTCGCTGGCCGGCCGGTTGACCGCCAACGGCGTCATGCCGCGCCGCCTGACCCCGATTTTCCGCGACCGGCACGAACTGCCGGCTTCGGACAATCTGGCTGGCGGAATCCGCGACGCGCTCGATAGCTCGCACTTCCTGATCGTGTTGTGCTCGCCGGCCGCCGCCGTCTCGCGCTGGGTCAATGCCGAGATCGACATGTTCAAGCGCCACCGGCCGGACGGCTGCGTGTTGGCGGCGATCATCGCCGGCGAGCCGTTCGCCAGCGATATGCCTGGCCGCGAGGCGGAAGAATGTCTGCCGGCCGCGCTGCGCCAGCGCTACGACCGCCGCGGACGGCCGACCCCGCGCCGCTCCGAACCGCTCGCCGCCGACCTTCGCGACGACCACGACGGCAAGCGGCTCGGCCTGCTCAAGATCATCGCCGGAATGCTCGGGGTCGGGCTCGACGAACTGGTCAAGCGCGAAACCCTGCGGCGCCAGCGCCGGCTGGCGATCGTGGCTGCTGCGTCGCTCACTGGAATGGTCGTCACCAGCACGCTCGCGGTGGTCGCGATCGAGGCCCGCGACGCCGCCAGCGACCAGCGGCGCGAAGCGGAAGGGCTGGTCGGGTTCATGCTCGGCGACTTGCGCTCGAAGCTCGAGCCGCTCGGCCGGCTCGACGCGCTCGACGCGGTCGGCAGCCGCGCGCTGGCCTATTTCCAGGCCCAGGACAAAAGCAGCCTGTCGGACGAGGCGCTGGCCCAGCGCTCGCGGGCGCTGACCCTGATGGGCGAGATCGCCAACAGCCGCGGCGATCTCGACGGCGCGCTCGGCCGCTACAACGAGGCGTTCGTCAGCACCCAGGAACTGCTGCGGCGATCGCCCGACGATCCGGCGCGGCTGTTCGACCATGCCCAGAACGTGTTCTGGGTCGGCCAGATCGCGCGGCAGCGGGGACAGACCCCACGCGCGGAGCGGGCGATCCGCGAATATCGGCGTCTCGCCGAGCGCATGATCGCACTCGATCCCGCGAGCAAGAAATACCGGCTCGAGCTCAAATATGCGAATACCAGCTTGGGCGCGATTCTGCTCGATCTGCGCCGCTATGCCGACGCGGCAGCAATCTTTCGTGGTGCGCTCAACGATGCGGAGAAGCTGACGGCTTCGGATCCGGCCAATGCAGATTATCAAAAAGGCCGGCTCGAGACCCTCGCCTGGTTGTCCGAAGCCCTGGAGAAAAACGGGCAGCTGGACGATTCGCTGGCGCAACGCGAACGCCAAATCTCCATTCTCGAAGGCTTGTTGCAGGGGCCACACAGCGACGTTGAATATCGCCGCCAGGACGTTGTCGCGTACCGTGCGGCGGGCCGGCTCCACGCAATGCGCGGCGAAGTCGCAGAATCGCTCGAACAGACCAAACGATCGATCGCGCTTGGCGAGGAATTGATGCGCGCCGAGCCGGATAACGCTGGGTGGGCAGGCCTGGTCGGGGCGACTTATCTCGATCTCGGAGAGATTGAGCTTGATGCTCACCGCCAGCCGGAGGCCGGCATCGCCGCGCGCGCCGGGTGCGACATTGCCAATCGTCTGCTGGCGCGCGATTCAACCCAGTTCGAGTGGCGGGTCACGCTGCGCAGCGCCTGTCTCAACCTGCGCGCCCGGCTAGCCCTCGCCCAGGGCGCCACCGCCGAAGCCCGCGCGCATACCAGCCAATTGGTCGATATAGCGCGCCAGGAAGTGAGCCGCGGATCGACTCCGGACGGGCTCCAGATGCTGGCCAATGCCGAGCTGATGAACGGCATGGTGGCCAGCGCTGCGGGGGATCCAGGAGCCGCGCGATCAGCTTATCTGGCGGCGCTGAGGACATGGCCCAACGACGTCTCCGAGGCGCCGCTCCTGATGTCACGGAAGGTCGTGCTGCTGGAAGGCCTCGGGCGGCAGGCGGACGCGCTCAAAGTGGCTGGCCGGCTGGACGTCATGGGCTATCGTCATCCAACCTATTTGCGTGATCTTCGAATGGTTCGACAAGACGGGAGGACGACATGACCAAGAAAAATATGACGCTGTACGCGCAGGCCGATGACGAGGCCGGAAAACTTGTTTGGGCGATCGGAGAAACTCCACCTACGAAAAAGGGGCATAAGAAGACGATCACTTTCCCGCCAGGGTCGCAATACGACGTCACGATCTTGTTGAGCGACAACACCAGCCCCAAGCGCGGAATTGCCTTTAACCCGGCAACTCCGCTTTACGTGCAGGAGGGCGGGAGTTGCCCGCCGCAGCCGGCCTTGGGTTCGAGCGAGATTCCATCAACCAGCGTCAACGTGCCGAATACCAACACCCTCAAATTCACCAATCTGAACATGAAGGAATGCATCCTCATCTACCAACTCAACTTCGTCGACTCCAAAGGCCGGACCGTGGATCCCCCGCTCGATCCGGAATTCAAGAACACCGGCGGCGGCGGCAGGAAGCTGACCAGGGCCGCAGCCGTCACCGCCGCCGCTATCGGAGCGCTTCTGATTTACCTGGTGCTGACCAGCATGGGCAAGCTTGGCCAGTAGCGCGGCGAGCTCGCCCTTGCCGGTGAGTCCGGCTTCGTCACCGCCGCTGGTCCCGTTCGCTTTATGCATCGGGGTCACCGGCCACCGCCTGGAGGCCTTGCCGGCCGATTGCGTGGCGCGCTTGCCGGGCCGGCTGCGCGACACGCTCGAGCTTTTGACGCGCAGCGCCGCCGTGGTCCGGGCCAGTGCCGCCGACTGCTTTGCAGCGACCGAGACGCGCAAGCTGTTCGTGTCGCCGCTGGCCGACGGCGCTGACCAGATCGCGGCCGAAATCGCGCTCGAGCTGGGGTTTTCGCTGCAGGCCGTGCTGCCCTTCGCCCGCGCCGATTATCGCAGCCAATTGGCCAGCGACGCGTCCGCCGCGCGGTTCGACGCGCTGATCGCCCGGTCCGACACCGTGCTCGAATTGCCCGGCGTGCTGGCCCGGGCGCCCGACGCCTATGTCATGGCCGGACGGGCGACGGTCGCCCATTGCGACGTGCTGATCGCGGTGTGGGACGGGCTCGCCGCACGCGGTCGCGGCGGCACCGGCGAGATGGTCGAGCTGGCGATCACGCACGGCACGCCGGTGGTTCACGTGCCGGTCGACGGTTCGCCACCGCGGCTGCTGTGGAGCGCGTTCGACCCGGTCGTGCTGACCGAGCGGCTGGATGCGATGTCCCAGCGGCCGTTCGACACCGCCCACGTCGAGCAGATGCTGGCCGCCTTGCTGCTCCCGCCGACCGATCCGCAGGAGCGCAAGTTTCTCAAGCGCTTCGCGAGCGAGCGCGTGCGGCGGCTGCAGGCGCGGATCGAATATCCGCTGCTGCTGGCGGCCGCCGGGGTAGCGCGGTTCAAGCCGAGCGAGCTGACCGAGGCCCGCTGCACCGCGAGAACCGCCGAGGAATGGCTGCACTATCGCTCGTCGTGGATCGACAGCCACGCCGACAAGCCGTCGCTCGACCTGCTCGAAAACGCCTACAGCTGGAGCGATCGGCTCGCAGGTCACTTCGCCCAGACCTATCGCAGCGGCCATGTCTTCAATTTCGTCCTCGGCGGCCTTGCGGTGTGCATGGGGCTGAGCTCGTTCATGGTTCCCAAGTCCAATCTGACGCTGGTCATCATCGAGTTCATCATCACGCTCGGCATCATCCTCAACACCAAGGTCGGGGTGCGCAACGAATGGCATCGCCGCTGGCTCGATTACCGCCAGCTGGCCGAGCGCCTGCGCCCGATGCGCAGCCTGAAGCTGCTCGCCCTCGCCGCACCCGACCCGCCGGGCAGTCCCACCAATCCGATTTCGAGGCGCTGGATCGACTGGTATTCAGGCAGCGTGTGGCGTGCGATGAGCTGCCCCGGCGGCGCCATCGACGAAGCCCGCGCGGTCCAGCTCGGACGGGCGGTCGCGGCCAATGAAATCGCCCCGCAGGTCGCCTATCACGACAAGAGCTCGCGCCAGATCGATGCGCTCGACCACCGGCTCGAACGGGTCGCAAGCATGTTGTTCATGGCGACGCTGGTGGTGTGCGTGGTGGTCACTGCCGGGCAGTTGATCGCGCCGAGCTGGATCGCGCCCTTCAACAATTGGTTCACTTTGATCTCGGCCGGCTTCCCGGCGCTCGGCACGGCGGTGTTCGGAATCCGCTTCCAGGGCGATTTCGGGGGCAGCGCGGTGCGCTCCCAGGCGACCGCCAACACGCTCCGCCAAATCGATCTCGAAATGGAGCGTGGGGTCGACCTGCCGCGCGCCTCCGACCTCACCGAGCAAGCGGCTCGGACGATGCTCGATCACCTCGACGAATGGCGCCTGGTCAACCAGCAGCAGGACCTTGGCATGGCGTGAGGCGCGACGGCGCGCGGTCCGGCCGGTCGGCGTTGCTAGCGGCGGCTGGCGGGGAGCACCCCAAGCGCACCGGCGGCGCGCTTGATGAGGTGCTTGACCCGTCTCCGAAGATGCCGCCGCGGCGGCTTGTGCAACGCAAGTCCGGATGCGTGGAATTCGAACACCAGATAGCGCGCCGGCTGGTCGCTGGTGTTCTGCATGCCGTGCTTTTCACCGGCCGCGTAGAAAATGACTCCGCCCGGGCCGACCGTCTGGCCGAGCGTCTCGACCTCGCCCGAGAGCATGATGATGGCGACGTCATAAGCGTCGACGTGGACGTCGTAGCCAGCGCCGGGGGCGAGGTAGGTGGTGTGGCTATGGAGTCGGCCGAGCAGGCCGGTCGGCTGTTCGACCACGGTCCGGGTGACGAAGCCCTTGGCTTGGTCGGCCTCGGGCGTGGCATAGCGCAGGACCGAGGCGCCGAGCGGGTTCGGAGCCGCTTCAGCGGTCGCCACGTGCCATTTGAACATCATGTAGGTGACCGGCGCGGTGCCCGAGTTGCGGATCGTGTGGTGCTGGTAGGCGGGATAATAAGAAAAAGCGCCGGGGCTGACGTGCTCGACCCGCGCGCCCTCTTCAACCGGGCCGTCGGCGATCAGCAAGTCGGCCTCGCCGTCGAGCACGATCAACAGCTCCTCGAACTTGTGCGAGTGCGGCAAATGCGGCGAATGGCCCGGGCTGAGCACGGCAGCGTGGCAGGTGATCTCATCGACGATCCGGGTCGAGCCCTTGAACAACGGGTGCGGCAGCCAGCCGCCTTCGGGATGCTCGGGCAGCGGCAGGTCGAGCGAGCGGATACACGAAGACAGCATGAGCATTCTCTTTTCGTCGAAGCGGGCCGGCGGCGGCACCAGGCGATTGGCCTCTTCCGTGGCCGCTCCCTGGACCACCAGGGTTGGCGGCAGCGGAGCGCTATAGACATGGAACGGCCATTCCATGTGATTGATGTCGTGCATTCGGACCGGGCTGTCGGCCGCGGCGAACTGCAGCAACAGCGCCGAGCGCGTGCCGCCGGCGCGGATGTTGTGCGAGCCGTGCCACAGCCGCCCGTCGAACAGCACCGCCTCACCGTCTTCCAGCACCGGCTTGACCAGATGCGCGTCGGGGTTGTGCTCCTTGGCCCAGGCCAGCACCGTTTCGGTCGAGGCGTCGCCGCGGCGAAAACCCTTTTCGGCCTGGACCTGCTGGATCACCTTGTCCGACGAATGCGTGCCGGCGAGCAGTTGCAGGCCCGACTGGACGCTGGTGTTTTCAAGCCCGATCCAGACCGAGACGTAGCGCCCGTTGGGGGTCGAGGTCTCGATGTCGACGTGCCACGGATGGCCCTGCCCTGGGCGGCGGCGGACGACCGAGCAGCCCCACAGCACGATGTCCTCGCCAAGGATCGGAGTGACCAGCTCAAGCATGCGCGGACTGGCGGCGAGCCGGTACATCAGCCAGTCGGTCACCGCCCAACCCTTGCCCCAGTCGGCCGGGGGCGGACGACGGCTGTCGGCCAGATGGTTCCTGATCGTCTGGCATTCATCCGCGCTCAGCACCTTAACCGGCCCGAGGTAGCCGTCGCGGTCGAAAGCGGTCTGGGGCGAGTTCATCTAGCGGGTCCGATGGTTAAGCCGAGCGTGGCGAATTTTTAACAGCTGCATGCAGGCGCGTAAACTGTGCTGAACGCAACGTGCCAAAGGCAACTTGCCGAAAACGCACAGATAATGCGGATTGGCGAGCGGTCGATCGATTTCGGGGCGCCCAGCTTGCCACCGCGTTTGATGACAAACCCGGCGCCACCGCTACAACCGGGCGTCGAGCCGCAGGAGATTGAGTGGTTGCAAGCGACAAGTCGTTCGACCTGCTGATCGTCGGGGGCGGGATCAACGGCGCGGGGATCGCGCGGGATGCCGCCGGGCGGGGCCTCAAGGTGCTGCTGGTCGAGCAGGACGACCTGGCCGCCCACACCTCTTCGGCCAGCACCAAGCTGATCCACGGCGGGCTGCGCTACCTCGAGCAAGGCGAACTGCGGCTGGTGCGCGAATCGCTGGTCGAGCGCGGCCGCCTGCTCGGCATCGCGCCGCACATCATCGCGCCGCTCGAGTTCGTCGTGCTGCAGTCGGGCGCGCCGCGGCCGCAATGGCTGGTTGGATTGGGGCTGCTGATTTACGACCGGCTCGGCGGCCGCGGACGCCTGCCGCGCAGCCGCACCATCGGCCTTGGCGATCACCCGCTCGCGGCCGGCTTGCGCGATCCGCGCGGCAAGGCCTTCGTCTATTCCGACTGCCGTGTGGCTGACAGCCGGCTGGTCGTGCTCAATGCGCTCGACGCGGCCGAACGCGGCGCCGAGGTGCGAACGCGGACCCGCTTCGTCCGCGCCGAGCGCCGCAACGGCCAATGGCTCGCCACGCTTAGCGACCGCGCCGGGGAGGAACGGGTCCGCGCCAAAGTGCTGGTCAACGCCGCCGGCCCATGGGTCGGCGAACTGTTCGATCGGATCGACGGCGCGCGCCCGGGCCGGGCGGTGCGGCTGGTCAAAGGGAGCCATTTGGTGCTGCCCCGCCTGTACCAGGGCGAGCATGCGTTCGTCATCCAGAACCCCGACCGGCGGGTGGTGTTCGCAATCCCGTTCGAACGCGATTTCACTTTGGTCGGAACGACCGAGGCAGGGTGGCATGGCCCGCCTGGCAACCCGACCATCGATCAGCACGAGATCCGCTATTTGCTCGACACCGTCACCCGGACATTCGCCCGCCCGATCGGCGCGAGCGACATCCGCTGGACCTATTCGGGGATCCGGCCGCTGATCGAGGACGGCGCCAAAAGCCTGTCGCGCGTGACCCGCGACTATGTTCTCGACCTCGACCTCGGCCGTAACAACGGCGGCAGTGGCGGTGCTGCGTTGCTGAGCGTGTTCGGCGGCAAGATCACCACCTACCGGCGGCTGGCCGAACGCGCGCTCCAGCGCCTGGCACCTATCTACCCCCGCCTGCCCGGGCCGTGGACCGGCGCCAGCGCCCTGCCCGGTGGCGATTTCAGCGGCACCCTCGGCGACTATCGCGAGCGACTGCTCGAACTCTATCCCGACTTGCCCGCGTCGCTCCTCGAGCGGCTCGCCGCCAGCTATGGCAGCCGGACCCGGCCGCTGCTCGGCGGCGCGCGCGTCATGGCCGACCTCGGCGAGGTGTTCGGGTCCGACCTGACCCAGCTTGAAGTCGATTATCTGATCGCCAACGAGTGGGCGCGGTCGGCCGACGACATCCTGCTGCGCCGCTCGAAGCTCGGCCTCCACGTCGCCGAAGGAACCGCGCAGCGCCTCGACGCCTATGTCCGGTCGCGGCTGGCGGCGGGCAGCGCCAGCTGAAGCGGCCCTTGCTAAGCGGCCTCGCGCGACGTGCGTTTCAACCGCTCCTTGAGCTCTGACAGCTCCCAATAATCGTTCTGGCTGAACGGCAGCAGCGCTTTGAGCGCGGCCAGATTGCTTCGGCCAAGTTCGTGCTTCAATTCGGCCAAACGAATGAATGCCGTTCCGATGTCGGTCTCGATCCGGTCCGAATCCGAAGACTGTTTGAGCAATGTTTCCTCTGAGGTCAGGACCAGCCGCGTCAGCACTTCCCAATATTCGCGGACCAGCGCGCCGCTGTCGCCGCCGATGCGAGCGGCCAAGGCGGCGATCCGGCGGCCGGCCCGATCGTCGGGAAAACGGCCCGCGGTCAGCGTTTCGAGCATCGCCCGGTGGGCATCGCGTTCGACCGTCAGCCACCGCTGCGCCTCGCCGATGCCGAAGTGGGAGATGGCCATCAGCGCCAGCGGGGCAAAGATCAGCGTGCCGAGCATGGCCAGCATCGGCTGAGCCGGAAACTGGTTGAAGACGGTGTGGATGGCGACCGCGGCAAAAAAGCCCGGGACAAACCACCATGGGCTGAAGTCATAGTCGTCCGCCGATTCGTGGGTCTCGCGCTCGGCGAGTTCGTGGGCGATCGCCGCCATGATCGCCAGCGAGGTGCCGTGCATCACCGCCGTGCCGAGCCCGCGCACCAGCCACACCGCCGGAGCGAGATCGGGGAAGCGCAGCAGGTAGAGGATATTCTCGACCACCGAGAAACCGGCGCCGACCGCGAATCCGGAGATGATCGCGTCGAGCTTGAAGCCGATCCGGTTGAAGCGGAACAGGCTGATGATCACGATCGCCTTCATCGCTTCCTCGATCCACGGCGCGACGAACCGGCTGTAATTGTTGAAGCCCATCGGCAAGGCGTCGAGGAATGCCCCGCTCAACGGATAGGAAGCCGCTGCCGCGATCCCGCCCATGACCAGCAGGCCGAGGATTTCCCACAGGCTCATCAGTTTGAACACGTCGAGCCACATGAACAGTGCGGTCAGCAACAGTACCGGCAGCAGTGCGATCGACCAGTCGATGATTTCGGCAATCCCCATCGCTCGACGATTACATGATCTTGAGCGACGCGAGCAGCTCAGTTTTGCGATAATCGCCGTCCGCCCAGCCGCCCGCGGCGCCGATCGACAGGACCATCGGCAGCCGCAGCGCAACGTTGAAGTTCAGGTCGAGCTGCGCGCCGAGGTTGGTATATTGGTGCGATCCGCCGTCCGGCGCGCGCGTCGCCATGGCGCCGGCGAACACCGCCGGCCGGACATAGCTCAAATAGAATGAGGGTGTGCCGATCTCGGCGAAGCGGATCGGCGGAAGGTTGATCTCGCCGGTCAGCCGCGCGTAGCGGCGGGCGGCGATTTCGTCGATCGCGAAGCCCGGAAAACTCTCGACCTCGCGGTACCGTTTCTCGGGGCGGTTATCGATGTAATTGTTGCGGAACGACCCGAAATAGAAGCTCGCCAGCGGTTGCAGCCGGTCGCCCCACGCCGCCCCGGCATGGGCGTAGACCCACGCCGACATGTTGGCGACCGGCAGCGGCACGCCATAATCGAACCCGGCGGCGAGCTTGGGGTAGAATTTGCCTTCGGCGAAGTCGAGATAGCTCAAAGTCCGCCAGGCCACCCCCTTTTCATGGTCGACGCCGCCCAGCGACTTGCGCGTGTTGGTGTATTTGGCGCCGGCCTCGAGCGAGACGATGTTCTTTGGGCTCGCGATGTTCTGCGCGCCCGGCAGCTGCTCGAGCCCGAAATAGGCCGAGGCCGATCCAAACAGGTCTAGCTGGCGCGGCAGGTCGTAGATCACGGTCTTGTTGTAGGCGGCGCTGAATTCGTCGCCGCGGCGGCTGCGTTCGACCGGGCCGAGCAGGTCGTAGAAGTCGGCGCCATTGTGGCGGTAGCTCAGCTCCCAGCTCAGCGTCTTATATTCGATTGCCGCATGCAGCCGGTCGCGGGTCCGCATCTTGCCGAACGGCGACACGCTCAACGTCGCGCTGACTTGGCTGAACTGCAACGGGTCTTCGAAGTGGATGTAATATCCAGGTGACAGCTGCTTCTGATATCCCTGGAGCATGGGATAGGAAGCGGCCTGCTTCATCCGCTCTGAAGCGCGATATTTGCCGCGCTCGGTGATCAATTGGTCGAGCGGAATCTTGGCCGGCGAGCCGACCCCCCATTGCTTGAGCTCGGGATGGGCGTTGACGACCTTGGTGCCGAGGAATTCGATGGTTCCCAGATCCTCGCGCACCTCGGGCTGGATGCGCACCGGCCGCAGCCCCTGCCCCGAATAGTCGTAGACGATCAGCGACCCGTCGGCCTGCAGCATCGGCCGGAAGAAGCCGGTCGAGGCGTTGCTGACCACTTCATACTTCTGACTGGCGATGTCGAACCGGAAAACGTTCGAGACGCCGGTGTAATAAGACGTGCCGACGAGCGACTTGCCGTCGGGCGCGAAGATGAAGCCTTCGGGCGTCGATGGCGGCAGGTCGAGCCGCGCGACCTGCTCGGTGCCGGCACCCGCTTGGAGCGCGTCGAGGCTCCACACCCGCACCGACTGGGTGCCGTTGATCTCGCCGAACGAGGCCGAGATCAACTTGCCGTCGGGAGAGATGTCGAGGTCGAACGGGGTCTCGCCATATTTGAACGTATGGATCTGGTTGAACCCGGCATAGGGCGCCGGCACGCGGACGATGGTGGCGAAGCCGTTCTGATGGCGAATGCCCCAGATCGACTTGTCGGCCGGGTTGACGACCATGTCGCCGATCCGAGCATCGCGCAGCAGCATGCGTTTCTTGCCGGTGTCGACATTGACCGCGATGAGGTCGCGAAACGCATAATTGTCTTCGGTGTAATAGACCGTCCGCGCCGGCTCGTCGAAGGCCAGGCTGGTCACCTTGTAGAGCATCATCCCCTTCACTTCCTGCAGCTTGCGCAGGTGACCGGTGGCAAGGTCGAGCGTGCCGACGAAACCGATCGTCCCGGGATAGCGGAAGGCGGCGACCAGGCTGTTGGTCTTGGTGTCGACATAGCCGCGCGAAATCGAGCCGAGACCGCGCGGGCTGAGCGGCACGGTTGGAGTCAGCGGATATTGCGCCAGCTTGGCGAGGTTGGCCTTCTGGAACTGGTGCTCGAAGGTGATCCAATCGTTCCACACATCGTCCAGCTTGCGGCCGAAGACGTGCTTGAACTGCGCCGGATAAAACGCCTTGCTGCCTTCGCCGCGGCGCAGCCACTCGACCGTCCGCTCGGGCCCGTAAATCAGCGCCAGATAGGAGAAGAAGCGGGTGCCGTAGAGGTAGTCGTTGACGCCGACCTGGAAGTCGATCGCGGTGCCTTCGGATTCGAGCCCGAGCGGCGAATAGAATTTGTCGCCGTCGCGCACCTTGGCGCGGAACACCATGTCGTCATAAGCGCCCTGGGCGCGGCCCAGTCCGCCCGCCATCCAGGTCTCGAAAAACACCGCACTGCCCTCGAGGTACCAGCGCGGCACATTGTTTCGCGGGGTCGTCAGGAAATTGTAGAGGATCGACTCCGGATGCTCCTGGATCGGCATCACCTTGCCGTGGAAGAAATTGCGCCAGCCGGCATCCTGCCGGTTCCACACGTCCATCGTCGCGACGTGCGCGATCTCGTGGTTGGTCATGGTGAAAAAGCGCTCGCCCGGCGTGAACGTCTCCATCGACACCGACAGCGGGGCGACATCGAGCAGCACGGCGTTGTTCGGCGTCGAGCGCGCGCCGGCGTTGCCGTAGTCGCCGAAATCCTTGAGCAGCAGCGTGGTCCGCTCCCACGGCGTCCAGTTGAATTTCTTCTCGTGGAAGGCGAGCGCGTTTTCGAATGAGCGGGCGATATACGGCGTCAGATAGGTCTGGACCGGGTCGAAGTAGAGCAGAGAAAGATTTTTGGTCTCGAGCGTCGTCAGGTCGATGCCCGACGCGTCGGGCGGGACGTGCGCCGGGCCTTCGGCGGCCGGTTCCTTGGCTGGCGGCTCGGCGGTCGGGATTGCGGGTCCGGCCACCGGATCCTGGACCGTGGTCGTGTCCGGCTGCGGCGGCGGCGGGTCGGCACTGTCCTGCGCGGCCGCTTGATCGGCGCCGCCGAATACCAGCAGGGCAACCGCTATTGCCCGGGCGGCACAGGCTTGCCGCCCTTTAACCCTGCTCATTCAGCCCCCCTTGCAGTCCCGGCTACTGCCTCAGGCTGGATTGCATCGCCGCTGCAAACTTTCCGCTCTGCATGGCCGACGCGAACTTGGCATTGGATGCCAGGGCCTGGAACGCCGGATTGTGGCCGAGCGCCGAGAACGCCGCCGCATTACGCGAGAATGCGGCGAGCCCGGCCGGGTTCTTGGCTAGCGCCGAGAACGCCGCCGGATTGGCGCTCATCGCTGAGAAAGCCGCCGGGTTGGAGTTCATCGCTGCGGCCATGCTGGCACTCATCTTGCCCTGTGCGCTCAGCGCCGACGCCGCAGCGGCGGAGTTGAACGACTGGGCCGCCATCGCCGCCTTGGCAACGGCGTTGGCGTTTTGCGCCAGCGATGAGAATGCCGCCTGGTTCTTGGCCATGGCATCGATTGCACTGGCGCTGCTCTGGAGCGCACTGCTGTTGGCGGTCAGCGCCTGGAACGCCTTGGCGTTCTGGGACAGCGCCGAGAAGGCCGACGAATTCAGCGACGACATCGCCTTGGCGTCATTGGCCAGCGCATAAAACGCCTTGGCGTTACCGGCCATGGCCGCATTCGATCCGCTCAGCGCGGCCGATTTGAACGACGCCAGATTATTGCCATAGGCGCTGAACGCGCCGGGATTGGCGGCCATCGCCGAGAACGCCCCTGGGTGCCGGGCCAGCGCCGAGAATGCCGACGGGTTCTTGGTCAGCGCCGAGAAAGCCGCGGGATTTTGCGCCAGGAAATAGAACGCCTTGGAGTTCATCGCCAAGGCCGACACCGCCGCGGCGTTCATCGACTTGGCGTTACCCAGTTGAGCGTTGAAATTGGCCGCCGCCGCCACTGCATTGGCCAGCCCGGTCGGGCTCTTCGCCAGCGCAGCGAACGCCGCCTGGTTCTGCGCCATCGCGTCGATCGCCTTGGCATTGCCTTGCAACGCACTGCTGTTGGCGGTCAGTGCCTGAAACGCCTTGGCGTTCTGGGACAGCGCCGAGAACGCCGAGGAATTCAGCGACGACATCGCCTTGGCGTCATTGGCCAGCGCATTAAACGCCTTGGCGTTACCGGCCATGGCCGCGTTCGAACCGCTCAAAGCGGCCGATTTGAACGAGGCCAAATTGTTGCCATAGGCGCTGAACGCGCCCGGATTGGCGGCCATCGCCGAGAAGGCCGCAGGGTGCTGGGCCAGCGCCGAGAAGGCTGCCGGATTGGCAGCCATGGCCGAGAATGCCGACGGATTTTTCGCCAGTGCCGAGAAAGCGCTGGCATTGGCCGCCATCGCGCTCAGCGCCGACGCCTGGGAGGCGCTCGCCTGCGACGCCGCCGAAACCGCGGATGCGGCCTGCAGCACCGAATGGAACGCCGACGGATTGCGGGTCAGCTCGGCGAACGCCTTGGGATCCGCCGCCATCGCCGACATCGCGGCCGGGTTTTGCGCCAGGGCGGAGAAGCCGGGGTCACCCGCCAAAGCGCGGAAATTGGGGTCCTTGACCATCACCTCGAAGGCGTCGGTCTGCATCAACTCGGCAATCGAGGTGTCGCCCAGCGCAACATCGCCCTCGCCGACCTGGCTCGAAACGTAGCGATCGGCGGGAGAGATCGTCCCTGCCGTCGGGCCAAGCGGCGGATAGACCCGCCCGAGGCCGTAGGCCGCGACCGCGACCAGCGCGACCGCCGCGACAGAGATCATATATTTGCGATTATTGAAGACGGTGGTGGACATTGCTCACCCCCCTTTCATAGGCCCCAATCGGCGATGTTGAACGCGAAGTTAACCAGAGTCAATTGAGCGCAAAATTTCGCCGACTGCGCCTGGAAAGGCACGGATTTCGGGCTTCGCCATCTGCCGCGGCGAGCGCCGAACAGGGAAATGGTGCCAGGAGAGG
>JBDTRT010000119.1:0-23175 GCA_039931595.1 Sphingomicrobium sp.
AGCCCGGTGCGGAAAATCGACAGCGGCTGGAGCGCGCCGTTGAACCAGGTCAGCAGATGCACGCTGATCTCGTGCGCCAGCAGCGCGTCGAGCCGGGCGGCCGCCATCCGGGTGTCGCTCGACACCATCAAGGTGCCGCCCGACACCATCAGACCGGGGGCGAGATCGTCGCGCACCTCGACTTCGGCGGTGAAGCGGGGGTCGGCGGCGCGGTAGCTGGCGATCAGCGTTCGCCCGGCCTCGGCGATGCCAGCCGCGCCGATCATCTTGCCGCGGCCCGCCTTTTCCGGCCCGTCGGCCGCCAGCAGGCTCTGCGCGTCGGCCAACAGCGCCGGGTCGACCGTGCCGTACAGCAGCATTGACGCGGGGCGGAAGGCGGGTGTGTTGCGCACCGACAGCATGGTCAGCTGCTGGTCGATTTCGCGCCGTTTGTCGGACAACAGGGTCTCGAGCAACGGGTCCTCGAGCTTGCCGAGGTCGATTGCGTAAAGCCGCCGCTTGGCCTCGTCGGGGTCGACCGTCAGCGGGCGATAGGCGAACCGCGGCGGCCGCTCCGCGCCATCGGCGATAAACCGGGCCATCGCCTCGGCGGTATTGATCGGCGACACCGACAGCAGGAAATCGAAGCTGCGCGCGATCCGGTCGAGCTTGCGGTCGGCGGCCAGCGCGGCGGCGAGCAAAGCGCTGCGCCCGAGCGCGCGATAATGGCGCGGCGCGCCGCTCTTGCCGTCGGCGATGAACGCGCACGCCGCGCGCAGCAGCGCGTCGCCGCTGGCGTTGGCGAGGTCGCGGAACAGCTGCGGGTAGATCGTGCCGCCGGGCGCGCGGTGGATCGGCGGTAGCCCGAACGACAGATGCGACAGGTCGGGATCGCTGTCGATCAGCTCGGCCACCGACGGCTCGAAATAGGGCCGATTGCGGTGTTCGACCTCGCACCGCCGCAGATCGATCTCGACCTTGGCCATGGCTTTGGTCAGCGCCTTGCCAGCGCAGGTCGCGCGGGCGTCGTCGCCGGGCCCGATGATCGCCCGGAACTGGGGCAGGAACGGCGCATCGTCGGCGGCGTCGGACACCGGCTCCTGGTCGAACAGCGAAATGATCAGGACATGGCCGAAATGCTCGCGCATGCGGGCCACCACGGCGCGCAGCGCCGACGCCGCGGCGAGGTCGTCGTCGGAGCTCCACACCAGATAGGCCGGGCTGTTCGACGCGACCCGCCGGGCGACGCTGTGGGCCGGGTCGTCAGAGCGGTGGAGGACGAGGAAATGGAGCGGCCGGTCGATGTGCACGCGGCCGCTCGCGCCGACCTTCTGGCGCAGCCCCCCGGCCGGCGTGAATTCGGCCACGAACGGGTCCGGCGCAAGGCGGAGTGAGGGGCGGCTCATTCGCCCAGCAGATCCTCGGCGCGCCGCGCGATGTGGCCGATCAGGCGGCGCATCGCATCGATCTCGGCGCGGTCGGGCTTGCCGCTCCATTCGTCCATGAAGAACTTCTTGAACTCGAGCGCGATGGCGCAGCCGCGGCCCGGGTAGCGCTCGTGGATGAAGCGGGTCTGCTCGCCCTTGCCCTGGAAGGCGACATTCTCGCGCACGTCGAGCCGGCGGCCGTTGAAATCGAATTTGGCCATCGCGTCCATCAGCGGGTCGAGCAGGAATGCCCATTGGTTGCGCGGCATCGAAAAGGTGCCGATGTTGATGTCGGGCGCTAGCGCTTGCGGCGTGGCGCCGCCGTCAGGCCCGTCGCGGCGATGATTGTAGCTGTGGACGTCGATCACCACGAACCGCTTATGCCGCGCCGCGACCCCGTCGAGCAGCGCCGCCAGCGCGCGGTAATATTCGGCGTGGATGGCGAGCGAGCGTTGGGTCAGCCCGGCGTCGCACGCCCCGCCGCGCCACACTTCGAGCCCCCACGATTGCTCGGCGGTCTCGTAGACCGCGCTGTCGGGTCCGCGGTTGAGGTCGACTTCGAAGCGCGAGCGGTGGACGATGACGTGGGCCGGCACGTCGACGATCGCTTGGCCGGTGAACGGATCTTCCTCGCGCAGCCGCCCGGCGTCATCAAGTGCCATTGCCCGCGCCACCTCGGGCCGGACGTCATGGCCGTCGTGGATCGCGGTCGCGACCACCGCGCCCGGGCCGTAGCTCACGGTCCACCACGAATTCTCAATGTCTTTTGTCGTCTTCATCAGCGGACAAGCGCTCCACCGCGGTTTCGGTTGCGTAACGCCGCAACCGCGCGCGCAAAAAGGGCGACCCCTTGCGGAGCCGCCCTTCCTTCCCACGGATGCTTCAAGACATCCGCGAAACCACGCCAGTGCCCCGGCGCAGGCCGGGGTCCAGCTACTTATTCTTGCCGAGTTCGACCCCGGATCAAGTCCGGGATAACTCTACACAGCCTTTGAGGGCTGCTCGATTACTTGAGTTCGACGGTGCCGCCGGCGGCTTCGATCTGGGCCTTGATCTTCTCGGCCTCGGCCTTGTTGACGCCTTCCTTGATCGGCTTGGGCGCGCCTTCGACCAGGGCCTTGGCTTCGCCGAGACCGAGCTGGGTGATCGCGCGGACTTCCTTGATGACGTTGATCTTCTTCCCGCCGTCGCCGGTCAGGATGACGTCGAACTCGGTCTTCTCTTCTTCGACCGGGCCGGCGGCGGCGGCAGCCGGGGCGGCCGACGCGACCGCAGCGGCGGCCGAAACGCCCCACTTCTCTTCGAGCGCCTTGGCGAGGTCAGCAGCCTCGAGCACGGTCAGTTCGGAAAGCTGGTCGACCAGCTTGTTGATATCAGCCATTTTAGAACTCCTCTGCGGGGCTGCGCCCCATTGGTCGTGGGTTGAAATTAAGATTGAAAACTAAGCGGCTTCTTTGGCGGCATAGGCCGAGAAGATGCGGGCCAGCTGGGCACCCGGCTCGCTCACGGTGCGGGCGATCTTGGTCGCCGGCGCCTGGATCAGGCCGACGATCGTCGCACGCAACTGGTCGAGCGACGGAAGCGCCGCCAGTGCCTTGATCCCGGCGAGGTCGAGCACAGTGCTGCCCATCGCCCCGCCGACGATTTCGAAGCGGTCGGTGGTCTTGGCGAAATCGACCGCAACCTTGGCCGCAGCGACCGGGTCGGTCGACGTCGCAAGCGCGGTCGGACCGGTCAGCAAATCGCTGATCGGGCTGTACTGCGAGCCGTCGAGTGCGATCAGCGCAAGGCTGTTCTTGGTCACCTTGAACTGGGCGCCGGCGTCGCGCATCTTGAGCCTGAGGTCGGTCGACTGCGCCACGCTCAAACCGAGATTGCGGGTGACAACCACCACGCTGGTCTCGGCAAAGACGCTCTTCAGCTCTTCGACCACATCCGCTTTTTGCGAACGATCCATGCCAACTCCAATCTTTCGGCCGAAACACAAGCTTCGATCGAGGTCCAACAGATGTTCGCCACGGTCGCCCGCGAGGAACGCAAAAGTTTGTCCGGGGGGATGGATCAGCGCGCTGCCGCTCGAGCCGAGCAATGGCAACCCGCGACGGAGCGGCGGTCCTTGTCCAAGGAAGCGCCCCGGTGATTCTGTCCCCGTCTAGGCTGCGGATTAAGGGGCCTGATCAGTCAGGCTCCGGCAGCGGTCTCGGACGGTTGCGTGCGGATCGCTCCGCATGCGAAGCGGGGCCTATAACGGTTTCCACCGTCTAATCAAGCACCGGCTGGGAGTTGCGATATATATACTAACATGGATGGTATCCGACATTTTCCGCGGCGCTAGAACGGGTCGGTGCCGCGCTTCTACTTCAACATCCGCAACGGATTCGGTTTCGCCGCGGATGAGGAAGGCTTGGACTTGGCGTCCGAGAAAGATGCTCAGGTACAGGCTGTCCAGGGCGCGCGCTCTCTGATCAGCGCCGAAGTGCTCGACGGACAGCTCGATTTAAGCGGCCAGATCGAGGTCACCGACAAGTTCAAGCACGCGGTCATGACGGTTCGCTTCGCCGATGCCGTTCGAGTCCGGCCAACCGATTCATCCGCCGCCAACCGGAGCTAAGCCCGCCGCGCGACCCGCTCGTCCGTTTCCTGCCTCGCCAAATGAAGATAGCGTTCGTTGAAATCGGCGATGGCGCGCATCCGCTCCCAGTCCGGGAAGCTGATGTCGCGCTTGGTGCGGATGATCAGCCCGTCGAGCTCAAGGCCGCGGATCACGCGATTGAGGTGGACCGGGGTGAGGCCGAGCGCGTCGGCCAGCTCGGCCTGGGTCATCGGCAAATGATAGCCCATGTCTTCGGCCAGCCCGTGCGCGTCAAGCCGGACCGCAAGCTCGCACAGCACGTGCGCCAGCCGGCTCTTGGCATCGCGCCGGCCGATGTTGAGGATCCATTCGCGAAAGATCGATGCGTCGACCAGGACGTTGATCAGGATCGCATGGGCGATCGCCGCGCTCGACTGGGCGAGCGCCTGGATGTCGGCGCGCGGGATGACCGCGAGCTGGGCCCGGGTAAGCATCTGCACGCTGTGGTCGGCGAGGTTGAGGAAGATGTTCTGGAAATCGAGCGCTTCGCCGGGAATGTGGATCGAAAGGATTTGCCGGCCGCCGTCGCCGGTCAGTTTCTGACGATAGGCGAACCCCGACACGAGCACGCCGCAACCGGTCGGCGGCTCGCCTTCGCGCACGGCATAGCTGCCGGCCGAGAGCGATCGCAGCGTGTAGGGCAGGGCGAGGATCGCCCGGCGGTCCTGGTCGGGCAAAGGCGAGCGCAATTCAAGGACTTCGACGAGCATCGCAAGTGGATTGATGGTCACTGGGTTCGTCCCGCAACGGAGGCGGGAGTTTGACGAACCTCCCAGCCGCTGAAGCCCAAAAAGCTGTCCAGCGATGATCGATCTTAACATGCAGCATAATGGAACGCCACAACTTAAACTACGAATAGCAATCGAAATGGAAGTTAATCCGTTCGCTGAGACAAGATCAGGATTGTGTAATTCGGCAGATCTTCGCCGATTTCGTCACAGAAAAGTCTTAGAAAACACTAAGACTCCGTGAATTCTCATTTTTTTCCTCGACCTGCCGAAAGTCGGGATTTTCGGCCGAGATCGCCGGATCTTCTTCCGATTCGGTCGCGGCGGCGTCGCCCGCTTTCCTTTTCAGTTCCTCTGCCCGCATCAGATCCGCCTTGATCGCGCGCGCGGCAAAGCCATCCCATGCCTCGGCGGCGCGCAAATGGCTTTCCTTGACATTGTCCAGCTGGGAGCCGTCGGCGAGGTCGCGGGCGAGGGCCGCGCGGGTGAGATAGAATTGCGCGTGGGTCGTCATGTTGGTTCGATCTCCGTGACGGGTGTGGGGCAGTCGGTGGCGGTTACGGGCTTCAGTCGAGGTGAGGGACGATACGGACCCGGTCGATCGGGCTCGGGCTGGCCCTCATTTCGGCAGTGACGTCGGATATCAACTTGTCGAGCGCGCCTGCGTCAAAGCCGTCGTGGCCGGGCCGCATCTCGAGCCCGGTCTCGACCACCAGGACGACGCGGCGGTCGCGCCCGTCGACTTCCCACTCATGCCAGCTGCGGCGCAGCTGCAGGGATTCGTCGTCGAGATCGAGCGCCAAGCAGCGCCTACCAGGGCCAGGTCTGGGGCATGGCCGGGGTCCGCTGAACGTCGCCCCGGACGAGCTTGGACTTGAGTTTCTTGCGGATCTTTTCGGCGCCGTCGACGCTTGAGGTGACGAGCCGGACGCCGCCCGATTGCAGCACTTCCAGCGACGACACGCCGATCGCGCTTTTGCGGCACTGCTCGCGCACGTCGGCTTCGGCCATGGACAAATTGACGACCCGGCTCATCGCACGGGCTCGCCGCTGTGCTGGCCCGCGAAATCTGGCTGTAGAATGTGGTTGAGGTCCACGGTGGGGTCTCCTGCAAGTAAGCGGGAGCGCAGCTAGTCTCTCAGTCAGGCGATGCTTACAAAAGCAGGTTCGCGCTTGATAAAGTGGCCTACCACAGATGCCCGTGGCGACCTAATCCGGAGACTGAAACCGAGGCTTTCCGGGCACTCGAGCAACGCTCGAAAAGGGAAGCTTCCCCCGAACCATCGGGGGAAGCCCTAGGCTGACTATTCGGCCTGGATATTGACGGCGCTGTTGCGGCCGCGGTTGTCCTGCTGCAACTCGTAGCTGACGCGCTGCTCGCGATCGAGGGTACGCATTCCGGCCGCTTCGACGGCGCTGATGTGGACGTAGGCATCGCTGCTTCCGTCGTCCGGCTGAATGAAGCCGAAACCCTTGTCGGCGTTGAAGAACTTCACGGTTCCACTGATCATTATGGTATTCCTTCTGGAAGGGCTGGGCCGACGATCGGCCGCCCAATGCTAGGAGCAGCGAGAGAGAAGGAAAGAGGAGCCGCAAAGCGCCAATGACCGTCAATTTGCGACTAATAGCGGTGCGCAGCATAAGGCGCTCGCGTTGAAATAGCAAAAGCCGGCCGGCCTCGGCGCCGCCGGCTAGCCCGGGTCGCAAGCCCGCGAGCGAATAAAAAAAGAGCCCGAACCGGTCCGGGTTCGGGCTCTCTGATTAATGGTCGATCGGCGCTTAGCCGCGGCTCGCGATCAGGCTCCGACCACCTCGGTGACGTCGATGCGAACGCCCGGGCCCATGCTCGAGCTGACCGCGATCTTCTTGATGAACTTGCCCTTGGCGCCGGTCGGCCGGGCCTTTTCGATGGCGTCCACGAACGCATCGAAATTGGCCCTGAGGTCGTCCGCCCCGAAGCTCGCCTTGCCGATCCCGGCGTGGATGATGCCGGCTTTCTCGACCCGGAATTCGACCTGGCCGGACTTGGCGGCGGTGACCGCCTCACCGACGTTGGGCGTGACCGTGCCGAGCTTGGGGTTGGGCATCAGCCCCTTGGGACCGAGCACTTTGCCGAGTCGGCCGACGATGCCCATCATGTCGGGCGTCGCGATCACGCGCTCGAAGTCGATTTGGCCGCCCTGGATCGCTTCCATCAGATCTTCGGCACCGACTACTTCGGCGCCGGCGGCGCGGGCTTCGTCGGCCTTGTCGCCGCGCGCGAACACCGCCACGCGGACGTCCTTGCCGGTGCCCTTGGGCAGCGACACCACGCCGCGCACCATCTGGTCGGCGTGACGCGGGTCGACGCCGAGGTTGAGCGCGATCTCGATCGTCTCGTCGAACTTGGCGGTGGCGTTGGCCTTGACCATGCCGATCGCTTCTTCGACGCCATACTGCTTGGTCGTGTCGACCGCGGACAGGGCTTTTTGCCGTTTGGTGATCTTTGCCATTTCCTTAGCCCTCCACAACCTGGAGGCCCATCGCGCGGGCGCTGCCTTCGATGATCCGCGTTGCGGCATCGATGTCGTTGGCGTTGAGATCCTTCATCTTGGTTTCCGCGATCTGCGCCAGTTGCGAGCGGCGGATGGTCCCGGCGCTGGTCTTGCCCGGCTCGGCCGAACCCGATTTGAGCTTGGCTGCTTTCTTCAACAGGAAGCTCGCCGGCGGGGTCTTGGTCGCGAACGAGAAACTGCGGTCGGCGTAGACGGTGATGACCGTCGGGATCGGCGCGCCCTTCTCTAGCTCCTGCGTGGCGGCGTTGAACGCCTTGCAGAATTCCATGATGTTGACGCCGCGCTGGCCCAAAGCGGGGCCGATCGGCGGCGAAGGGTTGGCGATGCCCGCAGGCACCTGAAGCTTGATATATCCGGTTATTTTCTTTGCCATGTCACTCTCGTTGCAAGTTTAGCGGTCCAAGCGGCTCTCTCGACGAGGGCCTCCCGCGGCTTTTTTCCAATGCTGTCGCTCGGAAGGCGGTGCCCTTAGCTCAAGCGCTCCCGCGGTTCAACCGGAGCTTAAGGGAACGGTCCCTGGGCGATCAGATTATCGGCCCCGAGCGCGCGGTACAACGCGACCGCGTTGCGCGCCTCGACCAGCGCGATCGACACGCTGTTGCGCTGCGCCGAATAGAGCGAGCGCTGGGCGTCGAGCGTGGTCAGATAGGGGTCGATGCCGCCCTGGTAGCGCGCCGTCACCAGCCGCAGCGTATCGGCCGCGGCGGCGGCATTGGCGGCGGCGGCGCGGCGCTGCTCGTCGACCGTGCCGCGCACGGCCAGTGCGTCGGCAACTTCGCTAAACGCGGTCTGGATCGCTTTCTCATAAGCTGCCAGGGCGGCATTGCGCTGGGCTTCGGTCAGCGCGACCCCGGCGCGCCCGGCGCCGCCGCGGAAGATCGCATAATTGACCCCGGCCCCGGCCGACCAGGCGAACGCCCCGCCGCTCAGCAGCGAGCCCAGCGCGGTGCTTGCAAAACCGAGCAGACCGGTCAGCGAAATGGTCGGGAACAGTGCCGCCCGCGCGGCGCCGATTTCGGCGTTCGCGGCGTATAATTGATACTCGGCCTGGACCACGTCGGGGCGGCGCAGCAGCACCCGCGAATCGAGCCCGGCAGGGAGCGCCGCAATGGTCGGCGCGGCTTGCTCGATCGAGGCCGGAAGATTGGCCGGTGCAATCGGCGCGCCGACCAGCAGCTGCAGCAGATTGACATCCTGGGCGCGCAGCGCGCGCTGCTGGGCGAGGTCCTGGCGCGCGGTCTCGAGCACCTGCTGCGCCTGGAGCAGGTCGGTCCGCGGCGCGATCCCGCCGTCGAGCCGGGCCTTGGTCAGGCGGACGCTCTTGTCGGCGCTGGCGGCGGTGTCGGCGGCGATCCCGAGTAGGCTCGAATCGGCGGCATAAGCCAGCCATGCCTCAGCGATGTCGCCGACCAACGCGAGCCGGATGGAGCGCGCGCCGGCTTCGGTCGCGAACAAGCGTTGCTGGTCGGCCCGGGTCAGCGACCGCAAGCGGCCGAACAAATCGACCTCGAACGACGGGATCGACAGGCCGAGCGAGTAAGAATTGGCATCGCCGGTCTTGGTCGCGCGCCCGGCGGCGTCGAGCTCGGGCAATTGGTTGGCGCGGGTGATGCGCACTTGCGCGCGGGCCGCGGCAATGTTGGCGGCGGCGATGCGCAGGTCGCGGTTATTGGCCAGCGCTTCGACGATCAGCGCCTGTAGCCGCGGATCGCGGAACACGTCGCGGTAAGTGACCGCCGGCAGCGGTGCCTCGTTGCGCAGCAGATAGGGGTCGCCGGTCGGCCACGACGGCGGCACCGGTAGCGGCCCGGGCGGTAGCGGCGGCTCGAGCGAGCAGGCCGCCAGCGCGATCAGGGCGGCCAGACCCCCGGACCGCCTCAGGCCGCTTCGCCGCCTCATGCCGCTTCCCCGCCCGCTTCGCCTTCGCCGCCGCGCGAGCGCCGCAGCCGTTTGCGGACGGCGTTCATCCCGTCGCGAACGCTGCGCCGGACCAGCACGAAGAACAACGGGATGTAGAATACGGCGAGCAGCGTCGCGGTCAGCATTCCGCCGATCACCGAGGTGCCGATGGCGATCCGGCTGTTGGCGCCGGCGCCGGTCGAAATCGCCAGTGGCAGCACGCCGAAGATGAACGAGAAGCTGGTCATCAGGATCGGCCGGATCCGGATCCGCGCGGCCTCGAGCGCGGCGTCGATCACCCGCATGCCCTGTTTCTCGGCGCGCTCGGCGAATTCATTCATGAGGATCGCGTTTTTCGCCGCCAGCCCCATCGTCGTCAGCAGTCCGATCTGCAGATAGACGTCGTTCTGGAGCCCGCGCAGGGTCACCGCGAACACCGCTCCGACCAGGCCGAGCGGGATAACCATCAGCACCGCGACCGGGATCGACCAGCTTTCGTAGAGCGCGGCGAGGCACAGGAACACGACCAGCAGCGAAATCGCGTAGAGGAACGGCGCCTGGCCCGACGACAGCCGCTCCTGATACGATTGCCCGGCCCAGGCGACGCTGGTCCCGGGGATCTGCGCGGCGAGCTGTTCGATCCGGTCCATCGCCTGGCCCGAGCTGACCCCCGGCGCCGGCTGGCCCTGGAATTCGTACGCGGGAACGCCCTGGAAGCGCGACAGGCTGCTCGGCCCGGTCGACCAGCCGGTCCGCGCGAACGAAGAGAAAGGCGCCATCTCGCCGTCCGACGATCGGACATACCATTGCGACAGGCTGGCCGGGTCGGCGCGGTATGGCGCATCGCCCTGGACATAGACCCGTTTGACCCGGCCCTGATCGATGAAGTCGTTAACGTAGCGCCCACCCCAGGCGGTCGACAAGGTCGCGTTGACGTCGCCCTGGTTGAGCCCGAGCGCGGTCAGTTTCTGCTGGTCGATGTCGATCTTCAGGGTCGCGGTATCGGGTAGGTCGCTGAGCCGGACCGAGGTCAGCTGCGGGTCGCTATTGGCCGCGGCGAGCAGCTCGTCGCGCGCCGCCGCGAACGCCTCGCGGCTGAGGCCACTGCGGTTCTGCAACTCCATGGTAAAGCCGTTCGACTGGCCGAGGCCGCGGATCGCGCCGGGGACCAAGGCGAACACCTGTGCGTCGCGCAGATTACGGAACGCGCTCGACACGCGCTGGACGACCGCGTCGGCGGTGTTGTCCTTGCCCGGGCGTTGGTCCCACGGAACGAAATTGATGAAGCCCTGGCCGGTATTCTGGCCGGCCGCGCCGTTGTTGCCGCTGCCGCCCGCGACGGTGAACAGGGTCTTGATGTTGTCCGGCTCGTGGTCGGCGAAATATTGCTCGACCTGGCGCTGCACTTCGAGCGTGCGCTGCTGGGTGGCGCCGGCTGGAAGGCGGAACTGGACGCTCGCCGCGCCCTGGTCCTCGGTCGGCAGGAAGCCGGTCGGGAGGCGCAGGAACAGCAGAATGAGGATGGCGACGATCCCAGCATAGATCGCCAGGACCAGCCATTTGCGGTCGATCACGCGGGCAATCGACGCGCGGTAGCGAACCACCCCGCGATCGAAATTGCGGTTGAACCAGGCTTGGCCGCCGCGGACCGGACCCGCGATCGCCGGCCAGCGCCGGTCGATCGCGCTGGGCTGGGGTTCGCCGGGCGGCTTCTGGCGCAGCAGGGTCGAGGTCAGCGCCGGGCTGAGGACCAGCGCTACCAGCACCGACAGCACCATCGCCGACACGATGGTCAGCGAGAATTGCTTGTAGATGACGCCGGTCGACCCGCCGAAGAAAGCCATTGGCAGGAACACCGCCGACAGCGACAGCGCGATCGCCACCAGCGCGACCTGAATTTCGGCCATCGACTGGATGGTCGCCTCGCGCGGCGTCATCTGCGGATTTTCGTGCAGCAGCCGGTCGACATTCTCGACCACAACGATGGCGTCGTCGACCAGTAGCCCGACCGCCAGCGTCAGCCCGAACAGGGTCATGGTGTTGATGGTGAAACTGGCGACCGAGAACACTGCAAAGGTGCCGAGCAGGACGACCGGAATGGCGATCGCCGGAACCAGCATCGCGCGCCAGCTTTGCAGGAAGACGAAGATCACCAGCACGACCAGCACGACCGCCTCAAACAGCGACTTGACCACTTCGTTGACCGACAGCTTGATGAAATCGGTGGTGTCGTTGGCGTAAGCGTAGGTCAGGCCTTCGGGGAAATTGTCCGACAGCGCGGTGACCCGCGCCTTGACCAGTTCGGCGGTCTTGAGCGCGTCGGCGCCGGGCGCCAGCGAGACCGCGATTCCGGCGCCGGGATGGCGGTTGACGTGGATGATCGAATTATAATTGTCGGCGCCGAGCTCGACCCGCGCGACATCCTTGATCCGCACGGTCGCACCGCTCGGCTCGGTCTTGAGGATGATCTGCTCGAACTGCGCCGCGGTCTGCAGGCGCGACTGGGCGGTGACGGTCGCGTTGAGCATCTGCTCGGAGCCTTGCGGCAGGCCGCCGACTTCGCCCGCAGCGACCTCGGTATTCTGGTTCTGGATGGCGGTGACGACGTCGCTCGGCATCAGCGCGAACGCCGTCAAGCGCTGCGGATTGAGCCAGATGCGCATCGCGTGGGGCGCGCCGAAGACGTTGATGTCGCCGACCCCCGGCACGCGCGACAGCGGGTCCTGGATGTTGGACGCAAGAAAGTCCGACACGTCCTGGTTCGAACGCTGGTCGGTGGCATCGTAAACCGCCACGATGAGCAGGAAGTCGGGGTTCGACTTGGTCACCCGAACGCCTTGCTGCTGGACCGGCTGCGGAAGCCGCGAAACCGCCTGCTGGACCTGGTTCTGAACCTGTACCTGGGCGATGTCGGGGTCGGTGCCCTTGGCGAAGGTGGCGGAGATTCCGACCGACCCGCGCGAGCTCGACGAGGACGAGAAATAGAGCAAACCGTCGATCCCGGACAGTTGCTGTTCGATAACCTGGGTCACGCTGTTCTCGACGGTCTCGGCCGATGCCCCGGGGTAGGAGGCGCGGATGTTGACCACCGGCGGCGCGACGTCGGGATATTGCTCGATCGGCAGGGTCATGATCGCGCCGATGCCGGCCAGCATGACGACGATCGCGAGCACCCAGGCGAAGATCGGGCGGTCGATGAAGAGGCGCGACAAGGCCTAGCCGCCGCGCGCGCCGCGGCCGCCGGCGGGCGCTCCGGCGCCGCCTGGCCTGCCGGGTGCGATGTTCTGTTTGGCGCTCGCCGGGACCGGCTTGATCGGCCCGCCCGACTTGAGGCCGGTGGTCCCTTGCGTGATCACCTTGTCGCCGCCGTGGAGCCCGGCGGTGACCACCCAGTCGGCGCCAAAGGTGCGCGCAGCGACGACCTTGCGCCGCTCGGCCTTGTTGCCGGCCGCGGCGATCCACACGAACGCCTCACCGCCGATGTCGCGCTGCAGCGCGGCCTGGGGGACGAGGAACGCATTAGCCTCGACGCCCTGGGTAAACAGCGCCTGGACGAACATGCCGGGAAGCAGCACGCCCTGGGGATTGGGGAAGCGCGCGCGCAGCGTCACCGTGCCGGTGCTCTGGTCGACGATCATTTCCGAGAATTGGACGGTACCGGTGTAGCCGTAATCGCTGCCGTCCTCGAGCTTGAGCCGGACCTGGGTGCTGCCGGGCGTAATCCCGCCGCTGGCCAGCGCGCGGCGCAGGGTCAAAAGGTCGGCGCTCGATTGCTGGATGTCGACATGCATCGGGTCCGACCGCTGGATCACCGCCAGCGGCTCGACCTGGTTGGCGGTGACCAGCGCCCCGACGGTGAACAGCGATCGGCCGATGCGGCCGCTGATCGGTGCCGGGATCGAGGTGTATTTAAGATTGATCCGCGCGGTTTCGAGCGCGGCGCCAGTCTGGGACACTCCGGCGCGGGCCTGGCGCGCCTGGGCCGCGGCGTCGGTATAATCCTGCTTGGACACCGCCTCGATCTCGGCCAGCGGCTTGTAGCGGTTGGCGCGGGCCTGGGCGGCGTCGGCCGCGGCGCGGGCGCTGGCGACATTGGCGGCGGCCTGGTCGACCGCCGCGCGATATTGGCTCGGGTCGATCTGGAACAGCGGCTGGCCGGCGCGGACGAACGAGCCTTCGGTGAAATAGCGCCGGCGGATCAGCCCGTTGGCCTGGGGACGCACTTCCGAGGTCTCGACCGCGACGGTGCGCCCGCCAAGCTCGGTCTGGAGCGGGACCGAGCTCGGCTGGACCACGACAAAACCGACCTGGGACGGACCGCGCGCTTTCTGGTCGCCGGCTGATCCGGCATTACCGGAACAACCCACGCTACCGAGGATGGAGATCGACAGGCTCGCCAATACGAGCAGCCGTGCAGGCAAGTGAATCGCGGCCACGCGCCGCCTCTAGGGGGCGTAACCCATTGGCTCAATGGGAAAGCGGACCGGACTGGCGGCGCATCCCACTCGTTCGTCGAAAAATAGCGCCGCCTGGCTGGTCGCCGCGCCCGGTTTCGTTTGTCCCCGCGGTTGGGCTAGGCTGGCCGCCATGCTCGCCCAGAAAACCCGTTATGCGCTGCGCTCCTTGCTCTACCTCGCCGAGCAGAGTGGGGCAGCCCCAGTCCAGCTTGCCAACATCGCCTCGAGCCAGCAGGTCCCGCCCAAATATCTCGAACTGATCATGCTCGAATTGAAAAAGGCCGGGATGGTCCGCAGCATCCGCGGCCCCAAGGGCGGCTATGCGCTGGCGCGCGATCCGGCCGCGATCTCGTTCGGCGAAGTGGTCCGGGCGATGGAGGGGCCGATCGCTTTGGTGCCGTGCGCGAGCGTCAATTTCTATGCCCGCTGCGACGATTGCCATGACGAGGCCAGCTGCGCGATCCGCCGCGCCTTTTCGATCCTGCGCGACCAGAGCGCCACGCTGCTCGAGGGGATTTCGCTGGCCACGGCAGCGAGTTGGGAAGTCCCGGCGCGGGACGAATTGAGCGCTTCTAGCGACCAAATTTGAAAATTGGCTATTGTCTAGTCCAGAACTAGGGTTAAGCTGGCGCCAATCATAGGGGATTCGCACATGTCCTTGTTGCGCAGGCTAATTCTGTCGGTCGCTCTGGTCGCCACCGCTTCGGGTCCGATCGCGGCGAGCGCGGCGCCGGTCCAGTTGCTCAATGTTTCCTACGACCCGACGCGCGAGCTGTACCGCGACATCAATGCGCGCTTCGCCCAGCGCTGGCGGGCGTCGACCGGGCAGCAGGTAACCATTCGCCAGAGTCACGGCGGATCGGGCAAGCAGGCGCGCTCGGTGATCGACGGGCTCCCGGCCGACGTCGTCACCCTCGCGCTCGCTTATGACATCGACGAGATTGCGCAACGCGCCAAGCTGATCGCGCCCAATTGGCAAAAGCGCCTGCCCAACAACAGCGCGCCTTATTATTCGACCATCGTGTTCCTCGTGCGCAAGGGCAATCCCAAGAAGATCAACGACTGGGACGACCTCATCAAGCCCGGCGTCAAGGTCATCACGCCCAACCCCAAGACGAGCGGCGGAGCACGCTGGAACTACCTCGCGGCGTGGGGCTATGCGCGCCAGAAATACGGCATTCCGGCGAAGGCCCGTGAATATATGACGCGCCTGTTCCGCAACGTCCCGGTGCTCGACAGCGGCGCTCGCGGCGCGACCACGACCTTCGTCCAGCGCGGGCAGGGCGACGTCCTGCTGGCGTGGGAGAATGAAGCGGTTCTGGCGGTCAATGAACTTGGCCGCGGCAAGTTCGACATCGTCGTCCCGTCGATCTCGATCCTCGCCGAGCCGCCGGTCGCGGTGGTCGACAAAGTGGTCGATCGCAAAGGCACCCGCAAAGTCGCCGAAGCCTATCTCAAATTTCTCTACACGCCCGAGGCGCAGGAGATTGCGGCGCGGCATTATTACCGGCCGCGCAACCCCCAGGTAGCGGCCAAGTACAAGTCGCGCTTTCCCAATGTGAAGCTGTTCACGATCGACGGCAACTTCGGCGGCTGGGCCCGCGCTCAGGCCACCCACTTCAACGACGGCGGGCTGTTCGACCAGATCTTCGAGAACGCCAAGCGCTGATCGGCGGCTAACCCGACCTATCAAAAATGGAGACTGCCATGCGTTTCCTGCTTCTCGCGGGAGCCTCCCTCGTCGCGCTCGCTGCGCCTGCGGTGGCTCAGCAGCCGGAAGACTTTTCGACCACCACGAGCAGCGACCGCCCGATCGACACGCTGGTCGCGCCCGATGCGGCGCCGGCAACGGCCGCCGCGGCGCCGACCGGTGACCCAGTGCTCGATCGGCTCAACGCGCTCGAAGCCCGGGTCCGCCAGCTCGAAGCGCGCAATGCCGAGCTCGAGAAGCAGGCCGAACTCAACCAAGCCCGGCTCGAAACGGTCGAGACCCGCGCCGCCAAGGCGGCCCAGTTCAGCTGGGCCCCGACGATCGCCGATCCCAGCGGAAATTTCTCGTTCAAGCCGCGCGGCGTGGTCGAGGCCGATGCGGTCGCCTTCATCGAGCACAACGGCGGCTACGACTATAATAACGGCACCGGCTTCCGCCGCGCCCGGATCGGCTGCGAAGGCACCGCGCTCAAATGGTGGAACTACCGGATCGAAGTCGACTTCGCCGGCAATGCGGTCAATCTGACCGACGCCTACCTCCAGTGCACCAGGATCCCAAAGACCCTGCTGACCCTCGGCCAGCACAAGGCGCCGTTCGGGCTCGAGTCCAACAATAGCGACAATTACAACATGTTCCTCGAACGCGGCATGTTCACCAACGCGTTTGGCAATGCCGGCGCCGAACGCCGCATCGGCCTCTCGGTCGCTTTTGCGCCGAAGGAGACCGTCAACCTCGCGCTCGGCCTGTTCGGCGATAATGAGAGCATCAGCCGCTCGAGCGTCGCGCCGGTCACCAACACCCCCGACGAAAGCTGGGGGTTCAACGGCCGCGCGACCTGGGAGCCGGTGTTCGCACCCGGCAGGATCGTTCACCTCGGCCTGTCCGGTTTCTACCCACGGCATTGAAGTCGGGCGACATCGAGGATGCGGTGCGCCTGTCCGACCGGCCTAACATCCGCGTCGACAACGGCAATATCGCCGACAGCGGCATAATTACCGGCGTTCAGTCGCTCCGTTATGCCGGCGCCGAGGCTGCTACCGTATTTGGGCCACTGACTGTCGCTGGAGAGGTCGGTCGCATCTGGCTTGACCGCCCGAATCTTGTTAACAATGCGTTTACCGGGTTTTACGGATATGCTGCGTACATGCTCACTGGTGAGACGCGCCCCTTCAAGGGCGGCAACTTCGACCGGGTCCGCCCGTTCACCGAATTGGGCAAGGACGGGCTGGGGGCGTTCGAGGTCGCGCTGCGCTATGATCACCTCGATCTGGCTGACACGCCGGTCCTGGCGCGCGCCGGCAATCAAGCCCAGAGCCTGACGCTCGGCCTCAACTGGTACTTCAATCCCTACGCCAAGCTGATGTTCAACTGGGTCCACTTCAGCGGCGACAATACTCCACTCGATCCGATCGGCTCGAAGACCGAGGGGGACGCGTTTGCGACGCGCCTCCACCTCGACTTCTGAGCGCCAGCAGATGGTGGTGCCCAACGTTAAAGCCCAGCGCAGCTCCTCCCCGCTGCCCGGGCTCGGCCTTTCGCTGGGCATCACCATCTTCTGGTTGTCGTTCATCGTCCTGATCCCGCTCGCCGCCGTGTTCCTCAAGAGCTGGGGCGGGGGCTGGCACGCCTTCTTGGCCGCCGCCGGCTCACCGCGGGCGCTCGCTTCTTATCGCCTGACGTTCGGCGCGGCGCTGATCGCGGCCGCGGTCAACAGCGTCTTCGGGCTACTCGTGGCGTGGGTCCTGGTGCGCTACGACTTCCCCGGCAAGCGCCTGTTCGGCGCGCTGATCGACCTGCCGTTCGCGCTTCCGACCGCGGTCGCCGGGATCGCGCTGACCGCGCTCTATGCCGACACCGGCCTGATCGGCGGGGTGCTTGCGCCGCTTGGCCTGCCGGTTGCCTACAAGCCGGCCGGGGTGGTCGTCGCATTGGTCTTCATCGGCCTGCCGTTCGTCGTGCGGACGGTCGAACCGGTGCTGGCCGAAGCCTCGCGCGAGACCGAGGAAGCGGCGCTGACCCTCGGCGCGTCGCGCTGGCAGACCTTCGCCCGGGTGATTTTCCCGACCATTGCACCGGCGCTTGCGACCGGCTTCGCGCTCGCCTTTGCGCGTGGCGCCGGGGAATATGGCTCGGTCATCTTCATCGCCGGCAACATGCCGTTCAAATCCGAAATCGCGCCGCTGCTGATCATCACCCAGCTCGAGGAATATGATTATGCCGGCGCCGCCTCGATCGCGACCGTCATGCTGATGGTGTCGTTCGCCATGCTGATGGTGCTCAACCTGCTCCAGCACTGGCAGCGCCGCAGGTCGGCCGCCTGATGCGCCGCTCGTCCCACCTGCGCGAGCCGCCGGCCGTCAAGGCGCTGCTGATCGTCGCCGCGCTTGGCTATGTCGGGCTGATGCTGCTGCTGCCATTGGGCGCGGTCCTCGCCCAGGCATTCGCCGCCGGCGCCAAGGCCTGGTTCGCGGCCGTGACCGAACCCGACGCGCGCTCGGCGATCCGGCTGACGCTGCTGGTGGCGGCGATCGCGGTGCCGCTCAACATGGTGTTCGGGATTGCCGCTGCGTGGGCCATCGCCAAGCACGACTTTCGCGGCAAGACCCTGCTGGTGACGCTGATCGAGCTGCCGTTCTCGGTTTCGCCGGTGGTCTCGGGCCTGGTGTTCGTTCTGCTGTTCGGTGCGCAGGGCTGGTTCGGTACCTGGCTCCAGGATCGCAATATCGAGATTATCTTCGCGTTGCCCGGGATCGTGCTGGCGACGGTGTTCGTCACTCTGCCGTTCGTCGCCCGCCAGCTGATCCCGTTGATGGTCACCCAGGGCCGCTCGGACGAGGAGGCCGCGCTGACGCTCGGCGCCTCGGGCTGGCAGATGTTCTGGCGCGTGACCCTGCCCAATATTCGCTTCGGACTGCTCTACGGCGTATTGCTTTGCAACGCGCGCGCGATGGGAGAGTTTGGAGCAGTCAGCGTTGTTTCCGGTCATATCCGCGGCGAGACCAACACCATGCCGCTTCACGTTGAGGTTCTTTACAATGAGTACAACTTTGTCGCAGCCTTTGCCGTTGCATCGCTCCTTGCCCTCCTCGCCCTCGTCACTCTTACTCTCAAAAGCGCGCTCGAATGGCGACATCGCGACGAGCTTGCGGCCCGGTTCTGACATGTCGATCCGGATCGATGGCGTGTCGAAAAGCTATTCGGCATATCCAGCGCTCAAGAACGTCTCGCTGACCATCCGCGACGGCGAGTTCGCCGCGCTGCTCGGCCCGTCGGGCTCGGGCAAGACGACCTTGCTGCGGATCATCGCCGGCCTCGAAGTGCCCGAAGGCGGCGAGGTCCGGTTCGGTCAGCGCAACGTCACCCACGCCCCCGCGGCGTCGCGCGGGATCGGCTTCGTGTTCCAGCATTACGCCTTGTTTGGTCATATGACGGTGGCCAAGAACATCGCCTTCGGCCTGGCGGTGATGGCGCGATCGGCGCGTCCGTCGGCCCAGGCGATCCGCAACCGCATCGAAGAGCTGCTCGAGCTGGTCCAGCTGCCCGGGCTCGGCCACCGCTACCCGAGCGAGCTTTCGGGCGGCCAGCGCCAGCGCGTTGCGCTCGCCCGCGCGCTCGCCCGCCAGCCGCGCATCCTGCTGCTCGACGAGCCGTTCGGAGCGCTCGACGCCAAGGTCCGGCGTGAGCTGCGCGGCGCCTTGCGGCTGATCCACAACGAGCTTGGCCTGACCTCGATCTTCGTCACCCACGATCATGAGGAAGCGTTCACGCTGGCCGACCGGGTGGCGATCCTCAACAGCGGCGAGATCGAACAGTTCGCGCGGCCGGCTGAGATCGCCGCCGAGCCGGCGAGCGAATTCGTCCGCCAGTTCCTGGCCTAGACCGATGGAGCGACTGTCCCGCTATGCCCCGGTCATGCTCAGCGTTTTGCGCATCGTCACCGGCCTGCTGTTCCTCGAGCACGGCACCCAGAAGTTCCTATCGTTCCCGGCCGGCGCGATGGCCGGCGCCGGCTGGGCGTTTGCCCAGCCCGCCCATTATGCCGGGCTCGTCGAACTGGTCGCCGGGGCGCTGATCACGCTGGGCCTCTTAACCCGGCCGGCGGCGTTTCTCGCTTCGGGCACGATGGCCGTGGCCTATTGGTCGGCGCACGCGCCGAACGGTGCGTTCCCGCTCAACAACGGCGGCGATGCCGCGATCCTGTACTGCTTCGTCTTCCTCTATCTGCTGTTTGCCGGCCCCGGCCCGTGGAGCATCGATGCGCAGATGCGGCGGCCGAACGACGACGGCTAAGTCCAACCGAGTATTTAGTTGCCGAGGACGATTTCGGCGCTTCCGCCAAGCGCGTCGGCGAGGCGCGACAGCCGCCGCCGCACGCCGTCGCTGACCAGCGCGCTTTCGGCCTTGGGCAGGTGCAGGCGATAGATTTTGCCGGCGACGCTCAGGCGGCTGGCGTTCAACACCGATCCGACCCCGCCGGACAACCGCTGGCCAAGCCGGATGGCGAGGCCCCAGCATTGCGCGCGGTAAAGCTCGCCGGGGTCGCACAGTTCGCTCAGCGCGGCGATCGGCAATTTGTCGCGACCGAAGCTGGACGACAGCGCCTGGGCCATCAGCACCCGGCCCGGCGCATCGACCCCGACCCAATTGCCGTGGAGCGCCATCTCGACCCCGCGGTCGGCGCGAAAGTCGGGCGTCGCCTGCCACGCGACGTCGGTCAGCAGGCACGATGCATGGCGGATCCGGGCGAGCTCGGGCGAATCGTCGAACACCGACCCGATCCACTGGTCCAATTTGTCGCCATGCTCGCCGAACCGGCGCTCGGCCCCGCCGGCATCGCGCGCCGCCTCAATCAGCGGATCGAGCCGCCGCACCGCTTTGGGCAGGGTCGCGTGCAGCAGGCCCTCGCGAATGCCAAAGCTCGACAGCACCAGCTCGCTCGGCTCGAGCTGCTCGACCAGCTCGGCGAGAATCATCGCCGCCACCGGCGAAGTTGCGAATCGCGCCGGGGCGATCGCCTTGCGCAGCTTGGGGTCGAGCGAGCGGACCATCTTGCGCAGGTCGTCGGCGCGCTTCGCCGGCATTGCATATTGATGCTTCACCGGCAGCGGATAATCGGTCGCCAGCATGTCGATCCGGGCCAGCGCGCGCCACGACCCGCCGACCATGTAGAACGGCCGTCCGGCGCTGGCCTTGGCCAGCCCGCTGGCTTTGAGCGCGGCGCGCAAGGTGTCGCGCACCTCGCGTTGCCCGGCGCTGTCGTCGCTCACCCGCAGCACGCCGAGCGGCAGCGACAGTGCGGTCCCGACCGCGTCCTGGTCGACATCGGCGAGCTCGAGGCTGCCGCCGCCGAGGTCGCCGACCACGCCGTCGGCGCCCGGGATCGCCGACTGCACGCCGGCCCCGGCCAGTTGCGCTTCCTGCTGCGGGCTGAGCACTTCGCAGTTGAAGCCGATGGCGTCGATCTTGGCGACGAACTGCGGCCCGTTGCGGGCGTCGCGCGCGGCCGCGGTCGCCACAACCCGGGTGGTGGTGATGCCCATATGGTCGATCAGCAGGCGGTACCGGCGTAGCGCCGTCAGCGCCCGTTCCTGGCTGCGCTCGGACAGTTCGCCGGTCGCCGCCAGGGCCGCGCCCAATCCGGCCAAAACCTTCTCATTGAAGATCGGGGTCGGCACCCGCAGCGCGCCCGAATAGACCACCAGGCGCACCGAGTTCGACCCGATGTCGACGATTGCGACGGGTTCGCGGGACTGCACCGAACCGGGCCTAGCGGCCGCGCCGGAAGCGCAGCTTGGGCACCCGGCGGCCTTTGCGCAGCGCCTGGCCGCGGCCCGACAGCGAGGTGTTGGTCATGAAATATTCGTGGAGGTTGAAGGCCTCGTCGGGCTTGGGCTTGAGCCGCTGGTACGTGCCGTCCGGTTTGAGCCGCCAGCTTTGCTCATTGTCGAGCAGATTGGCGACCATCACCTGATCGAGCAATTGGGCGTGGACCGTCGGGTTGGTGATCGGCAGCATATATTCGATCCGCCGGTCGAGGTTGCGCGGCATCCAGTCGGCCGAGCTGATGTAGACCCTGGCGCCGGGGTTGGGCAGTTCCTCGCCATTGCCGAAGCACCACATCCGGGCATGTTCGAGGAAGCGGCCGACGATCGATTTGACGTGGATGTTGCTCGACATCCCCGGCACGCCCGGGCGCAGGCAGCAGATGCCGCGCACCACCAGGTCGATCGGCACCCCGGCGCCGCTCGCCTGATAGAGCTGCTCGATGATCACCGGGTCGACCAGCGAATTCATCTTGGCCCAGATCCCGCTCGGTCGCCCGGCCCGGGCATGGTCCATCTCGACCTCGATCAGCCGCACCAGCTCGTCGCGCATCTGATGGGGCGAAATCACCAGGCTGTGGAGGTTCCTCGGCTCGAGATAGCCGGTGATGTAATTGAACAGCTTGGCGGCATCGCGGCCGATCCGCGGGTCGGCGGTGAAATAGCTCAAGTCGGTGTAGGTCCGCGCCGCGACCGGATGGTAATTGCCGGTGCCGAAGTGGCAGTAGGTGCGATAGCCCTTGGCCTCGCGGCGGATGACCACCGAGACCTTGGCGTGAGTCTTCCAGTCGATGAAACCGTAGACCACCTGGACCCCGGCCCGTTCGAGCGCGCTGGCCCACAGCAGATTCTGCTCTTCGTCGAAGCGCGCCTTCAATTCGACCACCGCGGTGACCGACTTGCCGGCATCGGCGGCGTCGATCAGCGCGCGGATGATCGCCGACTGCTTGCCGGCGCGATAGAGCGTCTGCTTGATCGCCACGACGTCGGGATCGGCCGCCGCCTGCTGGAGGAATTCGACCACCACTTCGAAGCTTTCGTAGGGATGGTGGACGAGGATGTCCTTGCTCCGGATGGCGGCGAAGCAATCCCCGCCATGCTCGCGGATGCGCTCGGGAAAGCGCGGATCGAAGGCCACGAATTTGAGATCGGGGCGGTCTTCCTCGACCAGCCCGGCCAAGTCCGCCATGCCGAGGAAGCCGCGCGTTTCGGAGACGATCGCATTGGCCGCGTCGACGCCGTCCTTGACCACCCGCACCAGCCCTTCGACCATGTCCGGCTCAAGCTCCAGCCGGACCACCCGGCCGCGCCGCCGGCGTTTGATCGCGGTGCGGAAATAGCGCACCAGATCCTCGGCTTCCTCCTCGACCTCGATGTCGCTGTCGCGCAGGATCCGGAACGCCCCGCCGCGCAGCATATCGTAGCGCGGGAACAGGTAATCGGTCTTGCGCCGGATCAGCGTTTCCAAGGCGATGTAGCGCGCTTCCTCGCCCGGAATGCGGATGAACCGCGGCAACGCCACCGGCAGCATGAGCAATTCGCGGATCGGCGCCGCTTTGCCCTTGCGCACCTCGAAGATCAGCGACAGCCCGCGGTTGGGAATGAACGGGAACGGGTGCGCCGGGTCGATCGCCTGCGGCGTCAGCAGCGGGAAGATCTGCTCGCGGAAATATTTGTCGAGCCACGCCTCGCTGACCTCGTCGATCGGCGCGTCGCCGACCACCGTTAGCCCGGCCGCGCCGAGCGCCGTCAGCAGATCGTCCCACACCTCATGCTGGCTCGCCACCAGCCGGTCGGCGTCGGCGGTGATCGCCGCCAGCTGCTGGCTCGGGGTCAGCCCGTCGGCCGAGCGCTCCTCGACCCCGAGCAATTGGTGGGCCTTGAGCCCGGCGACGCGGACCATGAAGAACTCGTCGAGGTTGCTGGCCGAGATCGACAGGAAGCGCAGCCGCTCGAGCAACGGGT
>JBDTRT010000120.1:0-5657 GCA_039931595.1 Sphingomicrobium sp.
ATCTGGCGATCACCTTCGACCAGCCGGCGACCGACGAGCGCTACCAGGGCATCGTGCCGCTCGAGGGGACCAGCCTGGCCGAAGCGGCGCAAAGCTATTTCACCCAGTCCGAGCAAATCCCGAGCATCGTCCGCCTGGCTGCCGAGAAGCGCCCCGACGGGTGGAGCGCCGGCGGTTTGCTGTTCCAGCATCTGCCCGAGGGCGAGGAAGGCCGCGACCGGCTCCATACCCGGCTCGACCATCCGGACTGGCCGCATGTCGCGACCCTCGCCGGTTCAGTGAGGCCGGCCGAACTGACCGACCCCGCGCTGGCCCTCGACGATCTCGCCTGGCGGCTGTTCCACGAAGAAGACGAGGTGCGCACGCTCGAGCCGTTCCGGCTGACCAGGGGCTGCCGCTGCAACCCCGATTATGTCCGTTCGGTGATCGCCCGCTTCCCGGCCGAGGAACGCCAGGCGATGGCCGGCGACGACGGGCTGATCCGGGTCGACTGCGAATTCTGCTCGCAGTCGTTCCCAATCGCGTTCGATGAAACCACTTAAATGGCTCGAAAGACTCCGATTTGTTAACTTTCCGTGGTAAAGCGAGACGCATGGGGCAGGTTCGCACGGTGGGTGCATTCTGTTTTGGCGGAGCGGCATTGATTCTGCTCGTTGCCGCCGCGCGCCCGGCGACGCTGGCCGAAACCAGCCCGGGCCTGTGGGAAATCAGCGGCTTCCCCAATCCCGACACATCCTCCCAGAAATGCTTCGCCGACACCGCCGCGCTCGCCGCGCTCGAGCATAGCGGCCAGAACTGCAAGCAGGTGGTGATCAGCAACACGCCTTCGACCACGGTGATCGAATACACCTGCGGCGGCGGCGGCTTCGGCCGGACCAAGCTGACCTTGCTGACGCCGCGCTCGCTGCGCATCGAGACCCAAGGCATTTCGGCCAAATATCCTTTTAATTATGTGATTCAGGCGCGCCGGATCGGAGATTGTCCGGCTCATTAACCGGGCGTTTAAGCAAGGCGGGCTAGAAGGGCTGGGTGCCGGATGGCACGCTTTCCTCCCGTCGGACATGTACGTCCGATAACTGGGCCGCCTGCCGACCAGCAGGCGGTCCTTTCTTTTGAGGCACTTCTCTTCACGCGGGCGCCGATTTACAGGGCCGCCATGCGCTATCTGCTCGTCAAGGCCGCGGTCTCGGGTCTGCTCATCGCCATCATCTCCGAAGTGGCGCGGCGCAGCCCCGGGTGGGGCGGCCTGCTCGCCTCGCTGCCGCTGACCTCGCTGATCGCAATCGTGTGGCTATGGCGCGACACCAGCGACACCGCGCGAATCGCCGAGCAGGCGACCAGCACCTTCTGGTTCGTCCTGCCGTCGCTGCCATTGTTCCTGATCATCCCGGCGCTGATCAAGGCCGGCTGGGGGTTCTGGCCGGCGATTCTCGCCGCCTGTGCGGTGACGCTGGCGCTCTACGCGGCGATGTTCGCGCTCAGCGCGCGGCTCGGGATCCGGCTTTGAACCACGCCAATCCGGAGCAGGCGGTAGTGCTGCTGTCGGGCGGGCTCGATTCGATGGTCTGCGCCGCATTGGCGCGTGAGGCCGGGTTCGAGGTGCTGGCGCTGACCATCGACTATAACCAGCGCCACCGGGTCGAGCTGACCGCGGCGCGGGTCATCGCGGCCCAGCTCGCCGACCGCCACATCGTGCTGCCGCTCGACCTCACGCAGTTCGGCGGGTCGGCGCTGACCAGCGGCCTCGCCGTGCCCAAAGGCGGCCTCAGCGACGGCATTCCGGTGACTTACGTTCCGGCGCGCAACACGATCTTCCTCAGCGTGGCGCTGGCGTGGGCCGAGGCGGCCGGCGCGCGCGACCTGTTCATCGGCGTCAACGCACTCGATTATTCGGGCTACCCCGATTGCCGGCCCGAATTCATCGCCGCCTTCGAAGCGCTCGCCAACCGCGCGACCAAGGCCGGGATCGAAGGCAAGGACTTCACCGTCCACGCCCCGCTCCAGCACATGAGCAAGGCCGACATCGCGCGCGAGGCGCAACGGCTCGGACTCGACGCGGGGCTGAGCCACAGCTGCTACGACCCGGGTGCGGACGGCCGCCATTGCGGCCGGTGCGACGCCTGCCGGCTGCGCGCGCGCGGCTTTGCCGAGGCCGGGCTGGCCGATCCGACGGACTACGCCGATCCGGTGCAGGCCAGGCCATGACCTATGCCGTCAAGGAAACCTTCCTGACGCTGCAGGGGGAAGGGGTGCAGTCGGGCAGTCGCGCGGTGTTCCTGCGCTTTGCCGGGTGCAATCTGTGGTCGGGGCGGGAGGCGGACCGGGCGACGGCGCAGTGCAATTTCTGCGACACCGACTTCGTCGGCACCGACGGTCCAGGCGGCGGCAAGTTCGCCAGCGCCGACGCGCTCGCCGCGCATGTCGAGGCGCTGTGGGGCGAAGGGGCGGAGACGCGGCTGGTGGTCGTCACCGGCGGCGAGCCGATGCTCCAGCTCGATTCGGCGCTGGTCGAGGCGCTCCACCAGCGCGGTTTTCGAGTGGCCGCCGAGAGCAACGGCACGCTGGCCGCGGTGGCCGGGCTCGACTGGCTGTGCGTCAGCCCCAAGGCCGGGACCGAGGTGGTCCAGCGCAGCGGCGACGAATTGAAGCTGGTGTGGCCCCAGCCGGGCGTCGATCCGGCCGAGTATGAGCAGTGGCGGTTCGAGCATTTCCTGGTCCAGCCGATGGACTGCGCGGAGCCGGCGGCCGCGCTCCAGGCGGCGATCGCCTTGGCGATGGAGCGGCCGCGCTGGCGGCTGTCGCTCCAGGCCCACAAGGTGGTCGGGCTGCCCTAGCCGGCCCGATCAGGTGGCGTTGCCGGCGGCCGCGTTGGTGGTTGGGGTGCCGGATGAGCTGCCGGATGAACTGCCCGAAGGGGAGCCTGCTTTTGGCTTGGGGCTGGCCGGGTGGGCGCTCGGACGGCCGGTGGAATTGGCGGTTGCATTGCTGGTGGTGTTGCCGGTGTCGTCGAGCGTGTAATTGACGTCGGCGGCCATGTTGGCGGCGTCGCCGGTGACGGCGTCGATCGCGGTCGTATCGTTGGCGGTGATGTTCTGGACCGCGAGCTCGTCATCGGCCGTGACGGCATTGTCGGCCGCCGTGTTCTTGCCGCAGGCGGCCAGCGCCAGGGCCGCTCCGGCGACCAGCATCACACTGCGCATGTCCCAACTCCTCAATGCCAAAAAAAAGAGGCTGCCGGACGAACCGGCAGCCTCTTGTCAGTGGCACTCCCTTGCGGAAGAGCCAAGCGAATTACATCGCGTTGTTGGTGGCCATGTTCGCAGTCGCATTGGCGTCTGCATTCATGTCCGTCGACGCATTCATGTCGGAGGCGTTCATGGACATGTTGGCGTCCATGTTGGCATCCATCGTATTGTCGGCGACGATGTTCTCGGCTGCAAGATTCTCGTCGACGTTCATGGTGTTGTCGGCGGCATCGTTGCTGCTGCAAGCCGAAACCGCCAAGGCCGCACCAGCGACCAGGATAAGAGCACGCATTCAAAACTCCCTAGATTATCAGATTTGGAGCGGAAATCGCCGCTGCCCAAACCGCGCGCACAATAGGCTGAAGCGCTCTCTGCCTTCAAGACACTTTGTCAGCTCCTGTCAAGTCTTTGATAAAAGCGGGGAAACCTCGTTTCAGGGCCGTATCGACGGTGAATATGGGCGTTTCTTTGCCAAGTTCAGAGAGGCTGGTCACGCCAAATTCAGAAATTCCGCACGGCACGATCCCGCCGAAATGAGTCAGGTCGGGGGAGACGTTGATCGAAAAGCCGTGGAGCGTCACCCAGCGCCGCACGCGCAGGCCGAGCGCGGCGATTTTGGCTTCTCCAGCACCTTGGCCGACCCAGATGCCGATGCGCCCCGGGGCGCGATGGGCGGCGACGCCAAGATCGGCGAGGGTGGCGATAATCCAGCTTTCAAGCGCATGGACGAAGCGCCGGACGTCGCGGCCGCGGCGATCGAGGTCGAGCATCAGATACCCGATTCGCTGGCCCGGCCCATGATAGGTGTAGCGCCCGCCGCGGCCGGCCTGATGGACCGGGAATCCGAGCGGATTGGTGAGCTCGGCCGGATCGGCGCTGGTGCCGGCGGTGAACAATGGCGGATGTTCGAGCAGCCAGACGCATTCCTCGGCGGTACCGGCGCGAATGGCGGCGGCGCGCTCCTCCATGAAGGCCAGCGCCTCGGCGTAGGGCACGGGAGCGGCGCTGGTGCGCCATTCGATGTTGGGCAATTGGTCCATCGGCCGGATGGAGATGGCGGCGCCTGGCCGCTCCGGCAAGTATGATTGCACCCACGGTCCAAGGTCAGCATAAGCGATGCGAACAGTGAAAAAAGGGGCGGGCGTGGCCGGTTTATCGATTTCGAGGGCGTGGGACGAGACCAAGCAGGTGGTGCGCCGCGACGGACGCCTGCTGACCACCATCGGCCTGGCCTTATTCGTCTTGCCCGGGGTGATCGCCGAGATCGCCTCGCCGGCGGCGCCCGAGGGCGAGATGCCCAAGCTTGGCCCGTGGACGATCGTCACCGCGGTCATGCTGGTGATTGCGCTGGCCGGCCAGCTGGCGGTGATCCGGCTGGTCAGCGGATCGCGCATGACGGTCGGGCAGGCAATCGCCCACGGCGCGCAGCGGGTGCCGGCCTATCTCGCCGCGACCCTGCTGTGGGTGGCGCCGTTCGTGATTGCCGCGGTGCTGATGATCCGCTCGCTCGGCCCGGACGTGGAAAATCCGTCGCCGGCGGCGGCTCTAGGCGTGGTCGTGCTGATCATGGTGGTGACCTTTTTCGCGGTGCGGCTGCTGCTGAGCTCGTCAGTTGCGAGCAATGAGCCGGTTGGGCCGCTGGTGATCCTGCGCCGCAGCTGGGACTTGACGCGCGGCCATTGGTGGCGGCTGTTCGTCTTTTTCATGCTGTTTTTGATCGCCGCGATGATCGCCGTGCTGGCGATCGGCGCGGTCGGCGGAATTATCGCCAAGCTGATTTTCGGGGCGACCGAGCCGTCGACCGTCGGCGGCCTGGTGGTCGCGCTCCTGACCCAGACCATCAGCGCCGCGGTGTCGGTGCTGCTGATGGTCATGCTGGCGCGAATCTATCGTCAGCTGGTCGGCAAGGATTCGGTCGAAGCGAGCGTTCCGACCAGCGGCAGCTGAGGCGCGCAGTCGGCCGGCAGGAGGCCAAGCAGACGCGGATCGGGAAAGCGTTCAACCGCGCGACCGTAGGCGATGAAGCCGGCGCGGCGGTAGGCGGCGAGCGCCGCCGGATGATCGAGCGAACAGGTATGGACATGGACCCGCCGGACCCCATCGCCGCACCAGGCCAGCCGCACGGCTTCGGCCAGCAGCCAGCGCCCGTGACCCTGGCCGGCGAGATCCGGGATCAGCCCGACGAACGCCAGCTCGCACTGGCCGGCCGCGCGGAAGTCGAGCTCGAGCAGGCCAATCTCGGCGCCCGTCGGGTCGACCACCGCGTAGAGGTCGACCGCGCGGTCGGTGATGATCGCGGCAAGCTCGGCATCGGGCATGGCAAGGCGCGAAAACCACAGCCACGGAGCGCCGACCCGGGCGAACAACGCGCGATAGCGGTCGGGCTCGCGCGGTAGCGGCTGCAACGCCAGG
>JBDTRT010000121.1:0-30288 GCA_039931595.1 Sphingomicrobium sp.
TGTCGCCCGGGCGGACCGTCACGACATCGATCACCCGCGGGCGGATCGCCGCCGCTTCGTCGGGTGAAATGCGCCGCAGCGAGTTGATCATCGGCGCAAACGGCGCCATTCCGCTACCGCCCTGGGTCAACATGATGAAGTGGTAAACCGTCGTCGGATTCCACTGATAAGCGACCACGCTGACATCGACCACGCCCGACGACGTGTTCGCCCGCGCGGTCGAGAACGCAGCTGGAAAACCGTTGATCGTCGTGCGCTGCGGCGGCGGGATGTTGAGCTGCTGGCGGCCCCCGGTGAGCTCCTGGAACACCTGATAGATATAATTGTCGATGCTTCCGGAATAGCGCCCACCGCCGAACTGGGCCTGGCCCGACGAGCCCTTGATGGTGACTTCGCGGGTGCCGTTCTGCATCAGGAAGCCAACCGGCACCGCGAACTGGATGCGCAAGTCGGGATGGGTGAACGACCGCCCTTCGATCACGCCCTGCGCAGGATCGTCGTCGACCATGATCCCCCGGAGCTGGGCAAGGAATTGATCGCGGTTGCGGATGCCGGTGCCGAGCCGGCCGGTCGCGCGCGCTCCCGCCAGCGCCCGCTGCGTGCGGTTTTCGCTGAGCGGGTGAGTGCTTGCCCATTCCGGTGTCTGGCGGTTGGTGCGGCCCTGCACGCGCGCCTGGAGCGCGGTCGCCCGGCCCAGCGCGGAGAGGATTCCGGGGCCACCGGCCGGATCGTAGCCGGCCGCCACCATATAGCGCGTGCCGAGCTCGTCGGCCTGATATTCCTGCTCGCGCGAGAAGCCGAGCATCGCTAGTTGCGAGCGTTGCTGGCTCATCTGCGCCACCGCGCTACCGATCCCGCCGCCGAGCAGGCTGCCCAAAAGGGCGCCGAAAATGCCCTGGATGGAACTGCGCCTGGCCGCATTTTGCCGCGCCCGGTGGTGATCCGCGGCGATGTGGCCTGTCTCGTGGCCGAGCGCGAATGCGAGCTGCGACTCGTCGTCCATCAGGGTCATCAGCTGGCGCGTGATGTAGACGTAGCCGCCCGGTACGGCGAAGGCGTTTTCGACTGCCGAGTTGAGCGTGGTGAAGCGGATCGCCGCGTTCGAATTGGCAACGCCCGAGTAAGCCGCGACGCGCCGCCCGACCGATTCGACATAGGCGCCGCGCGGTCCGGTCTCGGCGCCGCCGAATTCGGCGATCAGCGCGCTATGCTGTTGCTGGGCCTCGGCAACTTCGCGCGGGTCGAGGTAGTGGACTGCTTGCGCCGCCAATACCGCCGGCGACAGTGCAACCGCCGTCGCGGTGAGCAAAAGAACAAGCTTACGCATACCTATCTCCGGTTTCGGCCAGTCTTGAGCGGGCAATCGGCCCCTATCCGGCAACCGTTGAACGGCAGATGAAGGTGGCCGGTTCCGGCCGGTCCAGTCAGCCGATGGCGAGGAACTTGGCCCGGCGTTGCGCGCGGATCTCGTCTCCGCTGACCGAGGCATAGCCGTCGAGCTCGTCCATGATGGCGCCCTTCAGCGCGCCGATCGCCGCTTCCGGGTCGCGGTGCGCGCCGCCCGAAGGCTCGGCGACGATGCGGTCGACCACACCCAGCGCCTGGAGGTCGGAAGCCGTAATCCGCATCGCTTCGGCGGCTTCCGCGGCCTTGTCGGCGGTGCGCCACAGGATCGACGCGCAGCCTTCCGGCGAGATCACCGAATAGACCGCATGTTCGAACATCAGCACGCGGTTGGCGGCGGCTATCGCAACTGCTCCGCCCGAGCCGCCCTCGCCGACGATGGCGGCGATGATCGGCACTTTGACGTCGAGGCATTGTTCGGTCGAGCGGGCGATCGCCTCGGCCTGCCCGCGTTCCTCCGCCTCGACCCCGGGGAACGCGCCAGGCGTGTCGACCAGGGTCAGGATGGGAATGCCGAAGCGGTCAGCCAGCTGCATCAGGCGGATCGCCTTGCGATAGCCTTCGGGCTTGGCCATCCCGAAATTATGCCTGAGCCGCGAGGCGGTATCGTCGCCTTTTTCGTGGCCGATGATCATCACCCGCCGGCCTTCGATCCGGGCGAGACCGCCGATGATCGCCGGATCGTCGCCGAACGCGCGGTCGCCGGCGAGCGGCACGAAATCCTCGGTCAGGCCGGCGACATAATTGTTGAAATGCGGGCGCTCGGGGTGCCGCGCCACCTGGGACTTCTGCCACGGTGTCAGCTTGGCATAGGTGTCGCGCAGCAGCTTGGCCGACTTCGCCTCGAGCTTCGCGATCTCCGGCTCGAGGTCGATCGATCCAGTGGACGCGGTTTTTCGCAACTCCGCGACGCGGGTCTCAAGCTCGGCGATCGGCTTTTCGAAATCGAGGAAGGTTAGCATGTTCGCGGCGTCGGGTAAGGCGCGCCCACTCGTGCGTCAACGATCGCGATCGGCCAGCGGATGGCGGGCGTTGACCAGCTTGACCAGTCGCGCGCTGTCGACATGGGTGTAGATCTGGGTGGTCGCGATGTCGGCATGGCCAAGTAGCGACTGCAGCACCCGCAGGTCGGCGCCGCCCGACAGCAAATGAGTCGCGAACGCGTGGCGCAAGACGTGCGGGCTGATCCGCTCGGGGGAAATGCCGGCCAAAGCAGACACTTCGCGCACGATCTGGAACAGCCGCACCCGGCTGAGGTGGCGCTTGCCGCCCGGAAACAGCCACAGGCTGTCGCGCGGCACATATTCGAGCCAGCGCCCAACCACCGTTTCCGCCCGCGACGAAATCGGCACCAGCCGCTCCTTGCTGCCTTTCCCTTTGAGGATCACGAACGGCTGGCCCTTGCGCAGGGCGCCGCGGCCGAGGGTGACCAGTTCGCTGGCGCGCAGCCCGGACCCGTAAAGCAGCTCGAGGATGGCGAGGTTGCGCACCGCCGTGGGCTCGTCGCTCGACGCGCGTTCCTCCGCCGCCTCGAAGATGGCGGTGACTTCGCGCTCGTCGAGAATGCGCGGCAATGGCCGTTCGAGCCGCGGCCGCGGCAAGGCGGCGGACGGGTCGTCGTCGCGCAGGCCTTCGTCGCTCAGGAAGCCGAAAAACCGTCGCAACGCCGCCGATCGCCGCGCGACCGTCGACGGCGACAGCTCGGCCCATTGGGAACCGAGCCGCGCCAGCGTCTCGGCACTGGCTTGGCCGATCGACCCGCCGGCGTCCTGCGCGGCGCGGGCTAGGTCGCTGCGATAGGCGGACAGCGTGTGCGGCGACGCGCCGGCCTCGGCCGCCATCATGTCGAGGAACCGGTCGACCAGCGCCCGATCGTCCTCGGTCACGTGCGGGCGAGCGCCTCGGCCGCGATCATCCGCGCGGTAAAGCCTTGGCCGGTCCGGTTGAGCGCCGCCACCGCATGATAGAGGTGCGACGAGGGCAATTGCGCGAAGCCGGCGGCCTGGAACCCGGTACCGGTCAGGACCAGCACACTGCCCGACTGGCCGAGCGCCGCCGAACTGTCGATCAAGCGCGTCCAGCGGGTGCGGTGGCCGATGCCCAGCTCGTTGCGGCGATTGAGCCGATCGGCGCTGTGGCCGTCGATCCTGCCGAGGCCGGCCAGTCCAGCGACGAGCAATGCGCTGCGCTTCTTGTTGTGGCTCTGGTCGCGGCTGATGAAGGCGTTGATCCGGCCGTAGCTGAGATCGAGCCCGGCGGTATCGGGCGCGCCCAGCGCCAGCATCGCCCAGCTTGGGTCGGCATAACGCTCGTCCATCCGCCGCAGCGCCCCGATCCAGCGCGCCGCTTCGCGATCGTAACCGGCCGCCAGCATCGAGCCGATCAGCGCCGGTGCATCAGCCTCCAGGGCAGTGTCGGGAGCGATCCGCGTCGCTGCTCGAGCGGCAATCGCCCTTGATGCTTCGCGCTGCGTGTCGCCTTCGCCGATCGACCATATTTTCCGGATCGCCGCCATCCGCGCGTCGCGATCCTTGCCGACGAACGCCAGTCGCATTTGCCAGGCATCGGTCTGCGACAATTGGTCGGGGTCGGTCGCATCGAAAATCATCGAATAGAGGTCGATCAGCGACTGGGACGAGAAGACTCCGAGCCCAGTCGCAATCCGCGCCGAGTCCAGCCGCTGTTGCGGCGACAGCATCGGCGACCGCGCCTGCCACGCGCGCAGCTGGGTCGGCGCCGATTTGACCAGGCGGTCGGGCAAGGCGATCCCGGTCGCCATCGCCAGGCCGAAGCGCCACGCGGTCAGCCGGTCGACCGGATCCCACTCGAGCGTCACCGCGCGGCCGGTGTCGGAACCGGCACCAACCACTTTCTGGGCCAGCGCCAGATCGATGCCGCCAATGCGCCCGCGGCGACGTGCGCTATCGATCTGCGCGCCGGCGCTCTCCGGTTCACCCGCCAGCGACGCGCAGATCGCATCGACCAGCGGGTAGATCCGCGGCTCGACCTTGCGAATGCCGTCCTGCAGCGGACACAGCGCCGACGGATCGGCGTTGGCCAGCGCGCTCTGCACCGCGACCTGGAACATCTTCGGCGTGAAGCGGTCGACGTCGACCGCGGACACCAGCATCCGCGCGGCGTCGGCCTCGCCCATACGCAGCAGTAGCCACGCCCGCTCGGCGGTCCAGTCGACCGGGTTGACGTTGCGCGGCGCCCGGGCTTTCGCAAGAAGGCCGTTGCGCAGCGCCATATGCGCCCAGCGCGACGCCAGCGGCGGGTCGGTCCGCCGCATCAGGCTCGACAGGAACACCCCGCTAGCGGCGCGCCACGGATCGGGCCCAAGCCCGAGCGCGACCGGGTCGAGGCGCCCGACGACCCACGGATTGCGCCGGGCTCGATCGGGAATCTCCACCGGTGGCGGTGGCGGCGCCAGGTCGGCGGCCGTGATCTCGGCCACGCCGGTCTCGCTCTCGCCATAGCTGCTGCTCGCGGGCGCCGGCAGCCTCGGCCGCGCGGTCGGCGTCGCGGCGGTTGGCGAGGTTGCCGGGGTCGGGACCGCGGCAGGCGGGTTGGTTGCCACCGGCTGCGCGCGGTCCTGCGCCAGCGCGGGCAGCGCTAGCGCGACGGCCGCCGAAACGATCAATAGTCGGCTCGCGCGCATCAGTGACCTTGGCTCACATCCGTTTCGATTGTGCGGGTCGGCACTTCCCTCGCGAGGGTCGACAGGAAGAACAAGCCGGCGATCACCAGCGCCAGGACAATGATGAGGAGCATGAGTCGCGACATCGGGTTTCCGCTCTGTGGTCGTTATGTGGGGCTTTTGCCGACCTTGCCCACCGCTGTATAGCCCACCTCGTGCATCAATTGGTCCAGCATCTCGATCGTCCAATCGTCCTTGTCGGCCTGATGGGGGTCGGCAAATCGACCGTCGGTCGGCGGCTCGCGCGCCGGCTCGGCCTGCCGTTCGTCGACAGCGACAGCGCGATCGAGGATGCCGCCGGCTTCTCCGCGGCCGAGGTCTACGAGCGGTTTGGCGAGGACGACTTTCGCGACGGCGAGCGGCGGTTGGTGGCGCGGCTGATCGAAGGCGAGGTTCGGGTGATCGCGACCGGCGGCGGCGTGTTCGTCGATCCCCGGACCCGCGACCTGTTGAACCTGCGCACGATCACGGTGTGGCTCGATGCACCGACCGAAGTGCTCGCCGACCGGACCTCGCGACGCGATACACGGCCGCTGCTGCGCAATGGCGACCCGAGCGAAACCCTCGCCCGCCTCGCCGAGGAACGCCGGCCGTCCTACGCGGCGGCGCATATCCATGTGAAAAGCGGCGACGGGGCGCATCGCGACGTGGTCGATTCCATCCTCAAAGCGCTCGAGGAGCATGTCGCTGCCTCCAAGGACTAGCTCAGCATCTGCTCGGGCGGGTCGGGCGCCGGCGCCTTGGCCTGTTCGTCGGGCAGCGAACTGTCGGCGCTGAACATGTGGTCCTGGGCGGCGCGCAAGTCGCCGGTCGCGCTCTGGACCCGCAGCCGCGCGGTGTCGCGCTGCCGGTAGGCCGTTTCGACCCGGTCGGCCTCGCGCCGGGCAATGCCGAGCTTGAGCAATGCTGTTCGGCCCATGATGACCGCGCTTTCGAACAGTTCGCGCTGGATCATCGCGACATCCATCCCGGCGTAATCCATGACCTGGCGGCGGTCGTAGGCCCGGACGAACACCTGGGCCTTGGGAAACGCATCGAGCACCGCCTGGAGCTTCTCGCGATTGAGATCCTGGCCGTCCTGGCAGAACAGGATCGCTTCGGCGCTCTCGGCCCCGGCGGTGCGCAACAGGTCGATGCGGGTGCCATCGCCGTAATAGACCTTGGTCCCGAATTCCTGGCTGAGCTCGATCTGCGACGGCTTGATGTCGATCAGCGTGACCGGGATCCGCTTGGCCATCAGCATCTGCCCGACGGTCTGGCCGAACCGGCCGTAGCCGACCACGATGGCATTGGTCTCGGGCGAGAATTCGGGCCCTTCGAGGTCGACGTCGGGGTCGGGAATGCGCGACTGGACCCATTCGGTGAAGCGCATCAGGAACGGCGTCGAGACCATCGATACGGTGACGATCGCGGCGAACAGCGAGGCCGTCTGCGGCAGGATCAGCTGGGCCGTCGCCGCCTGGCCGAACAGGACGAAGCTGAACTCGCCGGCCTGACTCAATAGCAGCCCGAGCCAGATCGCCCGCCCCGAGCGCACGCCGAACAATCGCGCAATGCCGCCGATCAACACCGCCTTGACGACCACGATCGTCACCGCCGCGCCGGCGACGAACAGCGGCTGGTTGGCGATCGCGTTGAAATCGAGCAGCATCCCGACCGACAGGAAGAACATCCCGAGCAGGATTGAGCGGAACGGCTCGACGTCGCTTTCGAGCTCGTGCCGATAGGGCGATTCGGCCAGCACCACGCCGGCGATGAACGCACCCAGCGCGACCGACAGATGGAGTGCCTCCATCAGCGATGCGCTGGCGATGATCGCGAACAGACCGGCAACCACGAACAGCTCGCGCTCGCCCAGCCGGCCGACCAGCCGGAACAGCGGATTGAGGATGAACCGCCCGGCCAGCACCAGCCCGACGATCGCCCCGACCGTGTACAGCGCGAGCATCCCGCCCGACGGCTGGTCGGGATCGAGCGGCGCGCGCGACATCGCGGCGATGATGGTGATCATCGGCACGATCGACAGGTCCTGGAACAGGAGCACCGAAAACGCCCGTTCGCCGCGCCTTGTGTTGAGCTGACCGGACGAGCGCAGCATCGGCAGCACCTGCGCGGTCGACGACAGGCCAAGCGGCAGGCCGAGCGCGAGACTGGCGGCGAGGCTCAGGCCGAGACCGAGATAGATCAACGCGCTCAGCGCCAGGCCGCACAGCACCACTTGCACCAAGCCGAGCCCGAAGATGTCCTTGCGCAGCCGCCACAGCCGGCTCGGATTGAGCTCCAGTCCGACCAGGAAGAGCAGGAAGGCGATGCCGATCTCGGACACTCGCATGACCGCATCGGGGTCAGCGATCAGGCCCAGCGCGTAGGGCCCGATGACCGCCCCGCCGACGATGTAACCGAGCGTCGCGCCGAGCCCGAGCTTGCGGAACAAGGTGACGAAGATCAGCGCCGCGCCGAGCATGAAGGCGATACTGACCAGGGTCGCTCCGCCGACCGCTGTCGGGGCGGCGTTCACGCCGCCGCCTCGGTTGCCGCGAGCAGCGCCCGCAGCGGCAGCAGGATGGCGCCGTGGCGCGCGGTCCGCGCCCGCGCCGGTTCAAGCGCCTCGAAGCCCCATCCGAGGGAACCGTCACTGCTTCCGTCGAGCCACCCGGCGAGGTTCGCCAGCATCGCGGCGATCTCCGCGCGGTCCCGGCCCGCCGCGTGCTGCGCCACCAGCGCCGCCGACGCCTGGCCGAACGCGCAGGCGCGGACCTCCTGGCTGATCGCCGCGACCCGGCCGTGGTCGAGCTTGACCGCGGTGTGGACCGTACTTCCGCAGGTCGGCGAACGCAGCTGCGCGCTCCCATCGACCCGATCGAGTGCGACCCGGTCGGGTAACGATCCCGCCAGCCGCAGGACCTCGATGGTGTAGAGCGGCGCCTTCACGACCGACGCCATGTCGTGCCCCCCGCGCCGTCTTCAAGCACGATGCCTTCGGCCGCCAGTTCGTCGCGGATGCGATCGGCGGTGGCAAAGTCGCGCCGCGCCTTGGCGGCGGCCCGCTCGGCAATCCGGGCATCGACGTCGGATCCGCCGGAATCGCCGCGGAACCATGAGTCGGCATCGCCCCCAAGCAGCCCAAGCAACGCTGCGCTCGCCTTGATCGTCGCCGGATCATCGAGCGCCATCAGCCGGGTCAGCGCCAGCGGCGTGTTCAAATCGTCGGCCAGGGCGTCAATCACCCCCGCATCCGCCGCGCCCGGCGGCGCATCGCCGGTCGCCCGGTATAAGCGGTCAAGCACCGCCTTGGCCTGGGCGATCCCGCTTTCGGTCCACGGCAGCGGCGATCGGTAATGCGCCGACAGCAACGCCAGCCGCAGGGTCTCGCCGCGGTGCCCGGCCTCGATCAACTCGGCCGGCGTGACGACATTGCCGAGCGACTTCGACATCTTTTCCGCGCCCATATCGACGAAGCCGTTGTGGACCCAGTAGCGCGCCAGCGGCTTGCCCCGATGCACGCAGCGGCTCTGCGCGACTTCATTCTCATGGTGCGGGAAGATGAGGTCGAGCCCGCCGCCGTGAATGTCGATGGTTTCGCCCAAATGCGCCTCAATCATCGCCGAGCATTCGATGTGCCAGCCCGGTCGCCCCCGCCCCCACGGACTGTCCCAGCCGATCACGCCCTCGCCGCTCGGCTTCCACAGCACGAAGTCGGCCGGATCGCGCTTGTACGGCGCGACCTCGACCCGCGCGCCGGCCAGCATCGCCTCGCGGTCGCGGCGGCTCAGGGCGCCATAATCCGGGTCGGACGGGACGTTGAAAAGCACGTGGCCCTCGGCGGCATAAGCGTTTCCGAGTTCGATCAGCGCCCCAATCATCGCCACCATCGGGCCGATCTCGGCGGTCGCATGCGGCGCGATGGTCGGGTCTTGGACACCCAGCGTGCGCATGTCGTCGAGATAATGCCGCTCGAAGCGCTCGGTGATCACCGCCGGCTCGACCCCCTCGGCCTCGGCCGCCGCGAGGATCTTGTCGTCGATGTCGGTGACGTTGCGCGCATAGACCAGGCTGTCGTCGCCATACGTGTGGCGGATCAGCCGGGCGAGCGTGTCGAACACCACCGCCGGGCGGGCGTTGCCGATGTGGGCGCGGCCATAGACCGTCGGCCCGCACACATACATCGTGATCCGCTTGGGATCGGCCGGCGCAAATTCGCGCTTCTCGCGCGCCATCGTGTCGTGCAGCCGGATCATTGCGGCGCCTCGTTGACCTTCAAACGCCGCTTCTCGACCCAGTCGACGATCGCCAGCCCGCTGGCGTTGAGCAAAGGATAGGTGCGCGAACTGGTCATCCACGCGGGCCGGTCGGCCTCGGGCCCGTAGACCATGTCCGTGGCGAGGTTGGCGAGGAGGAAGAACAGGGTCGCGCCAAGCAGCCCTTTGATCATCCCGAACCCGCCGCCGAGCACCCGGTCGACCGGTCCCAGCACCGACTTGCGGGTCCGTCCGCCGATCGACCGCGCCAGCAATTTGACCAGCAGGAAGCTTGGAATGAACAGCAAGACGAAGGCCACCACCGCAGCCCCCGCCGGCGTCCCCACCGTGTCGGTCAGCCCGGCTGCCAGCTGGGTGTGGAACAGCTTGAGCATGGCGATCGCCACCACCCACGCGAACAGCGACAGCACTTCGTGAACGAAGCCGCGGACAAAACCGATAATCGCCCCGCCGCCCAGCAGCAGGATAACGAAGATATCGAGCGCGCTCATCGAAGGTCGGCTAGCGTAGGCCGCAAATCGACGCCACCCCCCGATGCGGAGGATAACGCATCGATCCGCCCGGGACCGGCCGCCCGGTTATCGACGGCTGCCATTGAAGTCTCGGAAAAATAGGCCAAATAGGCCCCTCGAAGATCGCCGGTCCGCCAGTCAGTCGGTCCGTCAGTCAGCTAACAGCAAATTGCCGGAGTCTTCATGGTTCGAGCATTGATCTCGCCTATCCTGTTCGCGACCGTGCTTGCGCTCACCGCCGCGGTGCCGGTTGCGGCCAAAACGGTCGCCCAGCCCGCCGAAGACGCGCCGGTGGCGGAGTGGCGCCGGTTTTTCACCGAAGATCCCGACGCGCCGATGATCGCTCCGGCCGGCTACGACGTCACGATCATCGAATATTTCGACTATCAATGCCCGGCCTGCCGCGCGTCGCACGAGCCGCTCAAGCAGCTCTTGGCGAAGGATCGCAAGGTTCGCCTGATCTTCCGCGACTGGCCAATTTTCGGACCAGCTTCGGAACGCTCAGCGCTGCTTGCCATCGCCAGCAAATACCAGAGCAAATATGTCGCCTTCCACGACGCGCTGTTCGATACGCCGCGCCCGCTCGACGAGGACAAGATCAAGGCTGCGGCGAAGAAGGCCGGAGTCGATTGGGCCCAGTTGCAAAAAGACGGCGTCACGCACGCCCAAGACATCAAGGAATTGCTCGCTCGCAATAACGAGCAGGCCGAGATGATCGGCCTCGACGGAACGCCGGGCTTCATCATCGGCAATGTCCAAAGCTTCGGCGGCAGGACCCTGGCGCAGTTCGAAGTCAGCGTGAAGGAAGCGCGCAAGGGCGCCGGCGCGGCGACCCCCGAGCGCGCAAAGCATTGACCTTGGCGATGCGAATGATCCTTGCGGCGCTTGCACTGATCTTCGTCGCGGACACCGCAAGCGCTGCCGACCCCGCCAAATATATCAATGCCGAACTGATCGCCGAAAGCGCCGTGCCGCGTCCCGGAAGCACCATTTTGATCGGCATCCGCATGACCCCGCGGCCGGGCTGGCACGGCTATTGGAGTAACCCCGGTGATAGCGGGCTCGCTCCAAGCGTGCGCTGGACCGCCCCGGCGGCGGTGACCATCGGGCCGCTGCTTCACCCTGCGCCGACACTGTTGAGCGTCGGCGGGATGAGCAGCTTCGTCCACGCCGGGCCGCACGTCCTGCTGGCACATCTGAACGTCGCGCGCTCGGTCGCGCCGGGGACCGCGATCCCGGCCACCGGCTTGGTCAATTGGGCGGCGTGCACCGCCAGCCAATGCGTCCCGCTGCACGCCACGCTGACCCTCGAGCTCATTGCCGGAGACGGCGCCAAAGGCGCGGACGCGGCTGCGCTCCAGGCGGCAGCACGAAAGGTCCCGCGCTCCGCTCCAGCGGGAACCTGGGCGTCGGACGGCAAGACGATGCGCCTGGAGCTTCCGGCAGCGCTTCGCCTCGATCTCCATCGGGCGCGCTTTTTCCCCGACGACAATGGCGTGTTCGATGCCGCTGCTGCCAGGGTCGAAGCTAAGAACGGCGCGATCGCGATTAGCGGGCCGCAGCTTGGCGCAAATCCCGGCACCGTCCGCGGAGTCGTCAGCGACGGCCGCCTGTTCTACCGCTTGGCGTTCGTCCCTGGCGCCACGGCGCCACCGAAGGATGGCGACCAGACGCCGGTCGCTCGAGCGGCGACGGACGAGGTCAGTCCCCAACCCGCTGCCAGGATCACGCCTTCCACCCAACCGGAACGTGCTCAACCGAGCCCCGAATCACCTCGCTCCCGCAACTGGCCATGGGTTTTGGGTCTGCTTGGAGCGGCCGTCGTCGCCGGGACGATGATCCTGCGCGCCAGAACCCGCGGATAACGCGCTACCGCCCGAGGATTTGGTCGACCAGCGCCCTCACATTGGCGAACTCGGCCAGGGCGATGCCGGACCCGCTTTTGATCCCCGGCGGGACCCATGCCGTCCCGAAGCCGAGCTTGGCCGACTCCTTGAGTCGCAACGGCGCGTGGGCGACTGGCCGAACTTCGCCCGACAGCGCGATCTCGCCGATCACCACGCACTCGCTCGGCACCGGCCGCTCGGACAGCGCCGAGATCAGCGCCGCAGCCACCGCCAAATCCGCCGCCGGGTCGGACAATTTGTATCCCCCGGCGACGTTCAAATAGACTTCGGCGGTGGCGAAGCTGAGCCCGCAGCGCGCTTCCAAGACCGCGAGGATCATCGCCAGCCGGCCTGAATCCCAGCCGACCGCGGCGCGGCGCGGGGTCGCCCCGCTCGCCAGCCGCACGGTCAGCGCCTGGATTTCGACCAGCACCGGCCGGGTCCCCTCCAGCGCCGGGAACACGCTGGTGCCCGAAACCGGCTCGGAGCGCCGGGTCAAGAACAGCGCCGACGGATCGGGCACCTCGCTCAGCCCGGCCTCTTCCATCGCGAACACGCCGATCTCGTCGGTCCCGCCGAAGCGGTTCTTCATCGCCCGCAGGATACGGTACTGGTGGCTGCGCTCGCCCTCGAAGCTCAGCACGGTGTCGACCATATGCTCGAGCACGCGCGGGCCGGCGATGCTGCCATCCTTGGTGACATGGCCGACCAGCACCACCGCGCTGCCCTGCTCCTTGGCGAACCGCACCAGTTCCTGCGCGGAAGCGCGCACCTGGCTGACCGTGCCCGGCGCGCCTTCGATCAGGTCGGAATGCATGGTCTGGATGGAATCGATCACCAGCAGCGCCGGTGGCGCGTCCTCGAGCGTCGTCAAGATATCGCGGACCGAGGTCGCCGCGGCGAGCTGGACCGGCGACTTGCCGAGGCCCAGCCTCACCGCGCGCAGGCGGATCTGCTCGGCCGATTCCTCGCCCGAAACATAGACCACGCCCTGCCCGCGCTCGGCCAGCCGCGCCCCAACCTGGAGCAGCAGGGTCGACTTGCCGATGCCCGGATCGCCGCCGACCAGCATCACCGATCCGGGCACGATCCCGCCGCCGATCGCGCGGTCGAACTCGGCGATTCCGGTCGCGAACCGCTCGGGCAGCGCGGCCGCGCTGTCGAGCCCGACCAGCTCGATCGTCCGGCCGCCGCCGCGCAGATTATGCTTGGCGGCGAAGATGCTCGACACTTCGGCCGCCTCCTGGACCAGCGTGTTCCACTCGGCGCAGTCGGCGCACTGGCCCTGCCAGCGGCTGCTGACCGACCCGCAGGCCTGGCACACATAACGGATTTTGGGCTTGGCCATGGCTCGCCCGGTCTAAACACTGTGCTCCCAAGCGCAACGGTCAAGCGCGTTGGGGCGTTGAGGAAGCTCACCGACAAAAAGGATGCGCACGATGCCCTATGCCAAGGCCAAGGACGGAACCCGACTCTATTACAAGGATTGGGGCACGGGCGACGCGGTCGTGCTGCTCCACGGCTGGCCGCTGACCGGCGACACGTTCGACGACGCGGCGCTGGCGCTGGCCGATGCCGGCAAGCGCTGCATCATTCCCGATCGCCGCGGATTCGGCCGCTCCGACCAGCCGTGGAACGGCTATGATTACGACACTTTCGCCGACGATATCGTCGCGATCCTCGACGACGCCGGGATTGCCGACCCGGTCGCGCTGGTCGGTTTCTCGATGGGCGGCGGCGAGGTTGCCCGTTTCCTCACCCGCCAGGGCGCGCAGCGCGTGTCGAGCGCCGTGCTGATCAGTTCGGTGGTGCCCTACATGCTCCAGACCGACGACAATCCCCACGGTGTTCCCCAGTCCGTCTTCGACCAGATGACCGCCGGCATGAAGCAGGACCGCGAGCACTTCTTCAAAGGCTTCCTCAAAGACTTCTTCGGCGTCGGCGCCTTGACCTCACCGGTCAGCGACGAAGTGCTGATGAACAACTGGCGCCAGACGATGATGGCCGGTCTGCGCCCGACGCTGGCGGCCGCGCAAGCCTTTGCGACGACCGATTTCCGGCCTGATCTGGCGAGCTTCACTGTACCGACGCTGATCATCCACGGCACCGCCGACGCAACGGTCCCGATCGATACTTCGGCGCGCCCGGCGGCCAAGGCGATTCCGGGCGCCAAGCTGATCGAATATGACGGCAGCCCGCACGGCTTGTTCGCAACCGACAAGCAGCGCCTGATCGACGACCTGGTCGACTTCCTGGGTAATAGTTCAAGTGGACGCGACAATCGCAGCGCCATCCCGCTCGAGCGGCAGGCGACCTAGAACACGGCTTTGGCCGCTCCGCCCATCATCTGCTGGCGAACCAGCGGGATGGGTGGGCCGCCATAGCTCAGGAACTTGTCGTGGAACGCCTTCCACGCCGCGCGCCCGCCGCGGCTGGCGATCCAGTCGTCGCGCAGCTTGCGGATCATCAACTTGCCCATGGTGTAATTGAGATAGGCCGGGTCATAGGTGCCCCGCGCCGCTTGCTGGCGCGCGTTGCCCTCGTCCTGGAAGCACTGGTCGCGGAACATCCGATAGCTCTGCTCCTGGGTAAGTCGCCCGGTGTGCATCCCGATCGCCGATAGAAAGCGGCAGTCGCGCAGCAAGGCATTCGACAACTGCCCGATCATCACTTCGTCGCCGCCCCCGCCGACGCCCGCGACCCGCATCATTTCCTCGGTGTAATGCGCCCAGCCCTCGGCGAACGCATAGCCGACGAACACCTTGCCGAAGGTGAAGCTCGAGCGGTTGGCATGGAGGAAATTGAGGAAGTGGCCGGGCCACACTTCGTGAACCGAAGTGAACAGCAGATCGGCTTCTCCGGGGACGAACCCGTCGCGCACCGCCTTGGTCCAGGTCGGGTCGGGCGGAGCGATGTAATAGACCGACGGCAGGGCTTTTTCATACGGTCCGGGAATGTTGATGTAGGCGAAATTCTGCCGGTTATAGGGCGGCGCTTCCTCGACCAGCGCTTCTTCCGTCCCGGGAATCGAGACCAAATCCTTGTCGATGATGAACTGCTTGAGCCCGGACAGCTGGGCGCGGGCCGCCGTGACCGCTCCGCCCTTGGGCTTGATCGCGTTCATCTTTTCCATGCAGTGCGCGATCGTCGCGCGCGGCGCCCAGCGGGCGCAGGCGGCGCGCAGCAGGTCCTGGTTGGACTTGAGGTCGGCCTGGCCGATCGCCTCGAGCTCGGCGATCGGCGTATCGACCATTTCGGTGTCGTAAAGCATCTGCTGGAACTTCGCCGCGCCCAGCGCGAAATCCTGATTGGCCCCGGCCCGCTGGGCTTCGAACCACTTGGCCAGATCCTGCATCGCCGACGCCGCCTTGGCCGAGGCCGACTTGAGCGCGGCCTGCTGGGCCGCATCGCCGATGCCGGCGAAGGCTTTCAGCCCGTCGCCCGGATAATATTCGGCATAGCCGCCGAAAGCGTTCTTGCCATAGTCGACGAACGACAGCGGCAGCGGCGTGCGCAAATTCTCGCGAATGCGCTGGGTCGCGAGCGGCACCCCTTCGAGGTAGCGGGTATAGGCCAGCATCCGCACCGCTGGCGCGGCATAAGGCACCACGACATAGGTCGAAGGATCAAGGCTGCCCGCATAATAAGCCGGATTGCGGTGCGGCTGGTCGGCGCTTTCGATGAAGAACAGCGAACCCGTCGCTTCCGCCAGCAGATAGGCGCGCTCGAACCGCTCGGTTTCGGTCAGCTGCGCCGGGTCGAACTTCTCGGCGCCCGCGATCGCATCGCGCAGCTCGGCCGTCTCGCGGGCGATGCCGGCCTCGCTCCAGTCGGGCAGCTGGCCGTCGAATTCGTGCCGGCCGGAGGTCGCCGCGAACGGCGGATCGGCGCGAAAGCGCTGTTCGATATAGCCGTTCATGAAGTCCGCCCAGATGGCCGAGGCTTGTTCGGCGACCGGTGCCGGCGGCGGAGCGACCGGTGCCAGCGGCAGGGCGGCTGGAACGCAGCTCGTCAGGATTGCGGCGGCAGTCGCGATCAACAGTGGGCGGGAGTTCATACCAGTTCCTTCCAATTCAGTGCCGCTCGCGCGGTTGCCGATCCGGCGACGCGCAATTAGGGCGGCCGCCGTGAGCTTCGTCCCCGAACCGTTCCGAATTCCGGCGTTCCGCGCCTATTGGCTTGCCCGCCTGACCTCGACCATCGCTCAAATGGCGATGATTATCGTGATCGGCTGGCAAGTCTATGATATTTCGCGCGATCCGGCCGGCCTCAATCTCGGCATTCGCACGGCGACTCTCAACCTCGGCATTATCGGCCTGGTCCAGTTCGCCCCGCTGTTCCTCTTGACCCTGGTCAGCGGCTGGACCGCCGACCGCATCGACCGCCGGTGGATTGCCCGCGCCGCCGTCGCGCTCGAGCTGATGTGCGCGCTGGCGCTGGCGTGGTTCGCCTGGACCGGGACAACGACACTCCCGGCCCTGTTCGCGGTCGCTGCCTTGCTCGGTGTCGCCCGCGCCTTTGCCGGCCCGGCGCTGGGCGCGCTCGCCCCCAACCTCGTCCCGCGCAAGATCCTGCCCAATGCCATCGCGTTGTCGTCGATCGCCTGGCAAAGCGGCGCCATCGCCGGTCCGGCTATCGGCGGCTATCTTTATGCGTGGAATCCGATTGCGCCTTATGCCGGGTCCGCTTTGCTGTTCACGGTCGCACTCCTCGCGATGACGGCGATCGGTCCGGTCCAGCGCCCCGAAGTCATGACCATGAACCCGTGGGCGCAGATGATCGAGGGCCTACATTATGTCCGCCGCAACCGCCTGGTGCTCGGCGCGATCAGCCTCGATCTGTTCGCGGTGCTGCTCGGCGGCGCGACCGCGATGTTGCCGGTGTTCGCCCGCGACGTCCTCCACACCGGCCCGGAAGGTCTTGGGCATTTGCGCGCCGCGCCGGCGGTCGGCGCCACTTTGACCGCCGCGTTCTTCGCCGTCAGGCCGTTGAAGACCAACGTCGGCGTCAAGATGCTGTTCGCCGTCGGAGTATTTGGCCTCGCCACTATTGTGTTCGGCCTTTCGCGTTCGATGCCGCTGTCGCTGGTCTGCCTGGCGGTGCTCGGCGCGGCCGACATGTTCTCGGTCTACGTCCGCCAGTCGCTGATCCAGCTCTACACGCCCGACGCCATGCGCGGCCGGGTCGGCGCGGTGTCATCGCTGTTCATTTCCGCCTCGAACGAGCTGGGCGAGGCTGAATCCGGCTTCCTCGGCGCCGTCATCGGACCGGTCGCGGCGGTGATCGCCGGCGGCGTTGGGGCGATCGTCGTGGTCGGCCTGTGGGCGTGGAAATTCCCCGAACTGCGGCTTGCAAGAAGCTTCGACCAACCCGATGTACCCGCCACCGGCGCGAAGGAGATCAGCACATGAAGGCCTCTTCCATTCTCGAAACCATCGGCAACACCCCGCACATCCGCATCAACCGGCTGTTCGGCAACCAGGCGGAGGTGTGGATCAAGTCGGAACGTGCCAATCCCGGCGCATCGATCAAGGACCGCATCGCGCTGGCGATGATCGAAGACGCCGAAAAATCAGGCAAGTTGAAGCCCGGCGGGACGATCGTCGAGCCGACCTCGGGCAATACCGGAATCGGCCTCGCCATGGTCGCTGCAGTCAAAGGCTATCCGCTGATCCTGGTGATGCCCGACAGCATGAGCGTCGAGCGCCGCCGGCTGATGCTGGCCTATGGCGCGTCGTTCGATCTCACGCCGCGCGAAAAGGGCATGAAGGGCGCGATCGAGCGGGCGCAGGAGATCGTCGCCGCGACCGACGGCGCGTGGATGCCGCAACAGTTCGAAAACCCCGCCAATCTCGAGGTTCACCGGCGCACCACCGCTAAGGAAATACTGGACGATTTCCGTGATTCGCCGCTCGATGCGCTGATCACCGGGGTCGGCACGGGCGGCCACATCACCGGCTGCGCCCAGGTCCTCAAGCAGGAATGGCCCAACCTCAAGGTGTTCGCGGTCGAGCCGACGCTCTCTCCGGTCCTGTCCGGCGGCCAGCCCGGACCGCACCCGATCCAGGGCATCGGCGCCGGCTTCATCCCGGCGATCATGGACGTCAGCCTGCTCGACGGGGTGATCCAGGTCGACCCCGCAGATGCCAAGGAAATGGCCCGCCGCTCGGCTCGCGAGGAGGGCATTCTGGTCGGCATCTCGTCGGGCGCGACGCTGGCCGCGATCGCCCAGAAGCTGCCCGAGCTGGGCGCTAACGCCCGCGTCCTCGGCTTCAACTACGACACTGGTGAGCGCTATTTGTCGGTCGCGGATTTCCTGCCTGAAGAAGCTTAGCTAACGGTTCGCTAACCGCTTTCCTTAGCCGCGGCGTTAATCCGCGGCCCGTAATACCTCCACTTTGGCGGCATTTCCTGGCGCCGCTCCGCGAAAGTGAAGGTTGATGCGTAGGACGCGTTTCGCAGCTGCCGTCGAGATTACCGGCGAAGCCCGCGCGCGTGCGTCCATCCGCGAGGCGCTGGTGTTCGACATTCGCTCGCCCGACGGCCCGGACGATCACTCGCTCTCGGCCTGGCGGGTCGCGCCGCTCGATCACTCGGCGCTGATGCTCGGCGTCACCCACCTCATCGCCGCCATCACCCTGCTCGTGCTCTACCCGGAACGGTCGCCGGTGGTTTCCTTGGCCAGCCCGGTAATCCCGATGGGCTTGCTGCTGGCGCTCGACACGGTCGCGATCTTCGCCTTGCATTGCCGAAATCGCCTCGGTTTGGCGCCGCACACCATCATCCGCGCGCTGGCCGTTTACCTTGGCGTGGCCGGCATCCTGTGGATGTTGATCGGCCTCGCCATCAGCGGCGAGGCCCAGGGCGAAGCGATGGCGATCCTGGTCATGGGCGGCGGGATCACGATGTCCGCGATGGTCGCCGTCAATTCGCCGCCGCTGGCGATTTCGAACCTGGTCATCATGACGCTGGGCGCGGTGCTGTTCACCGAATCGGTAATGGTCGGGGTCGGCGCCGCCTTGTTTTCGCTGATCATCGCCTCGTACAGCGTCGCCGGCGCGCGGACGGTCATCGCCGCCGGGCGCAAGCGGCTCAATCTCGACGCCGAGGCGCACAAGGCGCTGACCTTCGTCGCCGAGTTCGAAAGCAGCGGCCGCGGCTGGTTCTGGGAAACCAATTCGGAAGGCACCCTGTCCTACGTCTCGCAGCAGCTGGCCGACGATTTCCAGTGCGAGCCGCAAGCCCTCCTCGGGCGCCAGTTTCCGGATCTCCTGTCGGTCGACACCAGCCCGGTCGGAGCGATCCACGAGGAGCGCAAGACGCTTGGCTTCCACCTCGCCGCCCGCTTCCCGTTCTCCGATGTGGTGGTGCGCCCGGCGAGCGACCAGGACGTTCACTGGTCGCTGTCCGGCAATCCGATTTTCGACGAGCGCGGCCGCTTCCTGGGCTTTCGCGGGATCGGTGCCGACCTCACCGAGCAGCGCCGCTCGCAGCACGAGATCTCGCGCCTCGCGCGGTTCGATTCCCTGACCGGGCTGCCCAATCGCGCGCTGATGCGCCAGACCCTCGACGAAGCGCTGCGCAATTCGTCGCGGCGGCAGAAGGGCTGCGCCCTGTTCGTGATCGATCTCGATCGCTTCAAGAACGTCAACGATACCCTTGGCCACCCGGTCGGCGATGCCCTGCTGCGCCAGGTCGCCGACCGCCTCAAAGCGGTGATGGGCGATCGCGGCCAGGTCGGCCGCCTCGGCGGCGACGAATTCAAGGCGGTGCTGCCGGGCATGGTTGACATCGGTTTTCTCGAACCGCTCGCGCGGACCCTGATCGAGCAGGTCTCGCGGCCCTATTTGATCGAGGGGCACAGGGTGATCATCGGGGCTTCGGTCGGCATCGCCATCGGCGATCCGGGCCGGGCCTGCGCCGACAGCCTGATCCGCAACGCCGACCTCGCGCTCTATGCGGCCAAGGCGGCCGGTCGCGGCAAGCATCGCTTCTACGAACCGGCGATGCACAGCGATTTGAGCGACCGCCAAGTGCTCGAGAACGATCTCCGCCAGGCGATCGAGCGCGATGAGCTGTGGGTCGCCTACCAGCCGATCATTCGCTGCGCCGGCGAGGAATTGTGCGGGTTCGAGGCGTTGGTGCGGTGGGCTCACCCGGTGCGCGGCCCGATATCGCCCGAAAAGTTCATCCCGCTGGCCGAAGAGAGCGGGCTGATCTCGGAGATTGGCCAGTGGGTCCTGAAGAGCGCCGTTCTCGAAGCAGCCAATTGGCCCGACCGGATCCGGGTCGCGGTCAATCTGTCACCAATCCAGTTCAACGACCCGGCGACGGTCGACATGATCGCCCAGTTGCTCAAGGAAACCGGACTTCGTTCGGAGCGGCTCGAGCTCGAGATTACCGAGGGCGTGTTTCTCGCCGACGGCGACAGCACCGACGACACCTTCTCCCGCCTCAAGGACCTTGGCGTCCGGCTCGCGCTCGACGATTTCGGTACTGGCTACAGCTCATTGGGCTATCTGAAAAAGGCACCGTTCGACAAGATCAAGATCGACCAGAGCTTCGTTCGTGGTGCCGCCTCGGCAACCAACCGCAACAGCGCCATCATCCGGGCAATCGTCACGCTGGCGGAGACGCTGGGCATGGACACCACGGCCGAGGGCGTCGAGACTCACGACGATCTTCACCTGATCCGCGAACTCGGCGTCAGCCAGGTCCAGGGCTATATCTTCAGCCGGCCGCTCGCCGCCGAGGAAGCCCGCAAATTCGCCAGTTCGGCGACGGTCGAAGCCGACGGCTTCCAATGCATCCGCGAGCCCCGGCAACGCCTGATGCGTCGCGCCATCGCCGAGATCAACGGCGAGGTGACCGAGATCCGCCTGCGCAACATCTCGGTCACCGGGGCACTGGTCGAGTGCCCTCGGTCGGTCTCGCCGGGAACGACGATCACGATCGACATCGTCGGCGTCGGACCGGTGCTCGGGACCGTCCGCTGGGCCCAGTCGGGCAAGTTCGGAGTGCTCTTCAACAACGGCTTCGACCTTGCTCGCCTCGCTCCGAAGAAGACCGTCCAGAGCAAGGTGACCATGCTGCGACCATGGTATGTCGACCGCAAGGAAGCGTCCTGAAACGGGTCGCCGTGACACTTTCGTTATCTGCGGTTAATCAATTTCTGGTAAAGACAAAATGAATCGACTCGCTCGGTGCGAGTGGTGGGGACTGATGGAGGATGCCATGGGGGTGGCCAGCTCGTTATCGCACGATAACCGCAAGCGGATCGTACGTCCAATAGCCCGGTGGGCCAAGTGCCTCATCGGCCTTCTGGCCCTGGCCGCTTCTCCTGCCATTGCCCAGGACACAGTGCGGTTCGCCGCGATGGGCGATTACGGAGATGGCCCTGGCACAGCAGCCGTCGCCAACTTGATCAACAATGCGGCGCCGGACTTTATCCTGTCGCTGGGCGACGGATGTTACGGCGCGACCCCGTCACTCGCGACCCAGGTCGGCGTTCCCTACGGCAATTGGGTCGCCAACGGCCGCTTCTGGCCCGCGCTTGGCAATCACGAATATTCCGACGCCTGTGGCGGCGGCTCGGGAGCGATTGGCTATCTCGACTATTTCACCCTGCCCAACAACGAGCGTTACTATGACTTCGTGCAGGGGCCGGTGCATTTTTTCGTGCTCAACAGCGCAACTGAGCCCGACGGCAAATCCTCAACGTCGATCCAGGCCAAATGGCTCAAGGCCAAGCTCGCCGCATCGACTGCGCCGTGGCAAATCGTGTTCTTTCACCATCCACCGTTCAGTTCGAGTGGAAGCGCGCAAACGGCCATGAGGTGGCCATTTGAGAAGTGGGGCGTCGATGCGGTCCTGACCGGCCACGCTCACGATTACGAACGACTGTCCAAGGACGTCAACGCCGATGGCGTCATATTACCCTATATTGTCAGTGGCCTGGGCGGAAGATCGAAAGGCTCCTTTGGCAAGGTCGTGGGCGGGAGCGAAATTAGGTTCAATGCCGACTATGGTGCGTTGCTCGTCACCGCCACGCCGACTGCACTGAACTTCGAGTTCCGCACGGTCGCCGGGGTGGTCGTCGACAGCTATTCGATCGTCAAGCCAGCACCTCCGGCGGCGGCGACCCAGTTCCAGTGGAAGACTTGCTGCTGATCGGGCGGTCACCCGCCACGACGTGATGATCATCTTTACCGTAGCTTAAGCGCTGCCGTGCGACACAGACTTGGGTTTGCGCTCATGGGACGCGGCTATGAGTATGAAAATGGTTTTGACGGTCGCTTTGGTGCTCGGAATTGGGCTGCTGGTGATGATCGCCCCGACAGTCGCCAACAGCGGCAGTGCGCAGGTTGGAAACTGCTATTCGGCGCAAGCCACGTCGACCCCCACTCTATGCGAGTGAGTCCAGCTCGCTTGGCCTCGCAACACAGCTGATCGTCAACGCCGGATCGGCAGGCCGGAACTAATTTGCATAACGTATGTTAAGTTCCCGCGCGCTGCCCGATCTGCCCCCAAAGCAAGCAGCGCGCGCGTCCCAATGGAAAGGCGGCCCGGCGAATGCTTGGACCGCCTTTCTTTCACCAGGCTTTCCGGCGTAGGTCTGCATCCATGCGTGCCATTCGAATGTTGCTGCCACTCGCGGCCGCTGTCCTGTCGGCGGGGCCCGCACTTGCCGTTCAGCCGATCCACCCGCTCGAATTCTTTGAAGGTCGGACGGAAAGCGCTGGCACGGTCAAGACCCTGATGAAGACGCCCTATCGTACTCGCAGCATGGGGCGTGGCCAGATTGAGCCGGACGGCAGCCTGTCGCTGTTCCAGCGGGTCGAAGATGAAGGCAAGCCGCCCCGCGAACGGCGCTGGCGAATTCGCCAAATCGGTGCCGGACACTTTGCCGGGACGATGAGCGAAGCGAGCGGGCCGGTATCGATTGACGAAGTAGGCGGCCGCTACCGCTTTCGCTTCAAGATAAAGGGCAATCTGTCGGTCGAGCAATGGGTTGTCCCGCTCGCCGGCGGGCTCGCGGCGCGCAACCTGATGACGGTCCGCAAGTTCGGCATGGTTGTCGGCACCGGCGAAGGCGTAATCCGCAAACTCACCGATCGCTGAACGTTGTTCATGATCCAAGCTCCGCAAGAGCGGAAGCGCCAGCAGCGTCTACGGCGAAGGTTGGACCGAAGCTTCGGCGGGGGCCGCTGACGGCGGCTTGGCGGCGCCCTTCCCAGGCTTGATCTCATCGGCAATCCCGAGCCGCTTGCGAGCGTTGGCCAAGATTGCCTGGAAGCGCGGATCGAGGCGCAGAGTGTCGAGATCCGGATCAGTTTCCGCAACCCGGATTTGATAGGCGCCAACCGCCGCGAAATTGCGTTCAAGCAGCCGCAGCGCACCTTCCTTGTCGTCAAGGAACGAGGCGAGCGCGCAGGCGAAATTATAGCGCATGTCGAGGTTGTCGGCGTCGATCAGCATCGCCCGTTCCATCCACTCCTTGGCGTTCTCGACCTGCCCCAGCGCCGCAAGACCGCTCGCGCCAAAGCTCAAAGCCGCGCCATTGCTTGGGTCCTGCGCCAAGATCTTCTCGGCCTCGGCCACGGCCATCTTCGCCGCCACCTGCAGGTCCTCCGCCCGGCCGAGCGAGTGATAGCAGGTCACCAGCATCGCCCAGGCGTGGACATCCGTTTCCATCAGCGAGACCGCGGACTCGAAGTGGCGGGTCGCCTCCGCCACATGACCCCTGCGCAAGTGCAGGCGAGCGGCTTCCTTGTTCACTTCCCACGACTGCGGATCCAGCCGCAGGGCCTTTTCCATGTGCGCGTCCGCGTCGGCGTAGCGTTGTTTTTCGTCCAGCCGCCGAACCATCGGGCAATAGGCCTCGCCGATGCTGGGATCGATCGCCAGTGCGGAATGGGCCGCTGCGACTCCGTCGTCGACCTGGCTCCCGAAACCATAGCGCAAATTGGATTGGGCCATCGCGACCAGCGCCCAGGCCTGCGCATAACGGGGGTCGATCTCGACCGCTCGGCAACAGATTCGCATGACCCGTTCCTCGCGGCGGATATCGCCGTGATTGCCGGTCACCCAATATTGCCGCGCGAGAAGGTATAGCTTGTAGGCATTGGCATTGGTCGTGCCGCGCTTCTCGATCGCCTTCTTCTCCTCGGGGAGCAGCTTGAGCTTGAGCGCGCCGACGATCGCTTTCGAGATTTCATCCTGGATCGCGAAAATATCATCGAGGTCACGGTCATAGCGATCCGCCCAGATATGGGCCCCGCTGGCGCCGTCGATCAACTGGGCATTGATCCGCACCCGGTCGCCAACTTTGCGCACGCTGCCTTCGAGGACGTGGCTGACGTCGAGCTTGCGGGCCACGTCGCGGACGTTGACCGAAGGCCCTTTGAAGGTGAAAGCCGTATTGCGCGAGACCACGCCGAGCGCAGAGACCTTGGACAGGTCAGTGGTGATGTCTTCGCTGATCCCGTCGCTGAAATACTCCTGCTCGGAATCGCCGCTCATATTGGCGAACGGAAGGACACAAACGGTGAGCTGCCTTCCCCCCGGCCGCGGCGCCTTGGCCTGGTCTTCGATCAGCGGCGAGAGCGTCCGGACGCTGGCGGCAAGCTTGCGCCAGCCCGGTGTCTCGACGTCGCCGGCCCAGCCAACCAGGTCGGCGCATTGGATCTGGTTGAACGGCAGTGGCGGAACGCTGCCGTCAATCGTCGCCTGGACCAGCGTGCCGGCAGCTCGCGCGGTATCCGCCTCGGCGCGAACCCACTGCGACTTGGCGGCTTCGGCCGACCACAGGACGACCACCGCATTGGCCGACTTCAATCGCTCTTCGATGACCTCGGCATAGCCGCGGTGCGCGGGAAGTTCGTCGTCGCGCCAGACGCCGTAGCCGGCCCGTCGTAGCGCCTCGGCGACCTGATGCGCGAGCGGTTCATCGTGCCGCGCGTAGGAGACGAACACGTCAGCCATGCCGCCCCAATGATATCAGGGCCTCGGCGGAGAGTCTCCAAATTCGCAAAAACCGGCCAAATTCGCGGCGGGTTGGCCGTCTAGCTCATTCGGCGGTCGTGGGATCGATCATGCTGCGCACGAGCGAAATCTTGTTGGCCGGGAAGCCGCCGCGCTGAGCATGCTCGCGGATCATGTCCTCGTTGGGCGCACGATAGACGCAGTATATCTTGTTGTCGGTGACGTAGCTGTGGACCCACTGGATCGAAGGACCGAGGTCGCGGAGCACCGAGCATGAGGTCTGCGAGGCTTGCTTGAGATCGCTCACTTCGAGCTCGCCGACCCCCGGCATCTCGCGTTCGATTACATATTGCGGCATCTTGGCTTCTCCCACAGGTGCTCGACGCGCGTCGGGCGTTCGGCTGCCGAGCCAATATCACGGATCAGTTTGCCGAAACAGGCGAACCAAAGCCGCCGCTTCCCAACCTCAGGCGACCCTTCGCGCGATCGGTTAGAAAGCCTCCGCCGGGATCGCCATAATGCTCTCCGAGCCGCTTTCGAGCTTGCGCCGGAGCGAGCCGGTTTCGGGCATCACGCGGTCGGCGAAGTAGCGCGCGGTGATCAACTTCCTCTCGTAGAAAGCGGGATCGTCGGCGCCGGCGGCAAGCGCCGCGCGGGCGGCCCGTGCAATCCGCAGCCACATCAGTCCGACCGCAACGATGCCCATCATGCTCATATAGGGATACGCCGCCGCACCAGCCTGGTTGGGATTGGCCAGACCGTTGGCCATCAGCCACTGGGTCGACGCCTGGAGGTCGCCGACCGCGCGGCTCAATTCGTCCAGGAACGGCTTCAGGGCCTCGTCGCTCGAGGCGTCGGCGATTTCGCTCGACAACAGCTTGAACAGCCGCTGGATCGCGCGCCCATTGTCCTTGCCAAGCTTGCGCCCGACCAGGTCGAGCGCCTGAATGCCGTTGGTCCCTTCGTAGATCTGGGCGATCCGCGCGTCGCGCACGAACTGCTCGACGCCATGCTCGCGAATATAGCCGTGTCCGCCAAACACCTGCTGCGCCAGCACCGTGCTGTCGAAGCCCTTGTCGGTCAGGTAGCCCTTGATCACTGGGGTCAGCAGCGACACCAGGTCGTCGGCTTCCTGCCGCTCCTCCTCGCTCGAAGCGCGGCGCGACAAGTCGACCTGCAACGCGCCCCACAGGACCAGCGCACGCGCGCCTTCGATGAACGACTTCATTTCCATCAGCATTCGCCGCACATCGGGATGGACGATGATCGGATCGGCCTTGGCATCGGGATCGCGCTGCTCAGCGACGAGCGCTTTGCCCTGGCGGCGCTCGCGGGCGTAGGCGAGTGCATTCTGGTAAGCGGTTTCGGCCTGGGCCAGGCCCTGCAGGCCGACGCCCAGCCGCGCCGCGTTCATCATGATGAACATCGCCGCCAGGCCCTTCTCGGGCTCGCCCACCAGCCAGCCCTTGGCGCCGTCATAATTGAGCACGCAGGTTGGGTTGCCGTGGATGCCCATCTTCTTTTCGATCGCGCCGCAGCTGACCGGGTTGCGCTCCCCGAGCGAACCGTCGTCGTTGACCAGGAACTTGGGCACCACGAACAGCGAGATGCCTTTGACCGTGTCAGGCGCCCCGGCAATTTTGGCCAGGACTAGGTGGATGATGTTCTCGCTGATGTCGTGCTCGCCCGACGAGATGAAGATCTTGGTGCCGCTGATCGCATAGCTGCCGTCGCCATTGGGTTCGGCGCGGGTCTTGAGCAGGCCGAGATCGGTGCCGCAATGCGGCTCAGTCAGGTTCATCGTCCCGGTCCAGCGGCCGCTGACCATGTTCGGCAGATATTTCGCTTTCTGCTCGTCGCTGCCCTTGATCACCAGCGAGGCGATCGCTCCCGACGTCAGGCCCTGGAACATCTCGAACGCCTGGTTGGCCGACAGCACATATTCGCTGAGCGCGGTCGACAACACTTGCGGCAGGCCCTGCCCGCCGAATTCCTCCGGCGCCGACAGGGTCGGCCAGCCGCCGTCGCACCATTGCTTATAGGCTTCCTTGAACCCGTCCGGGACCGTCACCGAACCATCGTCGTTGCGCTTGCAGCCCTGCTCGTCGCCGACCTTGTTGAGCGGCGCCAGCACTTCGGAGGCGAACTTGCCGCCCTCGTCGAGGATCGCTTCGATCAGGTCCGGGGTCGCGCCCGAAAAGCCCTCAAGGTTCGAATAATTCCCGACCTGCAGGACCTCGTCGAGGATGAAGCGGGTTTCGCGCACCGGCGCTGCGTAGACGGCCATCAGTCATTGCTCCCTTGCTCGGCCGAGGTGCCAAGCGTCTTGAGGAAATCCTCGAGTTCGGTAATCGTCGCGTCGATATCATTCTTCTGGCGCCGCAGCGTTCCGATCTTGTGCTGGCAGCGCTCGATCGTCACTCGGCGCTGCGTCTGCCGGTGATCGCCAACGTCATATAGGTCCAGCATCTCGCGAATTTCGTTCAAGCTGAACCCAACTCGCTTGCCGCGCAGGATCCAGCTCAGCCGGGCGCGGTCGCGATCCGAATAAAAGCGCGAGGTTCCGCGCCGCTCGGGGGCGATCAGCTGCTCGTCCTCGTAGAACCGAAGCGCGCGCGCGGTCACTCCAAACGCTTCGCATAGCTCGCCGATCGCGTAGCGCGCGGGTGCCCTTCCGGCAGCGGTGGCGGAGGACGACTCCATGCCTTGCTCTGCTTTACGTTTCCGTAAACGTCAAGCTTTGATCGCGACTCGGTTGAACGCGTTGATGGGCAGTCATAATTTCGTCACGGAGTCAGCCAAAGGGCGACAAAGCGTGGAATCGACCCTATATGGGCGACCCAGATTGAGGGCGATTGCAGAACATGCTGACGACCGATCCGTTCGACTCAGGTCTCGATGGCGACCATCTGCGCGAGGAATGCGGGATTTTCGGCATCTGGGGGGCTGACAACGCCGCCAGTTTCGTCGCGCTCGGCCTCCATGCGCTGCAGCATCGCGGCCAGGAAGGGGCTGGCATCACCAGCTTCGACGGCACTCAGTTCCATTCGCACCGGGCGATGGGCCATGTCGCCGGCAACTTCGACAGCGATCAGGTGATGCGCGCGCTCGCCGGCAATTCGGCAATCGGCCATGTGCGCTATTCGACCACCGGTGAGACCGCGCTGCGCAACGTCCAGCCGCTCTACGCCGAACTGGCCGAGGGCGGCTTCGCGGTCGCCCAGAACGGCAATCTGTCGAATGCCATGAAGCTTCGCCGGACGCTCAATCGCCGCGGCTCGATCTTCCAGTCGACCAGCGACACCGAGGTCATCATCCACCTCGTCGCGACCTCCGACTACAGCAACAGCCTCGATCGCCTGACCGACGCGCTCAAGCAGGTCGAAGGCGCCTACTCGCTGGTCGTCCTCACTCCGGACGGGCTAATCGCCTGCCGCGACCCGCTCGGCATCCGGCCATTGGTCATGGGCAAGCTTGGCGAAGCGACCATCTTCGCCTCCGAAACCGTCGCGCTCGACGTCATCGGCGCCACCTTCCTGCGCGATGTCGAGCCCGGCGAACTGGTGCTGGTCAACGCCTCGGGCATCCGCTCCTTCCGCCCGTTCGCCAAGGTCGAGCCGCGCCCGTGCATCTTCGAGCACGTCTATTTCTCGCGGCCCGACTCGGTCGCCGACGGCAAGTCGGTCTACGAAGTGCGCAAGAACATCGGTGCCGAGCTGTCGCGTGAGGCGCCAGTCGAGGCCGACTATGTGGTCCCGGTCCCCGACAGCGGCGTTCCGGCGGCGATCGGCTTCAGCCAGGCGTCGGGCATCCCGTTCGAGCTCGGCATCATCCGCTCGCACTATGTCGGGCGGACCTTCATCCAGCCGAGCGATGGCGTGCGCCACCTCGGCGTCAAGCTGAAGCACAACGCCAATTCGGCGCTGATCAAGGGCAAGAAGATCGTGCTGATCGACGATTCGATCGTGCGCGGCACGACCAGCGTCAAGATCGTCCAGATGATGCGCGACGCCGGCGCGCGCGAGGTCCATTTGCGGATCGCCTCGCCGCCGACCCGCCACAGCTGCTTCTACGGGGTCGACACGCCCGAGCGCGCCAAGCTGCTCGCGGCCCAGATGAGCGTCGAGGCGATGGCCGATTACATCAACGCCGACAGCCTCGCCTTCATTTCGATCGAGGGGCTTTATCGGGCGCTCGGCTCGGATCGCAACGACCAGCAGCCGCAGCGCTGCGACGCCTGCTTCACCGGCGATTACCCGACGACCCTGACCGACGTTGCGGAAAAGGAACGGTCGGGCGCGCTGTCGCTGGTTGCCAGCCGCTAACCGCACCCGGCCAATGCCTGATCCCAAGCCCCTTGCCGGCAAGCTCGCTCTTGTCACCGGCGCCAGCCGCGGCATCGGCGCCGCGACCGCCGAAGCGCTGGCCGCGGCCGGCGCCCATGTCATCCTGGTCGCACGCACCGCAAGCGCGCTCGAAGCGGTCGACGACCGCATCGACGACGCCGGCGGTTCGGCCACCATCGCCCCGCTCGACCTGACCGACGGCGACTCAATCGCCAAGCTCGCGGCGGCCTTCGCCGAGCGCTGGCCGGCGCTCGACATCGTCGTCCTCAACGCCGCCATGCTCGGCTCGCTGACTCCGGTCGAGCATATCGACCCCAAGGAATATACCCGGGTGCTCGCCCTCAATCTGGTCGCCAACCAGGCCGTCATCGCCGCGTTCGACCCGCTGCTGCGCAAAGCCGGGCGCGCCGATGTGGTCGCGCTGACCTCGTCGGTTGGAAGCGAGCCGCGCGCGTTCTGGGGCGCTTATGGCTCGTCCAAGGCGGCGCTCGAGGCGCTGCTTGGCGCCTACGCCGACGAAACCCAGCACAGCGGCCGGATCCGGGTTCATATCGTCGATCCCGGCGCGACCCGGACGCGGATGCGCGCGCTGGCGTTCCCGGGCGAAGAGCCGGACAGCGTCAAGCCGCCCGAAGTGGTCGCCGCGGCAATACTCGAGCGACTTCAGTCCGAGGTTTCGAGCGGCGAGCGAGTGCGGGTCGAAGCCTAGGCCCGCGAAAAACGGGTCAGGCGCTGCGCCGGATTGGCCTCATCGAGCCGAAGCCGAACCGATTCGCCAATCGCCAGGCCGTCGCCCGGCACACGCGTGATGACCGCCGGATCGGCCAGCTGGATTTGCGCGCCGCGCTTCTTGTCGATCGCGGTCACGGTGCCGGTGAACCGCTCGCCGACCCGGCACGCGAGCACCACCGCCTCGGCCAGTTCGAGCACCGCGCTGTCGACCTGCCCCGCTTTCGCATCGGCGCGGTTCATGACGTCGGGCAGCCGCGCGAATGCCGCGGTCACCGGTTCGGAAACGGCGCGCCCGGCGGCGACCGCCAGCGTGGCCTCGTTGATGTAGCGGTCGGCCAACCGCCGCAGCGGCGCGGTGGCATGGACATAGGTCGCGTGCATCGCCGAATGCCACGGCCGCTCGCCGGCGTGGAACGGGGCGTAGCTGGCATGGGCGCCGGTGCGGCGGATGGCGAGCATGAACGC
>JBDTRT010000122.1:0-3733 GCA_039931595.1 Sphingomicrobium sp.
CTTCGAACAGCGGCATCCACGGGATTTCGGGCATGAAGTAATGCGCGAACAACGGATAATAGTCGTAAAGGAATTGATACTGGCGCTGCGCCCGCTGGTGGATTCCGTCGCGGATCTCGGCGACTTGCTCGAGCGTGACCCGGGCGGCGAATTCGGGCGACATCTGCGCCACCCGTTCGCCGTCGTTAAAGGCGGTCCACCACGGTGTCTCACGGGCCAGCAGGCCATGGATCCGTTCGGCGTCTTCCCCGACCAGGAAGTCGCGGACCTGGAGGCGGCGATGGTCGACCAGCGTGCGGCCCAAGGCGGCCTCGTCGAGCGCCGGATTGAGGCGGATCATGGAGTCGCTCATTGTCCCCAAATCTGGTTGCGTATTACTGGTGCCGGATCGTCTGCGTGCCTATGGCATGGCGAGCCGCGCCATTCCACAGTCCGAAAGCTTGTTGATCGATGGATGCACTCAGCGCGATCGTCGGCGATTACCGTTGGTTGCCGTTCCGTCTCGATGTCGCCGGCAATCGGCTGAGCCTGGTCCGCGCGGACCGCGACGCCCACCGCGCGGCGACATTCCTCGACGACCAGTTGCTGCAAGCTTTGCCCGAGCGCCAGGACGTGACCCTGCAGGCGCTTGGACCGGCGCTGGCGCAGCTTCCGCCCAATCCGTGCCACTTCCTCTTCCACTCGGCCTTCTGCTGCTCGACCTTGCTCGCCCGGGCGCTCGACGTGCCGGGGCGGGCAATGGCGTTGAAAGAGCCGCTGGTGCTCAACGACCTCGCCCAGGCGGCGCTGGCCGCGGGCGTGCCGGGCGCCGTGCGAGGCCAGCTCGAGCCGATCCTGAGCCTGCTGGCGCGGCCGTTCGCGCCGGGCGAGACGGTGGTGGTCAAGCCGAGCAACGTGGTCAATCCGCTGATCGACGAGATTCTTGAGCTGCGTCCGGCGAGCAAGGCGCTGCTGCTGTCGAGCGAGCTTCCGGATTTCCTCCGCTCGGTCGCCAAGAAGGGGCTGTGGGGGCGGATCTGGGCGCGCAAGACGATGTCGAGCCTTAGCCGGCTGCCGCAGCTTCAATCGGGCTTCAGCGAGGTTGACCGGTGGGAGCAAAGCGATCTCCAGGTGGCGGCTTTGGTGTGGCTCGATCACCGCGCCCAGTTCGCCCAGCTGCTGACGCGGCTGCCGGCCGGGCGGGTGGCGTCGCTGGACAGCGCCGACCTGCTCGGCGACCCGGCGCGGGCGCTGGCCGCGGTCAGCGAGTATTTCGGGCTCGGCCTGGCGCCCGACGCGGTAGCGGCGATCGCCAGCGGCCCGGTGTTCACCAGCAACGCCAAGCGTCACGACGAAGCGTTCGACGCCGAGCGCCGGCGCGACGAGCATGCCGCGGTCGGCGACCTGTTGGCCGAGGAAATCGAGCTGGTTACTCAATGGGCCGAGAGCGTCGGCGATTTTGCCGGGGTGCCAAAACAGCTTCCGCGGCCGCTGCTCGGCTGACGGCGCGGCGCGTCAGGCGCCTTGCAGCCGGTCAACCTCGAGCCGCAGGGCGAACATTTGAGCAAATAATTCGGCCGCCGCGTGGCGCTCGAAACTGGGTTCGCGCGGCGCTCGGCTGTCGCACTGGATCACGCCCACTGCGCCGCCCGCGGATAGCGGAACGGTCATCACCGAACCGACGCCGCGCTCGGCCAGCCGGTGCAGGGTATCGGCCGGCGGCGATCGCAGCAGCGCCGCGGCGACGGAACGATCGTTGGGCCGGCGCGGGAAGATCGGCACTGGGCTGGCGGCGGTGTCGGCGACGATCGGCGGCAGGTCGCCAAGGTCGCTCACCGCCGCGGCCGATGCGCTGTCGCGCTTGCTCTCGGCGTTGCGCTGGCCGGCGCCGTCACCGACGCGGATCAGGCAGCGGTCGCACCCGGTCAGCGCCCGCACCCGCCGCGCCGCCCCATCGAGCAGCTGCGCGCCGCTGTCATCGGCGAGGCCGCCGATCAAGCCGCCGACCGACCCGATCGCTTCGCCAAGCCCGTGGTCGGGGCTGGGCACGGCCTCGAGCAGCACCCGGCCATCGCTGACCTGGAAGGCGATGTCGAAGCGCGGCCGGTCGTCGGTCAGGCGGACGCGATAGGCCCGGGCCACGCCGACCGAGCCGCTGAGCCGCGAGAAATGGTTGCGCAGGTCGTGCAGCGCCTGCGCCTGAACGAACCGGCCGAGCGGCTCCTCGATCAGCGTAACGTGCGATTCGCCAAGGAAATCGTCGACGTTCTCGGACGCCCGCAGGATGATCCAGTCGAGCGACATGACGATCAGGAAACCCGACGGCTGGATCTGCACCATGTCGGCCGCACTGTCGTTCGCGGCGGCCGCTGATGGCGCTTGATCTACGGTCTCAAAGTCCGGTGACGGCATTATAAACTTCCCTCCGCCACCATAGCGCATGATCGGGCCATGCAAGGCAGAATTTAGGGGGTCGGGCCGAACACCCGATCAAATATGGTGTCGACCGAGCGCAAATGGTGATCGAGGTCGAACAGCTTGTCGAGCTCGGCCCGGGCGATCCGCTCGGTCACCGCCGGGTCGGCCTTGAGCAGGTCGAGCAGCGACAATCGCCCGTCGGATTCCCACACCTGCATCGCGCTGCGCTGGACCAGGGCGTAGGAATCCTCGCGGCTGAGCCCGGCCTGGGTCAGCCCGAGCAGCACCCGCTGCGAGTGGACCAGCCCGCCCATGCGGTCGAGGTTGCGGCGCATCCGGTCGGGGTAGACCAGCAGTTTGTCGATCAGGCCGGTCAGCCGGCCCAGCGCGAAGTCGAGCGTGATGGTCGCGTCGGGTCCGATGAAACGTTCGACCGACGAATGCGAAATGTCGCGCTCGTGCCACAGCGCGACATTTTCGAGCGCCGGGGTGACCGCGCTGCGCACGACGCGGGCGAGGCCGGTGAGGTTCTCGCTCAGCACCGGGTTGCGCTTGTGCGGCATCGCCGAGCTGCCCTTCTGGCCAGGCGAGAAATATTCCTCGACCTCGAGCACTTCAGTCCGCTGCAGGTGGCGGATCTCGGTCGCCAGCCGCTCGATCGACGAGGCGATCACGCCCAAGGTGGCGAAGAACATCGCATGGCGGTCGCGCGGGATGATCTGGGTCGAGATCGGTTCAGGCGTGAGGCCAAGCTCGGCCGCGACATGGGCTTCGATCTCGGGCGCGACATTGGCGAAGGTGCCGACCGCGCCCGAAATGGCGCAGGTCGCGATGCCGGCGCGCGCGGCGACCAGGCGGGCACGGCAGCGATCGAACTCGGCGTAGGCGAAGGCAAGCTTGAGCCCGAAGCTGGTCGGTTCGGCGTGGATGCCGTGGCTGCGGCCGACGGTCGGGGTATCCTTATGCTCGAGGGCGCGGCGCTTTAGCACCACCAGCACTTCGTCGAGGTCGGCGAGCAGCAGGTCGGCGGATTGCTTCAATTGCACCGCCAGCGCGGTGTCGAGCACGTCGGAACTAGTCATGCCCTGGTGGAGCCAGCGCGCCTCCAGCCCCATCTTGCTGCCGGCCCAGGTGAGGAAGGCGATGACATCGTGCTTGGTCACCGCCTCGATCGCGTCGATCGCCGCAATGTCGATCTCGCCGAGCACGTCGGCGTCGTAGGCGGCGCGGATCTTTGCGGCGTCGTCGGCCGGGATCGCGCCGCTGCGGCCCATCGCCTCCGCCGCGAAGACTTCGATCGCAAACCAGATCCGGTAGCGGTTTTCGGCTGACCAGA
>JBDTRT010000123.1:0-13012 GCA_039931595.1 Sphingomicrobium sp.
CGCGGCCCTCGAAGATGCGCTCGTCGAAACCCTCGAAGCGGCCGCACAGCAGGATTGCGCCGGGCCCGGCGGCGAGATCGCGGACCCGGGCCTGGGTCAAAGGTGCGCCGCGCGGGGTCAGCGCGAGCATCGGGCGGGCGGCATTGTCCTCGGCGGCGACACTGTCGAGCGCGGCGGCGAGGACGTCGGCGCGCAGCACCATCCCTGCCCCGCCCCCGGCCGGCGTGTCGTCGACGCTCTTGTGCTTGTCGGCGGCGAAATCGCGGATATTGCGCGCCTCGAGGCGCCACAGGCCGTCGACCAGCGCTCGCCCGGCGAGGCTGATGCCGAGCGGTCCGGGGAACATCTCCGGGTAGAGCGTGAGGACGGTCGCGGTGAACGGCATGGCGCCGATTAGCATCCGCGCGGCGCGGTTGGAACTCGGCCGACTGCTGCGCGCTTGGGAGCGATGGATAAACCCCTCGACTGTCTGATCGTCGGCGGCGGCCCGGCCGGGCTGACCGCCGCCATCTACCTCGCCCGCTTCCACCTCGACATCCTGCTGGTCGACGCCGGCAAGAGCCGCGCCGGGATGATCCCGTGCACCCACAACCACGCCGGCTTTCCCGACGGCATCAGCGGCAAGGAACTGATCGCGCGGATGAAGGAGCAGGCCAAGATGTACGGCACGCGGATCGAGGAAGACCGGGTCACCCGGCTCGATTGCGAAGGGGAGCTGTTTACCGCCACCTGGGGCTCGGGCTCGGCCACTGCGCGCACCGTGCTGCTCGCCACCGGAGTGACCAACCGCCGCCCGCCGATGGACGAGGCACTGCACGACGACGCGCTGGCCCGAGGGCTGATCCGCTATTGCCCGATCTGCGACGGGTTCGAAGTGACCGACAAGAAAGTCGGGGTGATCGGCAGCGACGCCAATGGCGTGGCCGAAGCGCTGTTCCTGCGCAGCTTCACCGCCGACGTGACGCTGATCGCGCCGCACGCCGAACTCGATCTGCCGGCGGAGGATCACGCCAAGCTCAAGGCGGCCGGGATTATTATGGTCGACGGCCCGGCCGAAGCGGTCGCGATCACCGGAAAGTGCATCGTGATCGACACCGCCGAGGGCCATCATTCGTTCGACAGCGTCTATCCGGCGCTGGGCTCGGACACCCACACTCAGCTCGCCGAAATGGTCGGGGCGCGACTGAGCGACGACGATTGCATCGGGGTCGACGCCCACCAGCGGACCAGCGTGCCGGGCATTTATGCCGCCGGCGACGTGGTCAGCGGGCTCGACCAGATCAGCCACGCAATGGGCGAAGGCGGGGTCGCGGCGACCACCATCCGCAACGATCTGGCCAAGGAGCAGCCGCTGCTGCGCTAGTTCGCGGTCAGGCGAGGAAATCGGTGTCGAGGACGAAGCGGCCGTCAACCAAGTCGGCGATGCCCGGCTGGAACGGGATCAGCGAGCGGCGGCCGCCGACCTGCTCGATCTCGAGCAGGTCGCCTGCGCCAAAATTCTCGACCGCGGCGACGGTCCCGAGAGCATTGCCGTCGCCGTCGACGCACAATGTCCCGACCAGGTCGGAGTGATAATATTCGCCGTCTTCGAGCGGCGGCAGCGCGGCGCGCTCGATTTCGACCAGAGAGCCGCGCAAGGCCTCGGCCGAATTGCGGTCATCGACCCCGGCGAAGCGGGCGACCGCGCCCTTGTGGTCGCCGCGAAGCTTGACCAGGCCGCGCTCGACCCCGCCGACCAGCAGAGTGGCGTGGCGGGCGAGGTTATCGACGCTGTCGGTGAACAGCTTGAGGCGAACCTCGCCCGTAATGCCATGGGCGCCGGCGACGGCGGCGAGCGGAATGGTCCGCCCCTCCGGAGCCGGCGCGGCCATGATTATTCGGCCTTCTCGGCCTCATCGGCTTGCGCCGTCTCGGCGGCAGCGGAAGCGTCCTCGGCGGCGCCTTCGGCCGGATCGGCCGCAGCCGGAGCATCTTCGGCAACCGCTTCAGCCGCCTCGGGCGAGTCGGCGGTGGCCGGCGCGTTCTCGACCGAACCTTCGGCCGGATCAGGTGCGGATTCGCCCTGGTTGGCAGCCTCGTCGGTCGCAGCCTCTTCAGCCGGCGCTTCGGCAACAGCTTCTTCAGCCGGAGCTTCTTCAGCGGTAGGAGCTTCGGCCGTTGCCTCTTCGGTCACGGCCTCTTCGGCGGCAGCTTCCTCAGCCACGGGCTCTTCGGCCGGCGCATTGGCGGCGGCTTCGGCGGCCTCGGCGGCAGCGACCGCCTTGCCCTCACGCTCCTCGACCCGCGCCTTAGCCTTCTCGCCCGGCTCGCCCTTGTTGGGGTTGTTGCGCGCCGGGCGCTCGCGGATGCCGGCGGCATCGAGGAAGCGCAGGACGCGGTCCGACGGCTGGGCGCCGACGCCGAGCCAATGATTGATGCGCTCGGCATCGAGCTTGACCCGCTCGGGCGAATCCTTGGCCAGCAGCGGGTTGTAGCTGCCGAGCTTCTCGATGAAGCGGCCGTCGCGCGGGGCGCGGCTGTCGGCGACGACGATGCGGTAATAGGGCCGCTTCTTGGCGCCGCCACGGGTCAGACGAATTGAAAGTGCCATGTTTTCGTTTCCTTCAAGTGAGTTGCGTTATTTCTTTGTGAACTTGTCGAAACCGGGTGGGAGGTTGAACGCGGGTCCGCCGAGGCCCGGCAGTGCCGCACCGCCGCCACCGAGACCGGGCGGCATCGCGCCCGGCGCCATTCCGCCCAGCGCGCCCTCAAGACCGCCCTTGCCGAACATCGCGGCGAGCTTGCCGAGGCCGCCCATCTTTTTCAGGCGCTTCATTACGGTCGCCATTTCCTGGTGCATCTTGAGCAGCTTGTTGACCTCCTGGACGGTGGTCCCCGAGCCCTTGGCGATGCGGATCTTGCGTTTGGCGTTGATCAGCTCGGGCCGGCTGCGCTCCTTGGCGGTCATCGACGACATCATCGCTTCAAGATGAACCAGCGCCTTGCCGTCGCCGGCTTTCTCGGCCGCGCCCTTCATGCCCTTGAAGCCGGGCATCATCGAGGCCAGCGCGCCAAGGCCGCCCATGCGCTGCATCTGCCCGATCTGGGCGCGCAGATCGTCGAGGTCGAACTTGCCCTTGAGCATCTTGCCGGCGAGCTTTTCGGCTTCCTCGACCTGGATGGTTTCGGCGGCGCGCTCGACCAGGCTGACGACGTCGCCCATGCCGAGGATGCGGCCGGCGACGCGGTCGGGATGGAAGGCCTCGAGCTTGTCGATCGCCTCGCCGACGCCGGCGAACTTGATCGGCTTGCCGGTCACCGCGCGCATCGACAGCGCCGCGCCGCCGCGGGCGTCGCCGTCGAGGCGGGTGAGGATGACGCCGGTCAGATCGACCTGGCCGGCAAAGCCGTTGGCGACGTTGACCGCGTCCTGGCCGGTCAGCGCATCGACCACGAGCAGGGTCTCGACCGGCGAAGAGGCCGCGGCGACCGCCTTCATCTCGGCCATCAAGGCATCGTCGACGTGCAGGCGGCCGGCGGTGTCGAGCAGCACGACGTCATAGGCCTGCAAGCGCGCCGCCTGGATGGCGCGTTTGGCGATCTCGACCGGCTGCTGGCCGGCGACCACCGGCAGCGTATCGACATTGGCCTGGCGGCCAAGCACCGCGAGCTGCTCCTGCGCGGCCGGGCGGGCGACGTCGAGCGAGGCTATCAGCACGCGCTTGCGCTCGCGCTCGGACAGGCGCTTGCCGAGCTTGGCGGTGGTCGTGGTCTTGCCCGAGCCTTGCAGCCCGACCATCATGATCACGGCTGGCGGATTGACGTCGAGGCGCAGCTCCGACGCTTCCGAACCGAGCATTTCGACCAAGGCGTCGTGGACGATCTTGACCACCATCTGGCCCGGCGTGACCGAGCGCAGCACTTCCTGGCCGACCGCTTTTTCGGTCACCTGGTCAACGAAATCGCGGGCGACCGGCAGCGCGACGTCGGCTTCGAGCAAGGCGACGCGGACTTCGCGCATGGCCGACCGGACGTCGGCCTCCGACAAAGCGCCGCGTCCGCGAAGCTTGTCGAATACGCCTGCCAGCCGATCGCTCAGACTGTCGAACATTCCAATCTCCCGTCGATGGCCCTGCCGAGTGCAAGAAGGCCCAAAAATGCAAAATCGCCGGCGGGCGAAACCTCGCCGGCCAGCGTGCACCCGTGGGCACTTGTCATCGATATCTGTCGAAAACGACGCTCGCGCCCTAGATGTGGGGGGCTCAAAGGTCAAGGTGAAGTGGACTTGGGCCGAGGCGCTGCCTAAGTGCGCGGCGACCAATGACGCGAACCTTCCACAAGATGCACGGGCTGGGCAACGACTTTGCCATTTTCGACGCACGCGCGGAGCCGCTGGCGATGTCCGAGCCGCTCGCCCGGGCGCTGGCCGACCGTCACTCGGGCATCGGCTGCGACCAGCTGATCGTGCTCGAGCGGTCGGACAAGGCCGATTTGCGGATGCGCATCTGGAACCATGATGGCGGCGAAGTCGAAAGCTGCGGCAATGCCTCGCGCTGCGTCGTCGCCTTGACCGGCGTGGCGACGATCGAGACCGACGGCGGCATCATCACCGGAGCAGACGAGGGCAGCGAAGTCGAGGTGGCGATTGGCGAGCCGCGCTTCGGCTGGGAGCAGATTCCGCTGGCCTATGCGATGGACACCGCCGCGCTGCCGATGGCGTGGGGCGAACTTGAGCAGCCGATGGCGGTCAATGTCGGCAACCCGCATCTGGTGTTTTTCGTGCCCGACGCCCGCGACGTTGCGCTCGACGAGCTCGGACCGCGGATCGAGCACGACCCCGCCTTCCCCGACAAGATCAACGTCAACGTCGCAACCTTGGTCCACGGCCGCTTGAAGTTGCGCACCTTCGAGCGCGGCGCGGGCGAAACGCTGGCGTGCGGGACCGGGGCCTGCGCGAGCGCGGTTGCGGCGATCGCCAGCCGGCGCGCGGCCTCACCGGTCACGGTCGACATGACCGGCGGCCACTTGGTCGTCACTTGGGAAGCCGGACAGCCGATCCGCATGCGCGGCGCCGCGACCCACGTGTTCACCGGTGAGATCGACCTTGAGGCGCTGTCTTGACGGTTGAGACGATCACGCTTGGCTGCCGCTTGAACTTCGCCGAGAGCGAGTTGCTGCGGCAATCCGCCCCCGCCGACGAGGAATGGGTCATCGTCAACAGCTGCGCGGTGACCAGCGAGGCCGTGCGCCAGACCGGCCAGGCGATCCGCCGCGCCCGGCGCGAGCGGCCCGATGCCCGGATCCTCGCCACCGGCTGCGCAGTCCAGCTCGAGCCCGAGCGCTTCGCCGCAATGCCCGAGGTCGACCGCATCCAGACCCGCGATTTCGCCGCGCCGCTGACCGTTGCCGCCGGTTATATGTCGCGGGTGCGCAGCTTCGTCGCGGTCCAGACCGGGTGCGACCACCGCTGCACCTTCTGCACCATCTGGACCGCGCGCGGACCGAGCCGCTCTTTGCCGTTCGAGGCGATCCGCGTGGCGGTCGCGGCCGAGCTCGACAAGGGCGCCCGGGAAATCGTCCTGACCGGGGTCGACATTACCAGTTACGAAGGGGGCCTCGGCCTGCTTTGCCAGCGGCTGCTCGCCGCTGAACCGCGCCTGCAGCGCCTGCGCCTGTCGTCGCTCGACAGCATCGAGATCGACCAGGCGCTGTTCGAGCTGATCGCCGGCGAGCCGCGTTTACTGCCGCATTTCCACCTGTCGCTGCAGGCCGGCGACGACCTCATTCTCAAGCGCATGAAGCGTCGGCACAGCCGCGTCGACGCGGTCCGCCTGGTCGAGCGGATCAAGGCGCTGCGGCCCGATGCGACGATCGGCGCCGATTTGATCGCCGGTTTCCCGACCGAAAGTGACGCCATGGCGCAGCGCAGCCTGGCTTTGCTCGACGATTGCGACGTGGTCGCGGCCCACATCTTTCCTTTTTCGCCGCGGCCGGGCACGCCGGCGGCGCGGATGCCGCCGGTCGAGCGCGACATCGTCAAGGCCCGCGCGGCGCGGTTGCGCCAGGTGGCGGCTGAGCGGCGCAGCGCCTGGCTCGACCGGCTGGTCGGCACCACCCAGCGGGTGCTGATCGAAAATAGCGCCAAGGGTCACAGCGACGGCTTCGCCCCGATCGCGGTCGCGGGCTCGCTGCGCGGCTCGATCGGCGATGTGCGCGTTATCGGCCGCGACGGCGATCATCTGGTCGGGGAGTTCGCATGAGTTGGCTCGAGCGCCTGCGCGGCGGGTTCACCAAGACCGCCGAGCGGCTGGGCGACAATATTACTGGCCTGACCAAGCAGGCGGCGCTCGACACCGCCACGCTCGACGACATCGAGGAGGCGCTGATTGCGTCCGACCTCGGCCCCGAAGCGTCGAAGCGGATCCGTGAGGCGATCGCGGCGCGGCGGTTCGAGCAGCTCGACGAGCGCGGCTTGCGCACGATCCTTGCCGAAGAGATTGAAAAGATCCTCCAGCCGGTCGCCAAGCCGCTCGAGATCTGGGGCTTTCCGCGGCCGCATGTGGTGCTGGTGATCGGCGTCAACGGCTCCGGCAAGACGACCACCATCGGCAAGCTCGGCCATTGGCTCAAGGAGCAGGATTATGGCGTCCTGCTCGCCGCCGGCGATACCTTTCGCGCCGCGGCGATCGAGCAATTGCAGATCTGGGGTCAGCGCATCGGCGCTCCGGTCATTTCCGGCAAGGAAGGCGGCGACGCCGCCGGGATCGTGTTCGACGGCGTTCGCCAGGCGACCGAAACCGGCATCGACGCGCTGATCGTCGACACCGCCGGGCGGCTGCAGAACAAGGCCCATCTGATGGACGAACTGTCCAAGATTCGGCGCGTGCTGGGGCGGATCAATCCCGAAGCGCCGCATGATGTTTTGCTGGTCCTCGACGCCACCACTGGCCAGAACGCCCTTGCGCAGGTCGAAGTGTTCAGGGACAGCGCGGGCGTGACCGGCCTTATCATGACCAAGCTCGACGGCACCGCGCGCGGAGGCATCCTGGTTGCGGCGGCGGAGAAATTCGGCCTGCCGATCCACGCCATCGGGGTTGGCGAAGGGGTCGACGACCTGCGTCCGTTCGATCCGCGGGCAGTGGCCCGGGCAATTGCGGGGCTGTCCGAATGATGAGGCCCCGATGAGCAGCGCCGACCCCCCCGTCAAGACCGAGCCCCAGGGCGGCGCGCGGCTGCTGATCGACCTCGGGCCGCTATTGGTATTCTTCCTCACCAATTTCCTCGCCCCGGTCCCGCCGGCGCTCAAGATTTTCGTCGCTACCGGCTCGTTCATGGTCGCGATGATCGCGGCGATGCTGTTCTCCGCCATCCGCTACCGCCGGATCTCGCCCCTGCTGTGGTTTTCGGGGGTGATGGTTGTGGTGTTGGGCGGGCTGACCATCTGGCTCCATGACGAGACCTTCATCAAGATCAAGCCGACGCTCTATTACACGCTGGTCGCGGTGATCCTCGGCTTCGGGCTGGCGACCGGCAAGCCATTGCTCAAATCGGCGCTGGGCGGCACCTACCCCGGCCTCGACGATCGCGGTTGGGCCAAGCTGACGCGCAACTGGGCGTTGTTCTTCGCGGTCATGGCGGTGGTCAACGAAAGCGTGTGGCGCAACAGCACGACCGAATTCTGGATCGGCTTCAAGATCTGGGGCGCGATCCCCCTCACCTTCCTGTTCGCCTTGGCCAATGTGCCAATGCTGCTGCGGCACGGCCTGACGCGCGAAGATGCAGTGGCGGCGGAGCCGGGGCCGGTGGAATGAGCGATCCGATCCTCAGCATCCGCGGGCTGCGCAAGGCCTATGCAAGCGGCACCGAAGCCCTCAAATCGGTCGACCTCGACATCCAGCGGGGCGAGATTTTCGCGCTGCTCGGCCCCAATGGCGCGGGCAAGACGACGCTGATCAACATCGTGTGCGGAACCATCACCCCGACCAGCGGTGAAGTCCTGGTCGATGGCAAGAACTGGCTGCACAACTTTCGCGAGGCGCGGACCCGCATCGGCCTCGTTCCGCAAGAGCTGTCGATGGACGTGTTCGAGCCGCTGATCGGCACGGTCAGCTTCAGCCGCGAACTATTTGGGCGGCGGCCCGATCCGGCCAAGATCGAGCAGATCCTGCGCGACCTGTCCCTGTGGGACAAGCGCAACCAGATCCTCAAGGACCTGTCGGGAGGGATGAAACGGCGGGTGATGATTGCCAAGGCACTCGCCCACGATCCCGACATCCTGTTCCTCGACGAGCCCACCGCCGGCGTCGACGTCGAGCTTCGCCGCGACATGTGGGAGCTGGTTCGCAAGCTGCGCGAGAACGGCACCACGATCATCCTCACTACCCATTATATCGAGGAAGCCGAGGAAATGGCCGACCGGGTCGGGGTGATCGCCAAGGGCGAGCTGATCCTGGTCGAGGAAAAGGACGCGCTGATGCGCAAGCTCGGGCGCAAGGTGCTCCATTTGCAGCTGGCCGAACCGCTTGCCGCAGTTCCGCCGGAACTGGCCGACTGGCACCCGCAGCTGAGCGACGACGGCAACACGCTGACCTACGAATTCGATGCCAAGGCCGAGCGCACCGGGATACCCTCGCTGCTGTCGGCAATGCGCGACGCCGGCATCGGCTTCAAGGACCTCGACACCAAGCAATCCAGCCTCGAGGATATTTTCGTCGGGCTGATCCACGACAAGAGGGACGCCGCGGCATGAACAACTCGTCCGTCATCCCGGCGACGGTGGTAACTCAATGAACCTGCGCGGCGTCTGGGCGATCTACAAATTCGAAATGCACCGTTTCAAGCGGACGCTGTGGACCGGCCTTGCCGTGCCGGTGATCACCACCTCGCTCTATTTCATCGTGTTCGGCGCCGCGATCGGGTCGCGCATGAGCGAAATCAACGGCATCGACTACGGCAGCTTCATCGTGCCCGGCCTGATGATGCTGTCGTTGTTCAACGAAAGCATCTTCAACGCCTCGTTCGGGATTCACATGCCGCGCTTCACCGGCACCATCTACGAAATCCTGTCGGCGCCGTTGTCGGCGTTCGAAACCGTATTGGGTTATGTCGGCGCGGCGGCGTCGAAGGCGATGATCGTCGCGCTGGTCATCCTGGTCACCGCCAATCTGTTCGTCCATGTCCGGGTCGAGCATCCGGTGCTGATGCTGATGTATTTGGTGCTGGTCGCGCTGACCTTTTGCCTGTTCGGGTTCATCATTGGCGTGTGGGCCAAGGGCTTCGAGCAATTGCAGGTCATCCCGCTGCTTGTAGTAACTCCGCTGACCTTCCTCGGCGGCGCATTTTATTCGATCGACATGCTGCCGCAACCATGGCGCAGCATCACTTTGTTCAACCCGGTGGTCTATCTCATCAACGGCTTCCGCTGGACCTTCTTCGGCCAGGCCGACGTCCCGGTCGGGATCAGCCTCGCCGCGACCTTCGCCTTCCTGTTGCTGTGCCTCGCGGTGATCGGCCGGATCTTCAAGACCGGCTACCGGCTCAAGCAGTAATCAGCCGCCGCAAGACCGCGTCATTGCGAGCGCAGCGCGGCAATCCAGCGTCTTTACTTGGCTGGATCGCTTCGTCGCTGCGCTCCTCGCGATGACGGCTAGGCGGGTGCGGCCTGTCGGTCGGCGGACGCGGACTGCTGGTCGGCGCGGCCGGCGCCCTTGCCGTCGAGGTTCTGGGCGACGAAGTCCCAGTTGACGATATTCTGGAGCACCGTCGCGGCGAAACGCGGCCGTTCGTTGCGATAGTCGATGTAGTAAGCATGCTCCCACACATCGAGCGTGAACAAAGGCGTCAGGCCATGCACCAGCGGCGTGTCGGCGTCGTGCAGCGAGGTGACCTTTAGCGTGTCGCCATCGAGCACCAGCCAGCCCCAGCCATTGGAGAAGTGCTCGGCGCTTTCGGTCGCAAGCTTGTCGAGCAATGCATCGACCGAACCGAAGTCGCGCTCGATCCGCCGCTTGAGGTCGCCGCTCGGCGCCTGCCCGGTAGCCGGCGCGAGGCATTGCCAGAAGAAGCTGTGATTCCACAGCTGGGCGGCGTTGTTGAACAATTTGGCGGCGCTTTTGTCCTTGGCGGCCTTGATCACTTCGACCAGCGACTTGCCGTCGAGCCCGGCCTCGGGCGCGAGCGCATTGGTCTTAGTGACATAGGCTCGGTGGTGCTTGCCATGGTGAAACTCGAGCGTTTCCTTGGACATGTGCGGCGCCAGCGAATCGATCGGATACGGCAGGTCGGGTAGCTCGAAAGGCATGGCTTGGTCTCCTCTATGATCCACTAACGATTGGGTCGCCCGTGGGGTCCGCCGGTCGTCCGCAGACGCTTGCGGACCGGCGCGTCCTGACCCTAATACGGGGTGTCGCCAGGGGGCGGCAACAGGGGATCAAAATGGGCAAAATCTTCGACAATCTGAACCTTGTGCTGGGCATCGGTCTCGCCCTTGCGCTGGCGCTGATGGCCGGGGTCCACGCCGAGATACTGACCGCCGAGGCGGTGCTGCGCTGGCTCCACGTGTTCTTCGGGATCACCTGGATCGGGCTGCTCTATTATTTCAACTTCGTCCAGATCCCGACCATGCCGACCATCCCGGCCGAGCTCAAACCCGCGGTCAGCAAATATATCGCGCCCAAGGCCTTGTTCTATTTCCGCTGGGGCGCCGCCTTCACCGTCCTCACCGGGCTGCTGCTGGCGTGGGTCAAGGACTATATCGTCGAGGCGCTGACCTTCCGCGACGGGTTCGAGCTGATCGGCATCGGCATGTGGCTGGCGCTGTTCATGGCGCTCAACGTGTGGGTCATCATCTGGCCCAACCAGAAGCGCGCGCTCGGCCTGGTCGAAGCGGACGATGCCAGCAAGGCCAAATCGAGCCGGACCGCGATGGTCGGATCGCGGCTCAACACCATGCTGTCGATCCCGATGCTCTACGCCATGGCGACCTACCAGACGCTTGGCAGCTAAGGCCGCCGTCTAAGGCTTGATCGGACGCAACACAGCCGCGCGGAATCGGGGCCCGCGCGGCTGGTTCAGACGTCGGTCTTGCGCTGCCGCCCGAGCAGCGCCGAAATCAGCCCGAGTGCTTGCGCACCTGGAACCGGGCCAGTTCCTGCCGCGGTGCATCCCACTGCGGATTGAGCTGGCTGGCATGCTTGAGGTCGGCATAAGCGGCCTTGATGTCGCCATTGTCCTCATTGGCCAGCCCGCGGCCGAAATAGGCCAGCGCGGCGTAGCGCGTGCGAAGCTGGATGGCTCGGTCGAAATTCTCGACCGCCGACTTGGTGTCGCCCTGCTGGTAGCGGGCGATGCCCTTGTTGAGCCACGCTTCGGCCTGCGTCGGCTGCAGCGCCATGGCCTGGTCGAAGTCGGATTCGGCGCTTCGGTAATCGGCCTGGATGAGCCGCAACACGCCGCGGTTGACGTAGCTCGCCACCAGATCGGTGTAGGGCAGCACGTCCTGGCCGAGCGCGATGTTGCAATCGTGCATGGCGTTGGCGGATGCATCGCGGGCAGCGGCGGCATTGTAACAGCTTTTGGCGGAGTTGCCGCCGACGGAGATCACGGCAGCACCGGTTGGGGCCATGCCCATCAACGCGAATGCAGCGCTACACAGGAAGACTGCTCTCATTGGAACCTCCTCGCTTTAAGGCCTGATAAACTACCAGACCATGCGGGTCGTTACACCTGCATTTCGATAAACGAACGAAGGTTTAAGTCGCAGAGTCCTGAAGTTTATGGCGCTTCAAGGCGTGACGAAGCTGGTCGTAGCTCAGCCCCAGCGCGGCGGCAGTCGCGCGCTGGTTGAAGCGGCTCTTGCGCAACGCATCTTCGAGCAACGCCCGTTCGTAGCTCGCGACCGACGCGCGGAAATCGCTCGTTGGCGCTGGAGCGGCCGGCGGCGCAGCGGCCGCGCCCGCCGCAGCCGGTGCGTCCGCCCCATCCTGCTGGCCTTGGAGAGCCGCCACAGCCGGCGGGGCAACGCTGCCCATCGCCCACGGTGAGTGGAACGGGTCGAACTGGACTTCGTCGATCGCCCGCTCGGGATCTTCAGCGCGATAGACCGCACGTTCGACCACGTTGCGCAATTCGCGGACGTTGCCGGGCCACGAATAATTTTCCATTTCGGCCACCAGTCGCGGCGAGAAGCCGGGCCAGTTGGACCATTCGAGCTCGACCGCCATGCGCCGGCCGAAGAATTCGGCGAGCAACGGGATGTCGCCACTGCGCGCGCGCAACGGCGGCAGGGTCACCACTTCGAACGACAGCCGGTCGAGCAGGTCGGCTCGAAACAGGCCGCGGTCGACCAGGCCGGGCAAATGCTCGTTGGTCGCGGCGACGATGCGCACGTCGACGGATATCGGCTTGGACGCGCCGATCCGTGTGATTTCGCCATATTCGACCGCGCGCAGCAGCCGGTCCTGGGCCGGCGACGACAGGGTCGCCAATTCGTCGAGGAATAGGGTCCCGCTGTCGGCTTCCTCGAAGCGGCCGTGGCGGGTTTTGGACGCCCCGGTGAAACTGCCCGCTTCATGGCCGAACAGCTCGGCCTCGATCAGGTTTTCGGGCAGGGCGGCGCAGTTCATGGTGACCAGCGGCCCCGACCAGCGCGACGACAGATGGTGAAGCCGCTCGGCAATTAGCTCCTTGCCGGTGCCGCGCTCGCCAATCACCAGCACCGGGCGGTTGAGCGGCGCGGCACGGCTCGCCCGCTCGACCGCGTCGAGGAACGCGAGGCTCTGGCCGATGAATTGACTGGTCCGCTCCACTTGCTGACTGTTGGTGGCAAACCCCATCTATTGGCAAGATATTTTCGCCCTTGGCGTTTGGAAAATTGTTGTTTCTCTTGGCTTTTCGGGCTTTTCGACTAGCTGGCACGGCGCTTGAATAGGGAAAGGGGTACAGGGCCCCTGATTTTGAAGGCGGAGTGTTGGAATGAGTATCTTCTCCCGCACGCGGGACATATTCGCGGCGAACATGACCGAGTTGCTCGACC
>JBDTRT010000124.1:0-9779 GCA_039931595.1 Sphingomicrobium sp.
CGTTGTTGTTGCGGTCAAGATCGATGTCGGTGATGTAACCGCGGTAATCGATGTTGCACTTGAAGCTCAGCTCACCCTGCGGAGCATAGCCGCCGGGCGCGCCGTAACCGCCGTACCCGCCGTAACCACCACCATAGGCTCCGCCGTATTGGCCGCCGTAGGAAGCATTGGCGGTAGCGACGCCGCGGACCCGCAGACCGTTGTTGGAACGGCGCTCGATCCGCGTCACTCCAAGCACGCGGGCATTGCCGGCACCATAGCCGTTATAACCGTTATAGCCGCCGTAGCCGCCATAACCGCCGTAGCCACCGTAACCGCCGCGGCTACCATAGTCGCGGTTGATGCGCTGCTCGACCGCTGCCGCACAACGCTGCACCGCGGCCTGGCTGTTGACGCCATAGCCCTGGTTGTAGCCGTACTGGTTGCCGCCAAGCACCTGGTTGATGACCTGGCCGACGACGTTGCCGCCGTTGCCGTAGCCGTAACCGGGGTAGTATTGAGCGGCCGCGGGAGCCGCACTGGCCAGCGCGGCAATTGCAACGCCGCCCGCCAGGATTTTCGAAACAGCCTTCATGGCCACTCTCCTTCGATTCGAAGTTCACCAAACAGGTCTTCGCCGCAAGTAACGCACGGCGCCCTAGTTGAGGTTCCTAAGCCCGTCGCACTGCACCGCCGCTGAATGCGCTATTTCGCTATTGTTCAGAAAAACTTGGCTGCTTACGACAGTTGCGCGAAGTGCCACGCCGCGCTCGCCAGGGTCGGCACTTTGGCGGCGATTTCAGCGGCGTTGCTATGGCTCGCGGTGCCGTCGATCAGGCGCTTCTTGATGCCTTGGACGATCCCCGCCAGGCGGAACAGGTTGTACGCGAAATACCAGTTGAGATTGTCCCCCACCGCAACCCCGGAACGCGCCCGATAGCGGTCGGTGATTGCGCTCAGCGACGGGATCCCGAGCGAATCGAGGTCGAGCCCTCCAAGCGCTGCCCCGCCGTCGGCCGGAAGCACCCACTGCATAGCGAAGTAAGAGAAATCGGCGATCGGGTCGCCCATCGTCGCAAGCTCCCAGTCGAGCACCGCGCTCAGGCGACCGTCGTCGGCGAACACGACATTGTCGATCCGATAATCGCCGTGGACGATCGCGCTCCGGCTTTGCTCGGGCAGCGTTTGCGGAAGCCACGCGATCAATTGCTCCATCTCCCCCAGCTGCTCGGTCTGCGAGCCGCGATACTGCCGCGTCCAGCGTGCCACCTGGCGCTCGAAATAATTGCCCGGCCTGCCGAAATCGCCGAGTCCGACGGCGGTTGCATCGACCCGGTGCAAATCGGCCAGCGCATCGACCATCGCGTGATAGATTGCGGTCCGCTGGGCGTGCTCGAACCCGGGCAGCGCGCCGTCGGCGTAGGGCCGCCCCTCAGCCTTCTCCATGACGTAGAAAATCGCCCCGATCACCGCCGCGTCGTCGCACAGCGCAAGCGGCCGCGGCACCGGGAAGCCGAGCGGCGCAAGCGCCGACAGCAGCCTGAATTCGCGGTCGACCGCATGGGCCGATTGCAACAATTCGCCGAACGGTTTGCGGCGCAGCACATAATGGCCCGACGCGGCGTCGATCAGGTACGTCGGGTTGGACTGGCCCGACGAGAATTTGGTCAGGCTGAACGGCGCTTCGAAGCCCGCCAGATTGGCGGCGAGCCACGTCCCCAAGGCGTCCTGATTGAGCGGCGGATCGCTCATTTATGCTGCTTATACTCCTGCCTCGCGATCGCCCGGCGGTGGACTTCGTCGGGCCCGTCGGCGAGCCTGAGGGTGCGCACCGCGGCCCATGCACTGGCCAGCGGGAAGTCGGGCGAGACCCCCGCCCCGCCGTGCGCCTGGATGGCGTCGTCGAGCACTTTCAAGGCGGTGCGCGGCGCTGCAACCTTGATCATCGCGATCTCGCGCTGCGCCGCCTTGTTGCCGGCGCGGTCCATCATGTCGGCCGCTTTCAGGCACAGCAGGCGGGTCATCTCGATCTCGATCCGGGCGTCGGCGACGCGTTCCTCCCACACGGACTGCTCGGCCAGCGTCTTGCCGAACGCGGTGCGCGACTTGAGCCTGACGACCATCGCCTCGAGCGCTTCCTCGGCGACCCCGATCATCCGCATGCAATGGTGGATCCGCCCCGGGCCGAGCCGGCCCTGCGCGATCTCGAACCCGCGGCCTTCGCCGAGCAGGATGTTGGAAGCCGGCACGCGGACCTCGTTCAGCGCCACTTCCATGTGGCCATGTGGCGCATCGTCATAGCCGAACACCGGCAAGTGGCGGACGATCTCGACCCCGTCGGCGTCGAGCGGGACGAGGATCATCGACTGCTGCTGGTAGGTGCTTGCGCCGGGATCGCTCTTGCCCATCACGATCGCCAGCTTGCAGCGTGGGTCGCCCGCTCCGCTCGACCACCATTTGCGGCCGCTGACGACATATTCATTGCCGCTCATCGCGATGCTGCACTGGATGTTGGTCGCGTCGGATGATGCCACTTCCGGCTCGGTCATCAGGAACGCCGAGCGGATTTCACCGTCCATCAGCGGCTTGAGCCACTGCTGCTTCTGCTCGGCGGTGCCGTAGCGGTGGAGCACTTCCATATTGCCGGTGTCGGGCGCCGAGCAGTTGAACGCCTCCGACGCCCACAGAATTCGCCCCATCTCCTCGGCGCAGAACGCATATTGGAGATTGCTCAGCCCGGGCCCGTCGAAGGTGAAGCTGTCGTCGACATGCGCCGCGCCGTGGCTCGGCGGCATGAACAGGTTCCACAGTCCGGCGCTCCGCGCGCGTGCTTTGAGCTCCTCAATCACCGGCAGCACTTTCCAGCGCTCGCCCTGGAGCTGCTGCGCATCGTAATCGGCGACGCGCGGGCGGATCTCGCCGTCCACGAACGCCTTGACCCGCTCGCGCCACTCGACATCGGCTGGGGACAGGTTGAAATCCATGGCGCGGCTCCGGATGGCGTGGCAGCTATATCAGCCGACAATCGAACAAGGGAATGAGCATGGCCACTGGACGCTTGGGCGGCAAGGTCGCGATCGTCACCGGCGCTGCGTCGGGCATCGGTCGCGCCACGGCGGAGCTGTTTCGCGACGAGGGCGCGACCGTGGTCGGCTCCGACATCAATCCCGGCGACGGCATCGTCGCCGCCGACGCCGGCAGTGAAGCGGACGTCCAGCGGCTGATCGACGACACCGTCACCGAACATGGCGGGCTCGACATCGTCTTCGCCAACGCCGGAATTTCGGGCGGGCTCGGCTCGATCTTCGAGCAGAGCGCCGAGGATTGGGCCGAAATCCTGCGCATCGACCTGATCGGGCCGTTCCTCGCGATCAAATATGCCGCGCCTCATTTGAAAGCGCGCGGCGGCGGCTCGATCGTCTGCACTGCGAGCGTCGCCGGCCTGCGCTCGGGCGCGGGCGGAGCGGCTTATTCAGCGGCCAAGGCGGGGGTCATCAACCTCGTCACCACCGCCGCCCAGCAGCTTTACGGGACCAATATCCGGGTCAATGCGATCTGCCCCGGGCTGATCGAAACCGGGATGACCGAAATCCTCTACCAGATGGCGCGCGACGCCGGCCGCGGCGACCGCATCGGCGATCTCAACCCGCTTCGCCGCGGCGGCGAGGCGCATGAGATCGCCGCCGCCGCTCTGTTCCTCTCCTCGGCCGAATCGTCATATGTCAACGGCCAAGCGCTGGTCGTCGACGGCGGCCTGTCGAGCAGCCATCCGACCGCCCGCCGGTTCGATATCCGTGCCCGCTGACCGCCGCCGCATTTCGACCTTGCTAAACCGTTTCGGCGGAGCAAGAATCGGCGATCGAACCGTGGGGGTGCGCAAGGCCCAGTGACGCCTGATCATTATGCCACCATGGGATTGGCCCCGACCTCGCAGGAGGTGGTCATCCGCGCCGCATATGTGGCTCTGATGCGGCTCTATCATCCCGACCGCAATCCGTCGGCCGAGGCGGCGGCGCACACCCGCGCCATCAATGACGCCTATGCGGTGCTCGGCGATCCCGAGCGCCGCGCCGAATATGACAAGATGCGGATGGAGGCGGCGTGGGTTCCGGACCAGCCGCCAAAGGCGCGGTCGCCGAGCGCCCTGTTCGCGGCCGCCGCGATCACCCTGCTCGCGCTGGCGGTATTCCTGTTCGTCCGCGCCCCGCTGCCATCGCCCGAACAACCGTTCGGGGCGTCGAACGAGGAAGTCTCCGCGGCCGAGCCGGGCGCGCTGCCGCTGTCCTTCGATCCCCAGGCGGTGTTCCGCTCGGCGACCAGGCAGCAAAAGGAGCAACGGCCCGAACTGCCGTTGCCGCCGCCGATGGCGCGGGTCGCTTCGCGGCCAGCTCCGGTCGCGCCGGTGTCACCCGTCATTCGGCCATCGATCGTGCCGGTTCTGGCCCAGTCGCGGCCCGCTCCGCCCCAGCCCACGACGCCGCCGCCGAGGCCGCGCATCGAAGTCCCGGCGGTGGCCCCGGCGCCGCAGCCTAGCTTCAGCTGTAACTTCGCCCGGACCCGCGGTGAGATTACGGTCTGCAACCACACCTATCTCGCCGCGCTCGATCGCCAGCAGGCGATTCTCTACAGCGAGTCATGGGGCCGCGCCGACTCCGCGACGCGCGCCAAGCTGCTGCGCTCGCACGGTCAATTCATCGCTCGGCGGGATAATTGCCGGTCGGAATCCTGCACGCACGGAGTTTATCTCTCGCGCCTGCGCCAGATCAGCTCGATCATGAAGTCGCGCTGAACGCGCTCGTCGCTATTCGACCTGGTCGAGGTACTCGCCGTAGCCCGCGTCTTCCATTTCCTCGCGCGGGACGAACCTCAAGGACGCCGAATTGATGCAATAGCGCAGCCCGCCGCGGTCGGCCGGCCCATCATTGAAGACGTGCCCCAAATGGCTGTCGCCGTGGGTCGAGCGGACTTCGATCCGCTCCATCCCGTGCGATGAGTCGCGCACTTCGTTGACGTGGGCGGGCTCGATCGGCTTGGTGAAGCTCGGCCAGCCGCAGCCGCTCTCAAACTTGTCCGACGACGCAAACAACGGCTCGCCGCTGACGATGTCGACGTAGATGCCTTGCTCGTGGTTGTGGAGATATTCGCCGCTGCCAGGGCGCTCGGTGGCGCCTTCCTGGGTCACCCTGAACTGCTCGGGCGAAAGGCCGGCGACGGCCTCCTCGGTTTTACTGTAGCTCATCCACGCACTCCATCATTCAGACACTAACGACGCCGAGCACCGCTTGGGCAAACGCCTGCGGTGCCTCCTGTGGCAAATTGTGCCCCACCCCGCCGGTTACAAGCCGGTGGGCATAGCGCCCGGTGAACTTCTTGGCATAGGCCGCCGGTTCGGGGTGCGGCGCGCTATTGGCATCGCCCTCCATGGTGATCGTCGGCACGCCGATCGTTGGCGCCGCCGCCAGCCGCTGCTCGATCGGGTCGAGCGCCGGGTCGCCCTCGGCCAGGCCGAGCCGCCAGCGGTAATTGTGGATCACCACCGCGACCTGGTCGGGATTGTCGAGCGCCGCCGCCGACCGCTCGAAGGTCGCGTCGTCGAAGTGCCATTGCGGCGAAGCCAGCGTCCAGATCAGCCGCGCGAACGCCTTGCGGTTGCGCTCATAGCCGAGCCGCCCGCGCTCGGTCGCGAAATAGAATTGGTACCACCATTGCAGCTCGGCCGAAGGCGGCAGCGGTTGCTGGCCGGCGGCCTGGCTGCCGATCAGATAGCCGCTGACTGCGACCAGCCCGCGCACCCGCTCGGGCCACAGTGCGGCGACGATGTCGGCGGTGCGCGCGCCCCAGTCGAACCCGGCGAGGATCGCGCGGTCGATCCTGAGCGCGTCCATCAGCGCCACCGCATCCTGCGCCAGCGCCGCCGGCTGGCCGTTGCGCAAGCTGTCGGCGGCGAGGAAGCGGGTCGACCCGTAGCCGCGCAAATACGGCACGATCACCCGATGGCCCTTGGCGGCGAGGATCGGCGCGACCTCGTCGAACGCGTGGATATCGTAAGGCCAGCCGTGGAGCAGGAGCACGGGCTCGCCGCTGGCCGGGCCAAGCTCGGCATAACCGACGTCGAGCAGGCCGGCCGTGACCTGCTTGATCGCCGGCCCGGCCGCCTTGGCCGGGGCGGTGATGCCAAGGTCAGCGGCGCTCACCGCCGCCGCCGCAGCGCCGACAAAGTCGCGCCGGTCCAACCACATCGGCATCGGCTCTCCTCTCTTACGCGCCCTTCCTATGGGCACGAATGTTCGAGCGCGCGTTCGGCGCGCGAATGGCTGTCCGGCACCGGCCCGCTGATCAGCGGCAGGAACAGCATCGGCGGGACGATCACGAAGCACGCCCAGGCCAGCCACATGCTGACGAAGGCCAAGGGGATCGACGCCAGGTAGATGATCAGGAACAGCGATGCGCGGCGAATGATGCGGTTGTGAATGCCGCGATGGAGCGGGTTGTCGGTTATCCGCGCGGCGTGGGCGCGGAGCAGGATGAACCAGGCGGTGCACGCTGCCGCGATCAGGCCATAGGCCGCTCCGGCCCGCGGCGAGGCCGGGTGCATGCCGAGGAACCGCGTGGCGATCGGCACCAGCGTGACGCAGAACAGCAGCAGATTATTGTACCACAGCGTCGCCCGCGCCGGCCGCCGCAGCGTGAAGCTCAGATAATGGTGGCTGGTCCACAGATTGGCGATGACCAGGAAGCTCAGGGCATAGGTCCCCAGGTACGACGCGAAATCCAGCAGCGCGGCGCGGTCGTTGCCAAAGGCGAGGCTGTCGGGGATGCGCACTTCGAGCACCATGATCGTCACCACGATCGCGAACACCCCGTCGGAAAACGCCTCGATCCGGTGATTGTCGGGCCTCAGCTCCGCTTCGACGTGCTTTCTCACTTGGCCAGCACGGTCAGCGGTTTTCCCTTGACGAGCACGTAGGTCGCAAACTCGGCCGCGGGGCCGGTGCCGACATTGCGCGCGGCGTGGACCGTCCCCTTGGGCACGAACAAAACCTCGCCGGCGTTGAGCGTGACCGGCTTTCCGGCGACCTCATATTCGAGCGTTCCCTGGAGAACGTAGATGATCTCCTCGCCCGGGTGGGAATGGCGCGGGAACGCCGCGCCCGGCGCGAAATCGACCCGCGCCTGGAGCATCTCGCGGCCGGGGCTGCTGAGGTCGTGCCGCTGGAGATCGGTCCCAGTCGTGCCCGCCGGCCGCGGCGTCGGCGGAGGCGCGGCGGGAGGCGCGGCACTGAGCGCCGCACCTCCCACCATCGACATCGCCGCGACGATCGGTTTGGTGCGTATCATCGGCCGGGCTCAGCGCACCGAGCGGAAGGTCTCGCGCAGATCCTCGGTCAGCAATTGGGGCTGTTCCCACGCCGCGAAATGGGTGCCTTTGTCGTGGCTCTTGTAGAACACCAGGTGCGGGTAAGCGGCCCGCGCCCAGTTCTCCGGCGCCTGGTAGATCTCGTACTTAAAGGCGCTGACGCCGGTCGGCAGCGGCACTCCGCGCGGGTCGAAGAAGCCGCCCTTGCCGTTGCGGTTTTCCCAATACAGCCGGGCCGACGAAATCGCCGTGTTGGTCAGCCAGTAGAGCGTCACATTGTCGAGGATGTCGTCCTTGGTCAGCCCTTCCTTGGCGCCGTCGAACACCCGCGCGATCAGCTCGTAGCTCTGGATGTCGTGGTCGAGCCTCCACGACGCCAGGCCGACCGGCGAATCGGCCAGCGCATAAAGACTCTGCGGCCGCTGGTTCATCTCGATCGCATAGCCGAGGCCGTGGACGTAGAAATCGGTCAGCTGGGTCCAGGCGTGGGTCTCGTCGGGCGACAGGTTGGGCGGCGGCGGGCCGGCCGGAAGCGCCTTGCTGATCGCCTGCGGCAGGGTCGCCGACATGTTGGTGTGGATCGCCAGCAATCCGGGCGGTTGCTGCAGCGCCATCACTTCGCTGATCGCATTGCCCCAGTCGCCGCCCTGCGCGACGTAGCGGGTGTAGCCGAGCCGCTTCATCAGCACGTCCCACGCGCGGGCGATGTGCGGCACGTCCCACCCGGGCGCGGTCGGCTTGCCCGAAAAGCCGTAGCCCGGGAGCGACGGGATGACGACGTCGAACGCGTCCTCGGCCTTGCCGCCGTAAGCGGTCGGATCGGTCAGCGGGCCGATGATCTTCAATTGCTCGATGATCGACCCCGGCCAGCCGTGGGTGATGATCATCGGCAGCGCATTCGGATGCTTCGACTTGACCTGGATGAAGTGGATATCGAGCCCGTCGATGTTGGTCACGCAGTTGGGATAGGAATTGATCTGCGCCTCGGCGCGCCGCCAGTCGTAATGGTGCGCCCAGTAATCGGCCAGCTTGCGCATCGTCGCCAGCTGCACGCCCTGGGTTGAATCATTGACCGTTTCGCGGTCGGGCCAGTTGGTCGCTTCGACCCGCCGCTTGAGGTCGGCCAGCGCGGCGTCCGAGGCGTGGAACTTGAACGGGCGGATCGAGGTGTCGCCGGCCGGCGCGGCGGCCGCGGCGCCGATCACCGATTGCCCGGCAATGGTCGCCGCGCTCGAGCCGGTGGCGAGCGGCCGCTCGGCGGTCTGGGTGCTGGCGGGCGGCGGCGGAGTGATTTCGGCCTGGACCGCGGACACCGGGATAAACAGCGCAATCGCGCCGACGATCATCGAACCAGGGAACAGCACGCGCTTGCCGGAAAACGGCTTAGGACCGGTCATTGCCAGCCTCCTTCGCTGAGGGCGGGGTGACGCTTACAGCACGCAGCACTCGGCCGCGGGTCAGGGGTTGCGATTGGGCGCACCCGGCACTGGCGGCCCGGCGCCTTTGCTCCCGCCCCCGCGAGTGCTCCCGCCCCCGCGAGTCGGTCAAGCGGGTCGCTCCGGCGCTCGAACGCTGATCGAACGAGCCAGCCCCCAACCTCGCGGAAAAGTCCCGATTAGCGACATGTCAACAATTAATGAAACCGCTCCGGAGTCCGGGCGTTGAACCACCAAACGCTTTTAAGAAAAGAGAAAACCAGTGACCCTGCGGACCCTGCTCCGCGGCGCAAGCCATGCGCTGCTGATTGCTGCTGCACCGATCGCGCTCGCCACCACCACCCCGGCGGCGGCGGCCGACGTGTCAGCCGTGCCGTCTGCCGCCGCCAATCCCGCCGCCACGATCTCGTCGACCGCGCTGTCGGTCACGCCCGGCGCCCAGGCGCTGCCGGCGGCGTTCACCGCCGCCGCCTACCCGACCCACGGCCGCTATCTGCTGGTCGACGCCGCCTCGGCGCAGCTGTTCATGGTCGAAGACGGCGCGGTGCGCGATTCGATGAAGGTCATCGTCGGCAAGGCCTCGGCCCAGACCCCGACCCTCGCCAGCAAGATCTATTACGCGACCCTCAATCCCTATTGGAACGTCCCCGCCGATCTCGCCAAGAGCCTGATCGCGCCACGCGTGCTCGAGCAGGGCGTGCGCTATCTGACCGACCATAATTACCAGGTGCTGGCGAGCTTTGCCGCCGACGCGCCGGTGATTTCGCCCAAGGATGTCGATTGGCGCGCGGTCGCCGACGGCCGCATCACGGTCAAGGTGCGCCAGCTGCCCGGACCGGCCAATTCGATGGGCCAGGTCAAGTTCGGTTTCCCCAACAATGACGGCATCTTCCTCCACGACACCCCGCGCAAGGAGCTGTTCGCGGCTGACCAGCGGGCAATCAGCCATGGCTGCGTGCGGCTCGAGGATGCGCCGCGCCTGGCGCGCTGGCTGATGGGCCGCGATC
>JBDTRT010000125.1:0-41830 GCA_039931595.1 Sphingomicrobium sp.
ATCGCGCAATCGAGCGCACGATCTCGTGCAGCTGACGCAGACCGCGGCCGAATAACGGATGACCGCACCACAGCCGCTGGTTTCGGTGCGCAAGCACCCCGCCGATGCGCCGGAGCCATTCGCCTCCGCGACCAAGCGCGCGCGGGTGCTGGTGGTCGACGACGACGAGCGCAACCTGCTCGCCATCCGCACGGTCATCGAGGACCTCGCCGAGGTCGAAACCGCGTCGTCGGGCGAGGAAGCCCTGCGCCATCTCCTCAAGGGCGAGTTCGCGGTGATCCTGCTCGACGTCTTCATGCCTGGCATGGATGGCTACGAAACCGCCCAGATCATCCGCCAGCGCGAGCAGACCAAGCGCATCCCGATCGTGTTCCTTTCCGCTGTCAACAAAGAGAAGGAACATCTGATGCGCGGCTACACCATGGGTGCGGTCGATTATGTCTTCAAACCGGTCGAGCCGGTCGTGCTGCGCTCGAAGATCGCGGTGTTCGTCGACCTCTACGAAATGACACAGGAGGTCCAGCGCAAGGCCGAGCAGGAGCAACGGCTGCTGGACGACAACCTCCAGGCCAATACCGAGCGCCTGCGCGCCGAACAGGAATTGCGCCGCGCCGAACAGCGCCAGGCGGCGATCATCTCGTCGCTGCCGATCGTGCTCTACTTCGAGCCGATCGAATGCGATTCGCGCTGCCCGCACTTCGTCAGCGGCGATCTCGAAGCAATCACCGGCTTCAGCCTCGACCATGTCCGCGACAACCCGTCGATCTGGTCCGAGCGGCTCCACGAGGAGGATCGCGCGCAGGCCATGGCTTCGCTCGCCACGCGCCGCACCACCGGGCGCTTCTCGGTCGAATATCGCTGGAAATGCGCCGACGGGACATATCGCCACTTCCATGACCAGGCGGTGCTGCTGCGCGACCCCAAGGGCCGGCCGATCGAGTTCGCCGGGACGCTGACCGACGTGACCGAGCGGCGCTCGCTGCAGAACCAGTTGATGCAGGCCCAGAAAATGGACGCGATCGGCAAATTGACCGGCGGCATTGCGCACGATTTCAACAATTTGCTCGCGGCGGTGCTCGGCGGTCTCGGCCTGATCGAGCGGCGGGCGGACTTGCAGGACGAGGACCGCAAGATCCTGGCGATGACCAAGCGCGCCGCCGACCAGGGATCGGAGCTGGTCGGGCGGCTGCTGGCATTTGCCCGGCGCCAGCAGCTTCAGCCGGCGTGCATCGACATCCAGTCATTGGCCCATTCGGTGATCGAGCTGCTCGCCCCGATGCTTGGCGGCCTGGTCAAGATCGAGTGGAAGTTCGACGGCGAGCCGTGGTGCGCGTTCGCAGACCAGGCCCAGCTCGAGCTCGCCCTCATCAACCTCATCATCAACGCCCGCGACTCGATGGAAAACGGCGGCACGATCGAGATCGCCGTCGAGAACCGGACGATTGGCGCAGGCCGGGTAGCCGGACTGACCGCCGGCGACTATCTCGTGCTGGCGGTGATCGACAGCGGCTCGGGGATTGCTCCGGAGCATCTCGAAAAGGTGCTCGAGCCGTTTTTCACGACCAAGGAGGTCGGCAAGGGCACCGGCCTTGGCCTGAGCATGGTCTACGGCTTTGCAAGTCAGTCCAACGGCGCCTTCCAGCTGCAAAGCAAGCTCGGCAAGGGCACCAGGGCGGAGATCCTGCTGCCGCGCGCCGTCCCGTCCGAAGCCGACGTGTTCGAGCCTGGTCCGGAAGCCGAGGAGCCCAGCGCCAGCAATCCGCTCCGGATCCTGCTGGTCGACGATCACGCGGAAGTGCGCGCGACCACCGCAGCGGTGCTCGAGGAGCTCGGTCATACCGTGACCCAGGCAACCAACGGGACCGAAGCGCTGGCCGCGCTCAACGGCGGTAAGTCAAAGTGGGACCTGCTGATCAGCGACTATGCCATGCCCGAGCTGTCGGGCACCGACCTCGTCCACCGGCTGCGCAAGGTCCATCCCGACCTCCCGTGCCTGATCATCACCGGCTATGCCGAAGGCGAGGCGGTCGGGTCTCGCCCCGACGACGTCGTGGTGCTGCCCAAGCCGTTCACGCCGGCGCGGCTGTCCAGAGCCATTCTCAAGGTGTTATAAATCCGTGGCATCGTCCAGTTGCGGACGAGCGGGAGGTTCGATGACTGGAAATCGCGGCGGCCGTCCGGCGCTTGACCCCGATCCTGACAAGGCACGGCGCGATCCCGGCCGGTTGTCCGACATGGTCGACGAGGCATCGATGGAAAGTTTTCCGGCGAGCGATCCGCCGCCGTGGACCAGCGGCCGGGAGGACCGGCCTTCGCCCAAAACAAAGACGGCGGCGTCTTTCGACGCCGCCGTCCGGTAACTATCGAAGAAGTGCGATTACAGGTTGGTCGCGACTTCACCGAAGGTCGTGTTCAGCGCGCTGCCGATGCTCGACATTGCACCAATCGCCGCAACGGCGATGAGAGCGGCGATCAGGCCGTATTCAATGGCGGTCGCGCCCTTGTCGTTACGAATCAGTTTCAAAAACTTAGCCATTTCTGGTCTCCTTAAGGCTCCACAATCTCGGGAAGCGTTCTCCCCCACCTTGCGCTTTCGCGAAGGTTGCCCTGGAATTAGCCCCAGAGGAGTTGAAAAAGGCTTAAAGCGGGAGGTTTCCGGGAGTTAACCATCAATAAAATCAAATCTGCGCAATCACCGGCCGTCAGTCTCCGAGACCAGGTCCTCGACCTGTTGGATCAGGCCGCGCAGCCGGCGGGTGCCGTTGCTCCAGTCTTCCGGCAGCGGACTTTTTTTCTCGTGGCGGCGCGGCGGCGCGATTGGCACATGGGCCAGGCGGGGCAACGGCGGCCCGGCGCGACCGTCGACGCTGAGCGCCGGAACCATGAACTCGCGCCAGATCGTCGCCGGCACCGTTCCGCCACTGATCTTACCCAGCGACTTGTTGTCGTCGCGTCCGACCCACACCCCGACCACGAGGTCGCCGGCAAAGCCGACGAACAACGCGTCGCGATTCCCTTGGGTGGTGCCGGTCTTGCCGAAGGTCGGCACCGCCAAGGCGGCGCGGCGGCCGGTGCCCTTGTTGGTCGCTTCCCACAACAGATCGAGCATCGGCGCCCAGTCGCGGCGCTGGTCGAGGCTCCCGCCACGGCGGAAAAACCTGGTGAAGCCCTGATCCTGCGCATCGAGCGGCAGCCCGCGCGCAGCGATCGGGTAGCGGCCGCTGGCGATCGCGGCATAGGCCGAGGTCAGTTCGACCAAACTCAGCCCGGCGGTGCCGAGCGCGACGCTCGGGCTGTTCGGCAGCGGGCTCGAAATGCCGAGCTCGCGCGCGGCGCGCAGGACATTGGCGCGGCCGACGCTTTCGGACAGGCGCACGGTCGCCGCATTGCTCGACCTCGCAAAGGCTTCGCGCAGCGTGATCGGGCCGCGATAGATCCCGTCGCTATTGACCGGGGTCCAGCCGCCGATGGTGATTGGACGGTCTTCGATGATGCTGTCGGGTGTCCACCCGGCGCGCAGCGCGGCGAGATAGACGAACAGCTTGAAGGCCGAGCCGGGCTGGCGCCGCGCCTGAGTCGCGCGGTTAAATGGGCTTGCCTTGTAACTGCGTCCGCCGACCATCGCGACCACCCGCCCGTCGGGGCGCATCGCCACTAGCGCCGCCTGGGCATCGCCGATGTTGGCGCGACTGACCGCTCGCACCGCCAGTCGCTGGAGGTCGGCGTCGAGCGTGGTGCGAACCTCGATTTGGCCGAAAGTCGCTTCAAACGCCTTCTGCGCCGCGGGCGCGACCCAGTCGGCGAAGTAGGTTCCGGTCGGGACCTTCGACATTTGCCCGACCGGGCGCGCCGAAGCCACCGCGTGTGCGCGCGCCGCGCTGATCACGCCGGTGTCGGCCATCGCCGCGAGCACCATCCTGCTGCGTTTCTGCGACAGCTGGAGGTTGTGCGTCGGGGACAGCCGCGATGGCGCCTGGACCAGCCCGGCGAGCATGGCCGACTGGGCGAGGCTCAGATTCTCCGGCGAGCGGTTGAAATAATGCTTGGCGGCCGCTCGCAAGCCATAGACGCCGTCGCCGAAATAGATGCTCGAGAGGTAACGCGACAGGATCTCGTCCTTGGTCAGCCAGGCTTCGAGCCAGAAAGCGATGATCACTTCCTGAGCCTTGCGCTTGAGGCTGCGATCGCTCGACAGGAAGCTGGTCTTGGCGAGCTGCTGGGTGATCGTGCTGCCACCCTGGCGGACGCCGCCGGCCGACATGTTGGCGACCACCGCGCGGCCGATCGCCCGTGGGTCGATGCCCCAGTGGCGGTAGAACCGCCGATCCTCGATCGCGACAAAGGCGGCGGGTGTCAGCGGGTTGAGGGCTGCCGCCTCGACCGGCGCTTCCTTGATCGCGCCGCGGCGGGCGATCGGCTGGCCCTCCTGGGACAGCAGCAGCAGGGCCGGGTCGTCGAGCGGCTCAAGCGCTCGCGACAGTGGCGCAGTGACGATCAGCCACAGAAGGGTGACCAGCACCACGCCAGCGATCGAATAGAAGATGATCCGCCGCCGGCTTCGGCGCGGCTTCGGCGGGGGCGCCGCCGGCGCCGCGCCCGGTTCGACCGGTTTCGGAGTCGGTCCTGGCAATGGCGCCAGCGGGTCGGGAAGGTCCTCGACAGGAATGCCGCCGCGGCTCCAGATTCCGTCCCTGTCCGCCACTCACGATCCTTCTGTCTGGACTCGCCTACTGCCTTAGTCCACTAAAACAGTGAGACGCATTTATCCAGACGTTTGCTGAACCAGTGATTGAGGCTACACCGATGTCCATGCCGCCGTCCGCTCTCCGGCGCGCCTTGGCGATGGCGCAGCTTGTCGTCCTCGCCGCTTTAGCGGGCGCCTGCCATCGCCAGCCCGAGGGGACGGTCAAGGTCGCGGTGATCGGCGAGAGCCCGCAGATCGTCGATCCTGCGACAGCGCCGCTGACGCCCGGGCAGACGGTCCTGCTCGCCGCCGCCGCGCAAGGGCTGGTGCGGTTCGACCCGCGCGGCCAGATCGAGCCCGGGCTGGCCGAACGCTGGAACGTTAGCAACGACGGCCTCAGCTACATCTTCCGGCTGGCAGCGGTCGAATGGCCCGACGGGCGCAAGATCACTGCTCACCAGATTGCCCGGGCGCTGCGGCGCGAGATCGCGACCAACAGCAATAATTCGCTCAAGGACTCGCTCGGCGCGGTCGACGACATTGTCGCAATGACCGATCGCGTGCTCGAAATTCGTCTCACCGTGCCACGCCCCAATTTGCTCCAGTTGCTGGCCCAGCCGGAGTTTGCGCTGGTCTACGACGGACAAGGCAGCGGACCGTTTCGAACCGCGCAGCGCGGCGCGCCGGCGGGTTACATTCCGCTCGAGCGCCGGGTGCCCGGACCGGATGGCGAGGAAGGGCGGCGCGAGGACGTCTGGCTGACGGGAGCCCCCGCGCCCGCCGGAGTGAGCAGTTTCGTTGCCGGCGACATCGACCTGTTCCTTGGCGCGACCTTTGCCGACCTACCTTTTGCGCAAAGGGTCAAGCTGCCGCGCGGCGCCTTGCAATTCGATCCCGTCGCGGGATTGTTCGGGCTCGTCCCGGCGCGCGCCGGCGGGCCGCTCGCCGACCCCGAAGTGAGGAAGTTGCTGTCGCAAGCGATCGACCATGACAGCCTAATCGCGGCGCTCGACGTCCCCGGCCTGGTCGGCCGCGCGACCATTCTCGAGGACGGGCTGGACGGCGTTCCCGACCCGGTTACCCCGCACTGGATGACGATACCGGTAGCAGACCGGCGACCGTCGCTGATCGCCGCAGCCAACCAATTATTCGGCGCTGAACCACGGCCGGTGCTGCGCATCGACCTGCCCGAAGGGCCTGGCGCGCAGCGCTTGCTGAATCGGCTGGCGGGCGATTGGCGCCTGCTCGGGATCAAGCTCCAGCGGGCTGCCAAGGGCGAGCCGGTAGATCTCGTCCTGATCGACACGGTTGCTCCATCGACTTCGCCGGCTTGGTTCCTGCGCCGGTTCCGCTGTGCCCTGGTGCCGATCTGCAATCAGCAAGCCGACGCATTGCTGGAGGCGGCGCGGGCGGCGCCGGTCGCTGACCAGCGCGGTGCCCTGCTGGTCGAAGCATCGCGCCTGATGGATGAGCAGCAATTGTTCATTCCGATCGCCGCGCCGGTTCGCTGGTCGCTGGTTTCGAACCGCATCGAAGGCTTCGCCGGGAACCGCTTTGGCCGCCACACGCTCACTGGGCTCGACCAGAAGCTCAACCGTGAAGGCGCTCAATGATGGCAGTTAGACCCAATCTCAAGCAGCCCCTGCCCGGCTTCAGCTCGGATCCGCAATCCGTCCGCCGCCGGGTCGAGGGGCTGGAGCGGCTGATGGAACGCCTGGTTATGATCCCCGGGCTCAACCGCCCGGTTGGCCTCGACGTAATCCTCGATCTGGTGCCGATCGCGGGCAGCACCGCCGCCGCGGCGCTCGGCGCCTATATGGCGTGGGAAGCCCGCAATCTCGGCATGTCCAAGTGGCACGTTGCGCGGATGGCCGGCAACATCGGGGTCGACTGGCTGCTTGGACTGATTCCGTTTGTCGGGGCGATTCCGGATTTTTTCTTCCGCTCGAACAGCCGCAACCTGCAAATCATCAAGCGCCACCTCGACAAACACCACGCGGATACCGCGACGATCGGGGGCGAAATCGCCGGACGCTGAGCGCGATTATTTGCGAATGCGCGGGCCGGTCTCGTCGGGGAACGGACCACGCGGATGCGCGCTCGGCGCTTCATCATCGGGGCGTCGGACGCGTTTACTGATCCACAGCAAATAAGCGAACAGCAAGATCCCGGGCGTGACCCACGTCAGAAATATGATCAGGAATGTTTCCAAGTGCCGAAACTCCTCGGCATCCCACAAACGTGGAAACGAGCTCCGGTTAAATGCTGGAATCGTGACTGTACCGAAGTGGGGCAGAATGCCGCGGGTCCCGCTAATTTGGTTCCCAGCCCGCGGCTGCACCGCACCGGATTGGTTTTCGACTAGTCGTTTCGGCTACGATACGCTATAATCGGCGCGCTCGGTCACCGGCCCGGTCCCAGTTTGGGACGCTTTGTGCTTCGATGCAAAAGGCCGGCGAGTGAGGCGTTGCGCACTTTGGGAGACGTGCCTTGCCGATCTATGAACGCGACTCGCCATTATTCTTTCGCGGGATTCTGCTCGCCATATTTTTTGGGCTGATTTTCTGGGTCGGACTGGCGTTCGGCTATTACAACTGAGTTTTTTAAAGCCGCTTAATCGCCGCTGATCCGCGGCCGTCCGACGTCGCCCTGCCCGACCGTCCGGCCGGCCATTTCGAGCATCCGCTCAAGCGGCACCCGAGCCTTGGCCATGATCTCGTCCGAAAGCTCGATCCGCGGTTCAAGGTCGCGCAGCGCGACGTAGAGCTTCTCGAGCGTGTTGAGCGCCATGTACGGGCACATGTTGCAGTTGCAATTGCCGTCGCCGCCGGGCACGCCGATGAACGTCTTGCCCGGCGCCGCTTTTTCCATCTGGTGGATGATGTGCGGCTCGGTCGCGACCAGGATGGTTTGCGCCGGACTGTTCAGCGCAAATTCGAGGATCGAACGGGTCGAGCCGACATGGTCGGCGTGGTCAATGATTTGCGGCGGGCATTCAGGGTGCGCCGCGACCGGCGCTCCGGGATGCTCGGCCTTCAATTTCAGGAGCTCGGTCTCGCTGAATGCCTGGTGGACGATGCACACCCCGGGCCACAGCAGCATGTCGCGCCCGGTCCGCCGCGCGAGGTAACCGCCGAGGTGGCGGTCGGGACCGAAGATGATCTTCTGGTCCATCGGAATCTGTTTGAGGATGATATCCGCCGATGACGAAGTGACGATGATGTCGCTCAACGCTTTCACCGCCGCCGAGCAGTTGATGTAGGTCAGCGCGATATGGTCGGGATGGGCCTCGCGGAACGCCTTGAACTGGTCGGGCGGGCACGAATCCTCGAGGCTGCAGCCGGCATCCATGTCGGGCAGGATGACGGTCTTCTCAGGCGACAGGATCTTGGCCGTCTCGGCCATGAAGCGAACGCCGCAGAAAGCGATCACATCGGCGTCGGTGGCGGCTGCCTTGCGCGACAGATCGAGGCTGTCGCCAACGAAGTCGGCGAGGTCCTGGATCTCCGGCTTCTGGTAATAATGGGCGAGGATGACCGCATTGCGTTCGGTCTTGAGCCGTCTGATTTCGGCCAGCAGGTCGGCGCCCTTCAATCTGTGTGGCTGTGCAGTCATCGTTTTCCCTGCGCGGCGGTGGCGCGCTGTTCTTCAAGGACCTCATTATAGGACCGCGAATGGTCGATATAAGAGGGATCCTCGCTGGCGTCCTCCGACGCAAACCGGGCGACCACTTTGGCGTCGCCAATGCCGGCGGCCCGGAGCGGCATCGCGAAGCTGCGTTCGATCGCCTGGCGCGCGGCGTCGCGCGCCAGGCGCATCGGCACCTCGGCCATCGCCTGCTTGCGCAAGTCGGCGACGGCGCGCGCCTGATTGGCCTTGTCGAGCACGCCTTCGGCATCGGTCAATGCACCAAGCACGCCGCCCTGGCCATATTCCCGGCTGGCCGCGAGATCGACTTCGGGGCCGGCAATCTCGATGTCGGGCAGCCGAACCCGCAGCGTCTTGGTGTTTTCATCCCAGCGGACGTCCTGCGGCTGCAATTTGGCGAGGTCGATTTCGTAGCGGACGTCGCCCGGCAGGATTAGCGTTCGCTCGGCCGAGAAACCGAAGCGCGACTGGCGCGAGCTGGTGACCGAGACGTAGCGCGCGACGAACGGCACGAGCCGGTTCTGCGCGCGCATCGACTCGAGGCTGGACGAGGCGATGGTTTGCGGGTCCGGGCCGCTTCCGAACACCAGTTTGCTGAGCCCGGCGACCCCGCCGATCAGCAGGCCAATCAGCAGCGCCGCGACAATCGCCGCGATTACCAGCGGCTTTGTCAGGCTTTGGGTTTCGCTCGTGTCCATGTCTCTCCGTCGGTCATAACGAGTCCCCGTGCCTCTAGGTCCCGAAGATGGGCCAGGACCGACCCGCCGGCGGCGGTGTACAGCCGCGGATCGAGACCCTTGTAGGCCGCCGCGACGATTTCCGGGATGGTTAGGCTTGCGCTCTCGACCAGCGAAAGAATCTGTCGCTCGCGCTGCAGGCGGTGGCGGATGAAGCCGCGGACCAGCTGCCGCGGGTTGGTCACCGCTGGCCCGTGCGCCGGATAATAGATGCGGTCGTCGCGCTGCTGGAGCTTGGCGAGGCTCGCCATATAGGCCGCCATGTCGCCGTCGGGCGGGAATACCACTGTCGTCGACCAACCCATCACATGGTCGCCGGTGAACAGCGCTCCGGTCCCCTCGAGCGCGAAGCACAGATGGTTCGAAGTGTGGCCTGGAGTCGCCAGCGCGGCCAGTGTGCGGCCATCGATTTCAACCTCCTCGCCTTCGGCCAGCACGCGGTCGGGCGCATAGCTGCGGTCGAACGCGGCGTCAGCGCGCGGGCCGGCGTCGTCGAGCACGAGCGGCGCGCAACCGATGATCGGCGCCCCCGTGGCGGCGGCGAGCGGGATCGCCGCCGGGCTGTGATCGCGGTGAGTGTGGGTGCACATGATCGCCACCACCGGCCGGCCGCCGATTGCCGCGACCAGCGCGTCGAGATGCTCGGGCTCGTCCGGCCCCGGATCGATCACCGCGACCGCGCTGTCGCCGACCAGATAGGTCTGGGTTCCGGTGTAAGTGAAAGCCGACGGATTATGCGCAAGGACGCGGGCAATGCCCGGCTCGACCGGGTCCAACAGGGCGTAAGGGGCGTCCACCGCATTGCCTGTGGCACGGACAGCCGCACGGGGCAAAACCGCGGGCTCCGCGAGCGCCTTCAGCAGCGCAGGAACATCGGCCCAAGGCGGTCGGTGACATGCTCGGTGCGGCCATCCGGGTCGGTGACAATGGTCTGGATTTCGACCCGGCCGCGGACGACCCCGCCGCACACTCGCGCCGGCAGACGGGCCCGGACGATCTGTCCGCGGCGCATCGGAGCCAGCGCGATTTCGCCGCGCGGGTCGCCATCGCGGATGAAGCGCACCGACACTTTCGATTTCACATCGGCATCGGCGTGGATCACCAGCAAGGTCGCCGCGGACAATTCGTCACACACACCAGCGCTGCCCGGGTCACCGGTCCAGGAGCAGGAAATTGTCATCGCGGGCCTGGCGACCGGATGCACCGGGGCAAGCCGCATCGGGCCGGGCTTCGATCCGGCCATCGGCCCGGACGTCGACGCCGGCAGCTGCACCGTCATTTCTTTGGGTGGCGGCGGCAGCGGACGCACGGTTGCAACGATTCGGTCCGCATCGGGCAGCGGCTGCAAATGGTCGAACGCTCGCCCGCCTGGCGCCACGGCCGTTTGAGCCTGCGGTGCCGGCTGTCCCCGGACGACGCCGATCGCTGCCTGGATTTCGCCGGCCACCTTGGCCTTGGCTTCGGCTGACAGTTGCGGGGACGCCGCAATCTGCTTGGCCGCTTTGTCGAGGGTCGCGATCCACTGCTCATCGCTTTCGCCGGGTTTGGCACAGAGCAGGATCTTGGCCTTGCGTAGTTTGCCGCCATTGTCGGACTCGACCTCGGTCTCGAACTTGCGCAGCCCGCATTGAGCGATGAACGCCTCGGCATCGGACTTGCTGACCTGGCCCGGGCGGTCGGCCTTGCCGGCATCGCCCGTAGCTGTACTCGGGGTCTGCGCGCCGGCCTGCCCGGCCGCCACCGCAAGTCCGACAGCAATCAGCCAGTCGATTGAATTCATCCCCACCGAACTCCCCGTTTGCATTGAATTGCGCCTGTCGCGCTAACTGCGTCCGCATCAATCCCGGATGAACGGGCTAGCCGCCCCTGACCGGATCAGGCCTTGGCCAATGCCGCCACCGCCGCGGCCGGCACCGACTGCTGTTCGGCCCGGCGCCTGAACGCCCCCGGGTAAACGCGGTTGAACAACGCATCCATGCTGCGGTCCCAACTGAACAGGCGCGCCTCGTTGCACGCTTCGGCGGCCATCGTCGAGCGGTCGCCATTCCACACGTCGAGGATGTTGCGCGCCATCGCGTCGACATCGCCAACCGGCCCGAGGCGACCGGTGCGCGGAGTGACCCGGTCGATCATCGCCCCGGCAGCAACCCCGACCACCGGCAGGCCCGAGGCCTGAGCTTCGACGATCGATATCCCGAAGGTCTCATCGGCCATGGCCGAGACATAGATATCCGAACTGGCCAGCCATCGCGCGAGTTCGGTGCGATCCTTGAGATATCCCGGCAGCATGATCCGCGGATCACCGTTCGCCGCGATCTGGTCGCGCAAGGGCCCCTCGCCGACCAGCACCAGTCGCGCGCCGAGCTCGACCGGCAAGCGCTTCAGCGCCTCCACCACAACATCGGGCTTCTTCTCGCCGTCGAGCCGGCCGACATAGATCAGCAGCGGCTGGTTATCGCCCACACCGAGCCTTTGGCGCAGGCGCGGATCACGCCGCGAGGTTCCGAAATCGCCGAGCTCGACGCCGAGCGGCGTGACATCCACATGATCGATGCCATTGGCGCGCAACTTGGCCGCGCCGCCATTCTCGCTCAGTGCGAATACCGCGTCGAACCGGCGGTAGAGATTTCCACAATAGCGGTAGCACAGCCGCGACGCCTCTTCGGCGAGTGCATTGCCGATCACCTTGCGGAACGGCCGCTCGACATAAACCGTCGGGAAATCGGTCATATAGGCCGCAACCAGCGCAGCCGACGGATGGCGCTTGCGGTGGGCCAACGCCGTCCACGGCAAATTGTAAGCGTCTTGGCACTCGATCAGGTCGGGCCGGAAGCGCTCGAGCGCCGCGCGCACCGCGCGATTGCGCAGCAGCATCCGGTAGCGGGGGCTTCCGGGCACGCGAGGCGACGCGATCATCACCGTGATCGCCCGGCCCTCGTCGATCACTTCGTCGCGCCGACCCGGGATGACCATCAAATGGCGGTGCGGGGTCGATTGCAGGATGTGCCGCCGCTTGTGCAGCAGATAAGTGCGCACCCCGCCGCCGACCTCGGACCAGCTTTGGGTGAGATCGCAGAACAGCCGGGGGGTGCTCAGAGGGCCAAGCATGGTCGGATCGTCGCGGATCATGAGCGTACCCAACCCGATAAAGCGCACAAAGTGCCATCCGCCGGCCTGATCGAACGCAGGACCGGCTGTCGGTATATTTTACGGTTCATCAGGAACACCGATCGCGTTTTGGTTGTTGAATCGCGGAAAACAGCGGTTTTCATCAATTGGCACGGCTGTTGCAACACTAGAACCGTCCACTTTGGTTCCACGCCAAACAAGAGGGACGGTGAAGCGGTTCTCTGGTCCCGCGCCACCGTCCCTCTTTCATTGTGTGCTAGGCGGCGTCCTCGCCGACGAGCTGCTTCAGTTCGCCGCTCTCGAACATTTCCATCATGATGTCCGATCCGCCGACGAACTCGCCCTTCACATAGAGCTGCGGCACGGTCGGCCAGTCGCTATACTCCTTGATGCCCTGGCGGATTTCCGGGTCCTGGAGCACGTCGACGGTCTCGAATGGAACGCCGAGATGATCGAGGATCGCCACCGCGCGGCTCGAAAAGCCGCATTGCGGGAACAGGGACGTGCCCTTCATGAACAGCACGACTTCGTGCTTGCCGACGATTTCGCCGATCCGCTCCTTAACTTCCGTCACTGGTGGTCTCCTCTGGCACTGCAGTCGTCAGCTGCAGCGCGTGCAATTCGTTGCCCATACGCTGGCCAAGCGCGGCATAGACCCGCTGGTGCTGGCGCACGCGGTTCATTCCAGCGAAGGTCGCGCTGATCACTCGCGCTGCATAATGGTCGCCATCGCCGGCAAGGTCGGTGATCGTCACTCGCGCATCCGGGATCCCCTCCTGGATTAATCGTTCGATCTCGTCCGCGGCCATCGGCATCACTAGTCGGTCGTGTCGATCAGTTGGCGCCGCGCCTCGGCTTCCTTGTGGGCGAGTGCCTCGCGCACCTGGATATCGCTCATGTCGACTCCGGCAGCGGTCAGGTCACCCAGTAGCTTGCGCACGACGTCTTCCTCGCCCGCTTCCTCGAAATCGGCCCGGATCACGTCCTTGGCATAAGCGTCAGCCTCGGCTTCGGACAAGCCCATCAGCCGCGCCGCCCACGCCCCGAGCAGCCGGTTGCGGCGGGCGATCACCCTAAACTTCAGATCCTCGTCATGCGCATATTTGCTCTCGAATGCGCGCTCACGGTCGTCGAATGTTGTCATGCCGTCCTTTTCCCTGCTCTCGCCCCGCAGATAGGAGCGGGCGGCGGATCAGTCCAGTTCAGCCGGATTGCGGCAGGCGTTCCCAATCCATCAGGCAACCGAAATCCAGGTCGACCGGGCGCAGGCGACCAACTCGCCGTGGTCGTGGATTGCCGTCCCGACATGGTGCTTGCGGCCTTCGCTGGCGATCGACCAGCCGCTCACGACCAGCATTTGGCCGGCGGTGACCAGACGTTTGATCGACGCCGCCATTCGCCCGAGCAGGGCCAGTCCGGCACTCTCCTCGACCGCGAAATAGCCCGGGCAATCGAGCGCCGACCACAGGAATTCGTTGCGGACCATGCCGTCCGCGTCGGAGAGATTGGCACTGGGCGTCCACAGCCCGGCGACTCCGCCCCGATCGAGCGATCCGGGGAAGATCCGCAGGCCATCGTCCTCGCCGCGCTCGGGTCCGCACACGAAGCAGGCCGGAAAATTGTGCCGCAGGTGACCGACGTAATCCGATTCGGCTGCGCGCGCCTGGTCAAGCGACGGTGGATCGGGAATGTCGAGCTCTGGCGACCCGCGCCGGGCCGAGGCGACTTGCCGTTCACCATCGGTGAGCGCCGCGCCGTCGGTCGTCAGGCGCAATTCCATCGGCCGGTCGAGCGGTGGCGGGACGTGGAGCGTAACGACACAGTCGGTGCCGCCCAGCGCGCCCGCCACCAGCCCGGCGACATAGCCCCCGTTGCCGCTGCCCGGCGGGCCGCGGAAACGCTGCTCGATGATCAGCTGGCGACCGGTCAAATGGCGATCACGAGCTTGCCGATGGCGCGCCGTTCGGCGATCGCGGTGATCGCTTCGCCGGCCCGCTCGAGCGGAAAGATGGCGCTGATCCTGGGCGCGATCTTGCCTTCGCTCCACCAGCGGAACAGCTGCTCGACATGGGCAGCGTTGGCTTTCGGGTCGCGCATTGCGAACGCGCCCCAGAATACGCCACACACGTCGCAGCTCTTGAGCAAGGTTAAGTTGAGCGGGAGCTTGGGAATCCCGGCCGGAAAGCCGACCACCAGATAGCGCCCTTCCCAGCCGATGCTGCGCAGCGCCGGCTCGGCGTAATCGCCGCCGACCGGATCGAAGATCACGTCCGCTCCGGCCGGCCCGACGGCGCCCTTGAACTGCTCGGACAGCGCTTTCTGCCCGTCGCGATCGAACCGTCCGGCGGGATAGATCAGCGCATCGCCCGCCCCGGCGTTGCGCGCCGCCTGCGCTTTCTCGTCCGACGACACAGCGGCAATCACCCGCGCGCCCATCGCCTTGCCAAGCTCGACCGCGGCCAGGCCGACCCCGCCGGCCGCGCCGAGCACCAGCAAGGTCTGCCCCGGCCGCAAATGCCCGCGGTCGGCCAGCGCATGGATCGAGGTCGCGTAAGTCAGGAGCAGCGCCGCGCCTTCCTCGAAACTGCGTTCGGCCGGCAGCCGAAAGGCAATCTTGGCGGGAATGGCGATTTTTTCGACCAGCCCGCCGAACCCCGGCACCGCGATCAGCCGGTCGCCGACCGCCCAGCCCTCGACGCCGTCACCGACCGCTTCAACTTCGCCGGCGACCTCGCCGCCGGGCGCGAACGGCCGCGGCGGCTTCAGTTGATACTTATCCTCGATGATCAACACGTCCGGGAAATTGATCGCGCACGCCCGCACCCGGACGAGCAACTCGCCGCGTCCCACTACAGGATCCGGTAGCTCGGCGATCCGCAGCGTTTCCGGCCCACCCGGCTCCCGGCTCAGCAGCGCTTTCATGGGCTCACGATCCGATGGTTTCCGACCACCAGCCCGGCGGCATGGAGGAACGCTTCGTGCCCGGCCTCGCGATACGGCTCGCGCAGCGCCTGCTGCTCCCACTCGTGCATCGCCGGGAGAGCCAGCATGCACTCGACCCAGGCTTGGCCGAGCGGCCCCATCTGCAGACCATAACTGCGCACCCGGAACACCACCGGGGCAAAAAATGCGTCCGCCGCGGTGAACTGAGCACCGGCCAGGAACGGTCCACCAAACCGCGTCAATCCGTCCTCTAATATCTCCGCGACTCGCGCGACGTCGCGCTGCAAAGCGTCGCTGTCCGGGTGGCGCCTGACCCGTACCCCGACATTCATCGTGCACTCGTTGCGCAAAGCCGAAAAACCGCCGTGCATTTCGCACGTTACGCATTGCGCCCATGCCTTGGCGGCCGGATCGGCGGGCCAGACGAGATCGTGCCGGTCGCCCAGGTAGAGCGCGATGCCGAGCGAATCCCACACGGTGCGATCGCCGTCGATCAACGCCGGGACCATGCCGTTCGGGCTGAACGAGCGGAACTCCTCGTAATTATCGAGCCCGGCAAAGGTCACCACTTGGTCTTCGAACGCGATGCCCAAGGTTCGCATCAGCACCCACGGCCGCAGCGACCAGCTCGAATAATTCCGGTTGGCGGTGACCAGCCGGTACATCCTTATTTGGCCGACGCCGGGAACGCCGGAAGCTTGCCGATGTCGGCCGGCTCGTGCTGGATGATGACCTCGGCGCCGAGTTTTTTCGCAAGCGCCTCGAACTTGTCCATCGACGCCAGCGTCTCGGCGCGGCTGCTGTTGAACCCGGGCAACGAGCGCTTCTGGCGCGAAATCGTCGAATGATAGAGATCGCCGGTCAGAAGGACTGGTCCCGACTTCAGGTTGACCAGCAGCGCGAGATGGTCGGGCGTGTGACCCGGCAGGTGCAGTGCGACCACGCTGTCGTCGCCAAAGACGTCCTGGTCGGCGGTCAACTCAGTGACCGGCTTGCCCGCCCCGCGCCACGGTCCGAACGGGTCGTCCTTGCCCGCCGTCATTGCGAAATCCTGCTTGCCGATGACCAGCCGCGCGTTGGTGAATTCGGCTGCCTGCCCGACGTGATCGGAATGCATGTGGCTAATGCCGAGAACGTCGATGTCGGTCGGCTTGAGTCCAACCTCGGCCAATTGGTCGGAAAGCGTGCGGTCGATCTTGGCGACCATGCCATCCTGGTCGATCGGCTTGGTCAAGCTCGACGCCGGGAAGCCGGTGTCCCAGACCATTTGCTGGTCGCCGTGACGGACCAGGTAGCAACTGTCGGTCACCCGCCCCGGACCTGGTGGGTAGACCCCCGGGCGGTCGGAGAAGAAGCCGTTCATGTCCTTGAAGTCGGCATGGCCGCAATCGAGCCGGGTTAGCGTCAGTTCAGCGGCGGGAGTCGCCGCCGCGGCATTGTCCGGCGCGTTACCCGTTGCGTCGGCAACCCTGCAGCCGGCCAGCGCGATCGCGGTCATTGCAAACAGTGAGATCCGGCGCATTCGCTTTCTCCTATCGTTCGTGGGCGGGCTAGTCAGCAACGCCTTTGCTCGCGGTCATATCGTCGAAGGTCACCCGCGCCAACGCGGCAGCGCTGCGATTGGTAATCCGCCGTCCGAAACGACCTTTAACGCTCCCGGCAACAGCCCCGAACCTGCTCATCGTGCAACCTTCTTTAACGCGCCTTGCCAGGTCGCTGCTGGAACTGCCCCGGCATAGCGTGGCGTCATCCGGGCAAGGAACTCGAGCGGCTGGCGTTTGAGCCCGCACAGGACGACTTCGGCACCGGCCTGGAGCGCTTGCCGGACGAAAGTCTTGAGCGCGTTCGCGCCGGTCGCGTCGATGTAGGGGACCAGTTCCATCCGCATGATGATCGCCCGTGGCCGCTGTCCGCTGCGGCCCAGCGCCTCGAGCATCTCGCTCGCCACGCCGAAAAAGATCGGACCCGTGAAACGAAAGACTTCGACCCCTTCGGGAAGCGATTTGCGAAGCTCGGGCTCCTCGTCGGCGTCGATCGCCACCAATCCCGCATGCTCGCTCATCCTGGCCATGAACAGCAGCGCCGCGAGCGTCACTCCAACCCCGATGGCCACCGTCAGGTCGACAAAGATGGTCAGCAGGAAGGTGAGGACCAGGATCGACCCTTCTCCGAAATCACTTCGCGCCAGTTCCACGAGACGACCCGCTTCGCTCATCCCCCAGGCGACCATCAGCAAGACCGCGGCCAGCGCCGCCATCGGCACCAGCGCCAGCCAGTCCCCGGCGACCAGCATGAACAACAGGATGAACAGAGCGTGGGAAATTCCCGCGACCGGGGTTGCTGCGCCGGCGCGGATGTTAGTCGCTGTTCGGGCAATCGCTCCGGTCGCCGGAAGTCCGCCGAACGCGGCAGACGCGATGTTGGCGACGCCCACGCCGACCAGTTCCTGCCCCGAACGATGCCGCCGGCCGGTCATTCCGTCAGCGACCACGGCCGACAGCAGAGCCTCGATTCCGGCCAGGAAGGCGATGACGAAAGCGCTTGGAAGCACTTCCTTCGCCAGCTCAAACGAGAATTCAGGAAGTTGCGGCGCCGGCAGGCCCGCCGGCATATGCGGAAAGCGGTCGCCGACGGTCTCGACCGGAAGATCGAACAGCGCGGCGGCGGCCGAAGCCAGCACGATCACGATCAGGAAGGCGGGCCAGCGCGGCAGCCAGCGGCGAAGCAGGATAATCGCTGCCAAAGTCGCCCCGCCGAGCGCGAAACCGGCCACCGTGAGCGTCGGTAACGCTCCCACGTACGTCGCCCATTTCGCCACGAAGTCTGACGGCAGTGGGCCAGTTCGAAGACCCAGGAAATCCGCGATCTGGCTGGTCGCGATGATCACTGCGATACCGGCGGTGAACCCGGTTACCACCGGCATCGGCACAAACCGCATCAGCCGACCGACCCCGGCATAGCCCGCCACGATCAGCATCGACCCGGCCATGACCGTCGCCAGCAGAAGCCCTGAATAGCCGTGCGCCGCGATTACGCCCGCGACGATGACGACAAACGCGCCGGTCGGTCCGCCGACCTGGACTCGCGAGCCGCCGAGAGCGGAGATCGTGAAGCCGGCGACGACCGCGGTCAGCAGTCCTTCACGCGGTGATGCGCCGCTGGCGATGCCAAGCGCCATTGCCAATGGCAGCGCAACGATTGCAACGGTCAGTCCAGCGAACAGATCGGCGCGCAGCTTGGCCGCCGAATAGCCTTCCCGAAAAGCGGTAACCAGTTTGGGCGTGAACGCTTCTGGGATCATTCCTCGTAGTGCGCGGTGGTTTTCTCGCGGATTTCCTCGGCGCTGACGCCGGGCGCGATTTCGATCAGCTTGAACGGGCTGTCGTGGTCGGGCCGATGGAATACGGCGAGGTCGGTGATGACCATGTCGACGACATTCTTGCCGGTCAGCGGCAATGTGCATTCGGGAATGAACTTGGGGTCGCCGTTCTTCGACGTGTGCTCCATCACGACGATAATCTTCTTGACCCCGGCGACCAGGTCCATCGCCCCGCCCATGCCCTTGATCATCTTGCCCGGGATCATCCAGTTGGCGATGTCGCCCTGTTCGCTGACTTCCATCGCGCCGAGCACGGTCAGATCGATGTGCCCGCCGCGGATCATCGCGAAGCTGTCGGCCGAGCTGAAATAGGACGATGACGGAAGCTCGCTGATGGTCTGCTTGCCGGCGTTGATCAGGTCCGGATCGACTTCGTCCTCATACGGAAACGGCCCAATCCCGAGCATTCCGTTTTCGCTCTGCAAAGTGACCGTCAGCCCAGCCGGAATGTGGTTTGCGACCAGGGTCGGAATGCCGATACCGAGATTGACGTAATAGCCATCGCGCAGCTCTTTCGCCGCGCGGGCCGCCATCTCGTCGCGAGTCCAGGGCATTAGGCGACCTCCCTTTCCCGCACGGTGCGGAATTCGATCTTCTTGTCGTAGGGCGCGCCCAGGATCATTCGCTTCACATAGATTGACGGCAAATGGATGCAGTCGGGGTCGAGCGTGCCGACCGGCACGATCTCCTCGACTTCGGCGACGCAGACCTTGCCGCAGGTCGCGGCCGGCTGGTTGAAATTGCGCGCGGTCTTGCGGAACAGGAGGTTGCCGTCCTCATCCGCTTTCCAGCCCCTGATGATGCTAAGGTCGGCGTGAATGCCGTGCTCGAGCACAAAAGTTTCGCCGTCGAAATCCTTCAATTCCTTGCCCTCGGCGACGACTGTGCCGACCCCGGTCTTGGTGTAGAAACCGGGAATGCCCGCTCCACCGGCGCGCATCCGCTCGGCCAACGTGCCCTGCGGGCAGAATTCGACCTCGAGCTCGCCGGCCAGGAATTGCCGCTCGAACTCCTTGTTCTCGCCGACGTAGGACGAAATCATCTTCTTGACCTGGCGCGTCCGCAACAGCTTGCCGAGGCCTTCATTGTCGATCCCGGCATTGTTCGAGGCGATGGTCAAATCCTTGACCCCGCTGGCGACGATCGCATCGATCAGCCGCTCGGGGATCCCGCACAGCCCGAACCCGCCGGCGGCAATGGTCATGCCGTCATGCAGTAGCCCATCAAGCGCGGCTTCGGCGTCGGGATAATTAGTGCGCATGCGGGACTCCTCACGCGGCCTTTGCCGCCCAGCCCGCAGCGGGTCAACGGATTGGCGACGTCAACTTCGGATTGCGCGTAAGCCGGCGGCGACAATTCCGGCGGTCACGCAGGCGGCGTCCTCCTCCGGCGCCTCGCCCGAAGCGCCTGCTCCGCCCAGCCGGATCTTGCCGTCCGCCGAGAAGATCGGAACCCCACCGGCGACCGTCACGACATGCGGCGCCCGGGCAAATCCCGGCGTGTCCTTCGCGCCCTCGACCATTTCGGCTGTCGAAAAACCCCACGCCGCGACCGCTTCGGCTTTGGCTTGCGCAAAATCCATCATGCCGGAGCCGGTGCCGTCCATCCGCAAGGCGGCGATCACATGCCCGCCAATGTCCACAACCGCGATCGAATGGCTCTGCTTCTTCGCCGCCGCATGGGCCGCGCAACCGGCGACAACGGCTTGCGCTGTCTTTGCATCCAGTCTGGCCTGCTGGGCCTGGGCCGGGACAGCGCCGACCAGCGCCAGTGCGCCCGCCATCAACGCGTTCCGCATAGCATCCCCCTGTCGCAACCTCAGTGGCAAGGATCAGCGGTCAAAGCGCGCCGGCAAGATGCTTTCGGCGCAGCGCACCCCGTTTTTCTGCGAACTGCAGTTGTGGTTAGCTGTTGAGCTTGGACAGCACGCCCTGCAGCTGCATCGCATTGGACATGTCGCCCTCGACCTTCAATTTGCCGGTCATGAAGGCGGTCATGCCATCCAGTTGACCGGCCGCCATCGCCTGCCAGTCGTCCCAGCCGACCTTGATCGTGGTGTCGGCGTCGCCGTCTTGCTCGGTGACCGACTGAGCGGCGCCGTCGAGCATCACCGGGCCGTCACTGCCGAAGTCTAGCTTGACCCGCTTGCCCGGGATCCAGGCCTGCGCCTCCTGCATCTTCGCCACCAGTTCCTGCTTGGTCATGTGCCCGTCTCCCGCATTGTCCGCATCCTAAACCACGCGCCGCGCCTAGCCCCCCGTTGCAGCCGCATCAAGGCGCGCCTATCTGGCCCCTCATGGGATATGAAGCAGACCTCAAATCGTTCATCGACGGCAGCTGGCGCGCCGGCGAGGATCGCGACCATTTCACCGTCGTCAATCCGGTCACTGGAAGCGGCATTGCCGAGCTTCCGCTGGCGACCAAAAGCGATGTCGAGGAAGCGCTCGCCGCCTCTGCCCGCGCCTGGCCCGAATGGCGCTCGACCGACGCCGACAAGCGCGGCGCGATCCTTCACAAGGCCGCCGCCCTGCTGCGCGAACGCGCCGATCATATCGGCCGGATCCTGACCCAGGAGCAAGGCAAGCCATTGCCCGAGGCCAAGGCCGAAGTGCTTGGCTCGGCCCAATTGTTCGATTGGTACGCCGAAGACATCAAGCGCGACTACGGCCGGACGCTGGTCCGCCCGGCCGGCCAATTGTCGCGCGTCATCCGCCAGCCGGTCGGCCCGGTCGCGACCTTCACGCCGTGGAACTTCCCGATCTATCTGCTCGCCAAGAAAGTCGCCGCGGCGTTGGCCGCCGGCTGCACGGTAATCTCGCGCCCGCCGCAGGAAACGCCCGGCTGCACCGGCGAGATGTTCCGCGCGCTGGCCGACGCCGGCATTCCCGCCGGGGTCGCGCAATTGCTCCACGGCAAGGCCTCGCTGGTCAGCCCGCTGCTGGTCGCGTCGCCGGTCATCCGCAAGGTCAGCTTCACCGGCTCGTCCCCGGTCGGCAAGCAGTTGATGCATCAGGCGGCCGACAGCATGACCCGCATCACGCTCGAGCTTGGCGGCCACGCACCGGTCCTGATCTTCGACGATTGCGATCTTGAGAAGACGCTCGACATGGTCGTGCCGCAGAAATTCCGCAACGCCGGCCAGGTGTGTGTTTCGCCGACCCGTTTTTACGTCCAGCGCGGCATCTACGACGCCTTCGTAAAGGGCTTCGCCGAGCGCACCCACAAGGTGAAGGTCGGCGACGGCCTTGACGAAGCGACCCGTATGGGCCCGCTCGCCAACGCCCGCCGGCCCGAGGCGATCGGCGCCTTGGTCGAGGATGCCCGCGCCAAAGGCGCCCGCTTGCTCGCCGGCGGTGAACCTGGCGACGGCGGCTTCTTCTTCCAGCCGACCCTGCTTGCTGATGTCCCCAACAGCGCCGAGATCATGAACGAGGAGCCGTTCGGCCCGGTCGCCGTGACCGCCGCGTTCGACACGTTCGACGAAGCGATCGAGCAAGCCAACCGCCTGCCGTTCGGCCTTGCCGCCTTCGCCTTCACCGAGAACGGCCGCCGCGCCAACCTCATCGGCGACGCGATCGAAAGCGGCATGGTCGGCATCAACACCTTCGCCATCTCGGTCGCCGACGCACCGTTCGGCGGGGTCAAGGATTCGGGCTTCGGCAGCGAAGGCGGCAAGGAAGGCCTCGAAACTTACCAGGTGGTGAAAGCAATCCACCAGGCGTGAACTATCGGGTCATCCTCGCGAAAGCGGGGATCCTGTTTCTTTTCCGGTTACGTCTAGCGGGATTCCCGCTTTCGCGGGAATGACTGTGGAAGTAGGGGGAGTCCCCATGACCACCCCCACCCTCCGCACCGGCGGACGCATCCTTGTCGACCAGCTCAGAATCCAGGGCTGCGACCGCATTTTCACTGTGCCGGGCGAGAGCTTCCTCGCCGTGCTCGACGCGCTCCACGACACGCCCGAGATCGACTTGACCGTCTGCCGGCAGGAAGGCGGGGTTGCCTACATGGCCGACGCCGACGGCAAGATGACCGGGCGCCCGGGCGTAGCCTTCGTAACCCGCGGGCCTGGCGCGACCAATGCGTCGGCCGGAGTCCATGTCGCGTTCCAGGATTCGACGCCGATGATCCTGTTCGTCGGTGACCTCGACCGCGCCGACAAGGACCGCGAAGGCTTCCAGGAAGTCGATTTGCCCGCCTTCTTCGCGCCGATCGCCAAATGGGCGGCGCGGATCGACGATGCGCGGCGCATCCCCGAATATGTCGCCCGCGCCTACCGCGTCGCCACTGCCGGCCGGCCGGGTCCGGTGGTGTTGGCGATCCCCGAGGATATGCTGCGCGACGAGGTTGACGTGCCCGACCGCCCGCCTGTGCCGCCGCTCGCCGAAGCGCCCGACCCCGGAGCGGTTCAAGCCCTGTTCGAGCTGCTCAAGGAAGCGACCGACCCGGTAGCAATCGTCGGCGGGGCCGACTGGAGCCCACGCGCCGCACATCATTTCGCTACCTTCGCCCACCGCCACGGCATCCCGGTCGCCGCCGCCTTCCGCCGCCAGGACGCGATCTGCAACAGCTGCGGGGTGTACGCCGGCAACCTCGGCTACGGCCCCAATCCCAAGCTCCAGCAGCGCATCCGCGACACCGATCTGCTGCTGATCGTCGGTCCGCGCCTCGGCGAGGCGACTACAGACGGTTACAAGCTCGTCACACTCGACCATCCCGGCCAGACGCTGGTCCACGTCCACCCCGACCCCAACGAATTGGGTCGGGTCTATCACGCCGATCTGCCGATTTGCGCCGACATGGGCGAGTTCGCCGAGACGGTCGCCGGCTGGATCGACCCCGATCTGGTCCGGTTCAGCGCCGGCGCGGGAGCCCACAAGCAGTGGCTCGAATGGAGCGATCCGGCGCCGCGTGACGGCGTCCAGCTCGACCTCGGCCCGTGCGTGGCGGTGATGCGCGACAAGCTTCCTGAAAACACCATCATCTGCAACGGCGCCGGCAATTTCTCCGGCTGGTGGCACCGCTACTGGCGCTACGGCGTGATGCCGACCCAGCTCGCGCCGACCAGCGGCACGATGGGCTACGGCTTGCCGGCCGCGGTCGCAGCGGCCTTGCGCTTCAAGGACCGGCCGGTGGTGTGCGTCGCCGGCGATGGCGATTTCCTGATGAACGGGCAGGAACTGGCGACGGCGGCGGCGCGCGGGCTCGACCTGCTGGTGATCCTGGTCGACAACGGCAGCTACGGCACCATCCGCATGCACCAGGAGCGCGATTACCCGAAGCGGGTGTCCGGCACGGATCTCGCTAATCCCGATTTCGCGGCTCTGGCCCGCGCCTTTGGCGGTTGGGCAGAGGTGGTCGAGCGGACCGCGGACTTCGCCCCCGCGCTCGACCGGGCGTTGGGGAAGCGCGGCATCAGGCTGCTGCACTTGAAGACCGACGTCGAGCAGATCAGCAATCAGACGACGATTGCAAAACTGCGCAAGAAATAAACATAGGATTAGTTCTTGTCGTCGAACATATCTTTAGTTTTAGAGCCAGACCAGTTTCGCGCGATCTGCGAATCGACCTTGTTGAAATGTAGGATGACATTGTCCTGACGAGGAACATGCCGCTCGCTATCCTTGTTCATCCAGAGTTGCATCGTTGAACTCCTTTGTTTTCCACAATCTAACGCAACTCTTGTCTACTCCTTAATTGCCCGGGTCCGGATCGCAATCTGGACCGATGTGGACGTCGCGAGGCCATCCCCGACCGGTAAACCGCCACACCGGATGAGATTGGTCTCGACAGCCTATCCATTGGTCGGTCGCGGGACCGAATCTCACGACTCGCTCTCATCCCGCCCCTCTTCGCCGATCAGCGGGACGAACCGCACCTCGCCGAGGTTTTCGCGCTTGGTCCGGCCATCGCGAAGCTTGGTCAACTTGATCAATTGCTGGGTCCAGGCGCGGCCGCCGATCGGCATGACCAGCCGTCCGCCCGTGACCAGTTGATCGATCAGCGGCTGCGGCACGTCGTGCCCCGTCGCCGCGGCGAGGATTGCATTATACGGCGCGGCTTTCGCCAACCCGCGCGTGCCGTCGCCTTCGACCAACGTGACATTGTCATAACCGAGCCGCGCGAGCCTCGGGCGCGCCTGTTCGACCAGCTCGTGCTTGCGCTCGATCGCGATCACCGTACTCGCGATACGGCTGATCACGGCGGCGGCGTAGCCCGAGCCCGCACCAACCTCGAGCACCCGATCGCCCGGCCCGATCTGCGCCGCCTCGATAATCAGCGCGACGATGTAGGGCTGAGAAATGGTTTGCCCTTGACCGATCGACAACGGGTGATCGCCATAGGCCTGGCGGCCGTAACTGGCATCGACGAACGCCTCGCGCGGGACTCGCCGAAACGCGTCCAACAGGCGCGGGTCGCGGATCCCGCGTGCGACGATCTGCCGCTCGACCATGCGCTCGCGAAGTCGCTCGAAATCTGTCATCAGGGCGCCTCGCGACTACTAATATGCGCAAACCAGGGGCCGTTCCAATGAGCGCCACGGACGTTGCATTCGCCGGGTCGATTCCGGGACTTTACGACCGCTACATGGGACCGATGCTGTTCGAGCCCTATGCCGCGCTGATGGCCGAGCGAGCGCGGGCGCTAGGGCCGATGCGGATCCTCGAAACCGCCGCCGGCACCGGGATCGTCACCGCCGCCATGCACGCCGCGCTGCCGGATGCCGAGATCGTCGCCACCGACCTCAACCCGGCGATGCTCGACGTCGCCGCCCGCCGGGTCCTGTCGGACCAGGTCAGCTTCAGCCCGGCCGACGCCCAGTCGCTGCCGTTTGCCGACTCCAGCTTCGACCTCGTCGCCTGCCAATTCGGGGTGATGTTTTACCCCGACAAGGTCGCCGCCAACACCGAGGCTCGGCGCGTGCTACGCGACGGCGGGCATTATTTGCTGGCGATCTGGGACCGCATCGATCGCAACCTCGCGACCAAGGCCGCCGGAGCTGCGGTTGCCGCGCTGTTTCCCGACGATTCGGCGGCTTTCTATGAGCGCATTCCGTTCCGCTATCACGATCGCGCGGCGATCGAGGGCGATCTGCGCAGCGCAGGGTTCACCGCGATCGCGTTCGACACCGTCGAACTCAGAAGCCGCGCGCCATCGGCCCGCGATGCCGCGGTCGGCCTGTGTCAGGGGACGCCAATGCGCGCCGAGCTCGAGAAACATGGGCCCGGCACGCTTGAACACGCCACCCAGATTGCAACCGAGGCCCTCCGCCAGTTCGAAGACGCCGACGGCTTTGACGCGGCGATGTCGGCGCACATCGTGCTTGCGACCAAGTAGCCGCGGTGACTAGAAAAAGGCCGCCCCGGTTGCCCGGAGCGGCCTTCAACTCAATCGGGAGATGACGAGTTAGATGTCGTCGCCGAGCGCGCCTTCGACTTCGCCTTCGGCCTTCTGGAACTCGCCCTTGGTTTCCTGATCCTTGCCTTCGGCGCGGGTCTCGGGATTATTCGATTCCTGCTTTATGTTGCCGATTGCATCGTTGACGTGGCCTTTGGCCTTTTCCTTAAATTCACCCATCGGGATTCTCCTTTTCGTTACAGGAGTTAAACCCCGGAAATGAGTGACCAGTTGCTCGGCTCGTCGCACCTGACTTCAATTGGTCGCGCGATTAGATGATTCCCGCCAGCGGACTGCTTGGATCGGCGTACAACCGCTTCTGCATCCGCCCGGCGAGATAGGCGAGGCGTCCGGCCTCGACCCCGGCCTTCATCGCCCGCGCCATCAGCACCGGGTCCTTGGCTTCGGCGATCGCGGTGTTCATCAGCACGCCGTCGCAGCCGAGTTCCATCGCCTCGGCCGCGTCGCTGGCGGTGCCAACCCCGGCGTCGACCAACACCGGCACCTTGGCGCCCTCGACGATCAGCCGGATGGTGACCAGGTTCTGCAAGCCCAGCCCGGACCCGATCGGCGCGCCCAGCGGCATGATCGCGACCGCCCCGGCATCCTCGAGCCGCCGCGCCGCGATCGGATCGTCGGCGCAATAGACCATCGGCTCGAAGCCTTCGTTGGCGAGGATCTCGGTCGCGCGGAGCGTCTCGACCATGTCGGGATAGAGCGTCTTGGCTTCGCCCAGCACTTCCAGCTTGACCAAAGTCCAGCCGCCCGCCTCGCGCGCTAGCCGCAGCGTGCGGATCGCTTCCTCGCCGGTGAAGCAGCCGGCGGTATTTGGCAGATAGGTGATTTTGGTGGGATCGATGAAGTCGGTGAGTATGGTTGAATTGGGGTCGGAGATGTTGACCCGTCGTACCGCAACCGTAACGATCTGGGCCCCTGACGCCTCGACCGCGGCGGCATTTTCCCCAAAATTCTTATACTTGCCGGTGCCGACGATCAGCCGCGAGGTGAACGTCCGTCCGGCGACGGTCCAACTATCGCTTGCGATATTCCGGTGCGCCGTCACTCAACCGCCTCCAACGAAGTGAACCACTTCAAAATTATCGCCATCGGCGACCGCCACCTCGGCCAGGGTCGCGCGCGGCACCACTTCGAGATTGCGTTCGACCGCGACCCGCAGCGGATCGAGCCCGAGCTCGCCGAGCATCGCCGCGATGCTGATTCCGGCCGGGACCCGGCGGGTCTCGCCGTTGACGCGGATCGCAAGGCTGTGGTCGGCATCGATGGTCATTGACAAAGGCCAGATAGGAAGGTCCACGGCAACACGCAAATGACCGATACCGTGTTTGTCCTCAACGGGCCCAATCTCAACCTGCTCGGCCAGCGCGAACCGCGGATTTACGGCACCCAGACGCTGGCCGATATCGAGACGGCGATGGAGCAACGGGCCAAGGCGCTGCGGCTCAAGCTCGACCTGCGCCAGTGCAACCATGAAGGCGTGCTGGTCGACTGGCTCCACGAAGCGATGGCCAAGGCGGCGGCGGTGATCATCAACGCCGGCGGCTATGCCCACACCTCGATCGCCATCCGCGACGCCGTCGCGGCGCTGCCGATGCCGGTCATCGAGGTCCATTTGTCCAACATCTACGCGCGCGAGCATTTCCGCCGCCAAAGCATGGTCGGACAGGTCGCGCGCGGCTCGATCGTCGGCTTCGGACCGCTCGGCTACGTCCTTGCACTGGACGCGGCGGCCCACCTCTGCAAGGGAAACCCGGCAAAAGCGACGGGCCAAATTCAATAGGGGAATCTGCGATGGCGGGACCGGGTAAACCTGTCCAGAAAGCAGCCGATGGGGGCCAAGCTGGACCTGGATCGATGCGGATCGATGCCCGGTTGGTGCAGCAACTCGCTGACCTGCTGACCAAGAACGGGCTGACCGAGATCGAAGTCGAGGACGGCGATCGCAAGATCAGGGTCGGCCGCGCCGCCGCGCCAGTCATCGCTGCACAGGCCGCGTTTGCGCCAGCCGCAGCGCCCGCCGCCGCCGGCGACGTTCCGGCCGCCGTCGCGCCGGCCGAAGCGGTGCCGGGCGAGACGATCAAATCGCCGATGGTCGGCACCGCCTTCCTGTCGCCCGAGCCGGGCGCGGCGCCGTTCATCACGGTCGGGGCTGCGGTCAAGGCCGGCGACACCCTGCTGATCATCGAGGCGATGAAGGTGATGAACCCGATCACCGCGCCCCATGCCGGAGTGGTCAAGTCGATCCTGATTTCCGACGCCTATCCGGTCGAGTTCGACCAGCCGCTGCTTGTGCTGGGCTGACCACAGTGCCGATCAAGAAGCTGTTGATTGCCAACCGCGGCGAAATCGCGCTGCGCATCCACCGCGCGTGCCACGAGATGGGCATCAAGACCGTCGCCGTCCATTCGACCGCGGACGCCGACGCGATGCACGTCCGCCTGGCCGATGAAACGGTCTGCATCGGTCCGCCGCCGGCGACCGAATCCTATTTGAACATCCCCAACATCATCTCGGCCGCCGAAGTGGTCCACGCCGACGCGATCCATCCCGGCTACGGCTTCCTGTCCGAAAACGCGCAGTTCGCCGAGATCGTCGAACTCCACAACATCATCTGGGTCGGCCCCAAGCCCGAGCATATTCGAACGATGGGCGACAAGATCGAGGCCAAGCGGACGGCGGCCAGTCTCGGCCTGCCGCTGGTGCCCGGGTCCGACGGGCCGCTGACCAGCATCGCCCAAGCCCAGGAGATCGCCAGAAAGGTCGGCTATCCGGTGCTGATCAAGGCAGCCTCGGGCGGCGGCGGGCGCGGCATGAAGGTGGTCACTTCAGAAGACCAACTTGAAAGTCTGATGAGCCAGGCCGCGTCGGAAGCGCGCGCGGCCTTCAGCGACGACACGATCTATCTCGAGAAATATCTCGCCGACCCGCGCCACATCGAATTCCAGGTGTTCGGCGACGGCGCCGGCAACGCTGTACACATCGGCGAGCGCGACTGCTCGATCCAGCGCCGCCACCAGAAACTGCTCGAGGAAGCGCCGTCGCCGGTAATCAGCCCCGAACAGCGCGCGCGGATGGGCGGGATCGTCGCCAAGGCGATGGCGGAGATGAGCTACCGCGGCGCCGGTACGATCGAGTTTCTCTACGAGAATGGCGAATTCTACTTCATCGAAATGAACACCCGGCTGCAGGTCGAGCATCCGGTGACCGAGATGATCAGCGGCATCGACCTGGTGCGCGAGCAGATCCGCGTCGCCAGCGGACTCGGTCTGTCGTGCAAGCAGGACGAAATCCGGCTGCACGGCCACGCCATCGAATGCCGCATCAATGCCGAGGACCCGCAGACCTTCGCTCCGTCGCCAGGCCTGGTGACCAATTACGTCGCTCCCGGCGGAATGCACGTGCGGGTCGATAGCGGGCTCTACAGCGGTTATCGTGTGCCGCCTTATTACGACAGCCTGATCGGCAAGCTGATCGTCTACGGCTCGACCCGCGAGCGCTGCATCATGCGGCTTCAACGAGCGCTCGAGGAATTCCTCGTCGAAGGCTTGAAGACCACCATTCCGCTCCACCAGCAGATCGTCCGCGACAAGCAGTTCCTGGCCGGCAATTACACCATCAAGTGGCTCGAAAATTGGCTGGAGCAGCAGCAGGCCGGCTAGCAAGCCCGGGCCGGCAAACATTTAGCCGCGCGTGCGTTACGATTCGCGAGGCGCGCATGGTCTATCGAGCAGCGGACACCCCCGACCGGATGAAAGCCCTCGGCGGCGTGCTGATCGTGCACGTCGGCCTGGCGCTGCTGATCCTGTCGGGCCTCCACGTCGGGACCGTCGCGCGCACGGTCGAGCGGCTCAAGATGTTCGACATCGACCAGGCGCTGCTTCCTCCTCCCCCACCCCCCCCGCGGCAAATGTCCGAGCGGGCCAAGGACAAGGAAGGCGCGGCGGCCAAAAAGGCGCTGCCGACGCCGGCCATGGCGCCGCCGCCGCGGATCGCGCTGCCAACGCGGCCGCCGGTCATCGCCGCGCCGATTGCGTCGAGCGGCAGCGCTGCAACGGCTGGCGCGGCGACCGCCGGAACCGGCACCGGCGCCGGCGGGACCGGGGCCGGTCCTGGCGGCGGCGGCAAGGGCGATGGCGCGGGCTTCACTCCGGCGCGCATGCTCAACAAGATCCCGGACCGCGAATATCGCCGCATCGCGGCCGGCCGAATCCCGCGCGGCAGCGCCGCGATCAAGTTCCGCGCCAATGCCGACGGCAGCATCGCCGACTGCCGCATCATGCGCTCAAGCGGCGACTCCGAGGTCGATTCGATCTTGTGCGATGCCGCGACGCGCTATCTGCGATTTTCGCCGGCGCGCGACCCGAGCGGACGGGCGATCGCGCAGGACATTTCCTACACCCCGACCTGGCGCCCCAATTACTGATTTAGCTGCGACTTGCGGACTAGCGGCTGGCGACTTTGCGCGGGCGCGAGTCGAGCCCGTAGACATCTTCGAAATAAACGATCGACGAACCGCTCGGGACCGCGGTCAGATAGGTGATGTAGACCGCCACCGGGCTCGCCAGCGGCACCTTCTGCTCGGGTCTCACGCCCTGCGCCTTGAGGTTGCGGCCGTACAGCCAGCGGGCGAAGCGCGGCGCATCCTCGAGCCGGACGCAGCCGTTGCTCTGCAGCCGGGCGGCTTCCTCGAGCACTTCCTTTTCGGGCGTGTCGTGGAGCCAGATCCCCTGCTTGTTGGGGAACATGAACTTCATCCGGCCCATCGAATTGGCCGGACCGGGCTTTTGCCGCATGCGGACCTGGACCTGGCCGGCGACGACCGCCTTCCAGTCGATCGTCATCGGATCGATCACCTTGGGATGGTCGCCCCAGTCGGAAAGGACTTCATAGCCCTTCTCGTTGAGATAGGTCCGTCCGCCCTTGACCACCTTGGGCGCGAGCCGCCGCGCGGTAATGTCGGGCGGCGAATTCCAATAAGGGTTGAGCGCGATGTAGCGGATGAAGGCGCTCATCATCGGCGTCTGGGCGATCGGGTCGGGCCGGCCGGCGACGACCCGCATGTAATCGACCACCTGGCCGTTCTCGTACATGTACAGCCGCTGGGCCGCGGGATTGATCACGACATAGCGCTGGCTGCCCGACGGCAGCGCCCGCGCCCGCTCGAGATTGACCGCGAGTAACTGGCGATGGCGCTCGTTGAGGTACATCCGGCTGGCCAGCGCCTGGCGCAGCTGGGCGTAGACCGGGCTCATCCAGCCCATCTTCGAGACATAGGCCGCAAGCGAGCCCGAAGCGGCCGCCTGGTCGAGCAGAGTGCGCGGCGACAGCGGCGTCGGGCGGAGCTCGGGATCGACGTAGATGATCCCGGCATTGGGGTCGTGGCGGAGGTCGCGGGCGTAATTCACGAACGCCTCGCTGAGCATGAATTCGGCGCGCTGCACGGCAACCGGGTCGCGGCTCTCCGCGGCGCGTATCGCCTTGGCCAGCGCACTCACGCGATAACGTTTGGGATTGAGGTTGTCGGCCTGCGCCGTTGCGAGCTGTTGCAGGAGCTGCGGGGCGGCGTTGCCGGCGCCCGGCGCAAACCACAAGGGCGCACCGCCGCGGGCGCGGTAGAAATCGGCGATTGCGGCGGGGCTGACCGGTGCGGCGGAGAGCGGCTGCCTGGCCCAGGCGGCGGCCGGCGTCGATCCTGCGAGCACGACAAACGCAAGTCCCACGGCCGCGGCAGCCGCATTCCTGGCCGAGATCATCGGCCGCGCGCCGGGGCGGAAGTTGCGCAAATGGTTCAATTTTTCTCCAATGCTCGTGATAGCAACCCGAACCGGGCCAATCAACGGCTGGCGACGTTCCCGCCGCCGAGCGCCGCAACCCGCGCCGCGTCGCGTCCGTAAACATCGTCGAAATAGGAGATTCCACTGCCGTCCGGAGCCGCCGTCAGATAGGTCACGTAGAGCGGAATCTTGTCCGGCATCGGCACGATCTGCTCGGGCGCGTCGCCGTTTTTCTCAAGATCGTGGCCAAACATCCAGCGGCCGAGGCGCTGGGCGTCCTCGAGCCGGATGCAGCCGCCGCTGTAGAGCCGCGAAGCCTCGCTCAGCAACTCCCGCTCGGGCGTGTCGTGGAGGAAGATGCCCTGGGCGTTGGGGAACACGAATTTCATCTTGCCCAGCGAGTTGTGCGGCCCGGGCTGCTGGCGGATGCGCACTTCGACCCGCCCGTCGACCACCGCCGGCCAGTCGACCGTGGTCGGATCGACCACCGTCGCATGGTCGCTCCAGTCGGACAGCACCTCATATCCGACCGATTTGAGATAGGCGACGCCCTGCTTGACGACATTGGGCGCGATGCGCTCGGCGGCGAGGTCGGGCGGCACGTTCCAATACGGGTTGAGCGCCGCGGCGCGGATCCATGCGCTCATCATCGGAGTGGGATATTTGGTCTTGCCGACGACCACCCGCATGGTGTCGACCACCGCATTATTCTCGACCATGTAGAGCTTCTGCGCCGCGATGTTGACGATCACGTAGCGCTGGTTGCCGGTCGGTAGCGCCGCCGCCCGTTCGAGATTGACCGCGAGCCGCGCCTTCTCGTCCGGATTGCCCTGGCTGAGCAGCAGCGCGCGGCGCAGCTGGGCATAGGCCGGGTTCATCCACGCCATCGTGTCGACATAGGTTTCGAGCGACGGCGCCGCCGCCGCGCGGTCGAGCACGTGGCGCGCCGACGGCTGGGTCGGGACTAGGTCGCGGTCGACGTAGACGATGCCGACATTGGGCTCGCGTCTGAGGTCGCGGACATATTGCGCGAAGGCCTGGCTGAGCATGGTGTCGGCGATGCTCAGCGCGCGCGGATTGCCGGTGCTCGCGGCGCGCAGCGCGTTGGCGATCCGCTCGACCTGGTAGCGCCTAGGATCGAGCCGGTCGATCGCCGAGCCGTTGAGCAATCCGATCATGCGCCGCGCGGCCTCGCCGGACTGCGGCGTGAGCCACAGCAACTGGCCGCCGCGAGCGCGGTAAAATTCACTGATGTCGGCCGCGCTGTCATAAACGACTGGGGCCCGCGCGGATCCCGCGGCAACCGCCGACGTCCGCGCAATCGAAGGGCTTTGGGCGAACAAGGGAAGTGGCGCCGCGGCAAGCCACAAGGCCGCCGCGACACCACTCAGTCTGAAGACGATGCGCGCCGGACCAGGTCCGGCGCGCGAGATACGCTTACTGTTCACTCGAACCCCAGATTAACCGCGCTCACCGCTGCGGGCCGGAGCCGTATAGGCCGGCTGGCTCGGAGCAGTTGCAGGCGCACCTTCGTAATACTGGCCGTTCTGAACGTAGCCGTCCACCTGGCCATCATTGTTGCGGTCAGCCCAGATGGCGCCGGCGACGCCGCCGACAGCCGCGCCGATAACCGCGCCCTGGAGAATGCCGAGGCCCGGAATGACCGCACCAGCGGCCGCACCGAGAGCCGCTCCGCCGAGCGCGCCGGTGGCGACGCCGCGAAGGGTCGGGTCATAGCCCTGCGGAGTGCCGGTGTAATATTGCCCGTTCTGGACATATCCATCGACATAGCCGTCGTTGTTGCGATCGGCCCATACCGCGTTGGCGAGACCGCCGATGACGGCGCCTACGGCCGCACCTTCGATCATGCTGACGCCAGGAACCACGGCACCGACCACGGCACCGCCAGCGGCGCCGTATGCGGCACCTTCAGCAACGTTACCGGCAGTGCGGTCGTTGGTGGCGCAAGCGCCGAGCGAAACCGAACTTGCCAGTACAATGGCCAGAATTGTCTTTTTCATCATTTTTCTCCCGATTATTGAGCTTTCGGACCATGCCCCGGGAACGATTCCCCCGACGACGGCGCACATGTCACACTCGCAGGAACGACGATGTAACGGGATCGTTCCGGTTTCGCGACAACTCGGCTTTTGATTCAATCGGACCACCGCTTTATGGCACATCCCTGCCCCGCCGGCAGCGAAGGTCTGGTCCACAATGAAAGCGCTGATCCATCACAACCCGGCGTGCGGCACCTCGCGCAAGACCCTGGAAATCCTGCGCGAATCCGGCGCCGACGTGACGATCAACGAATATCTTCGCAATCCGCCCAGCCGCGATGAGCTCAAGCGCCTCTACCAGTGCGCCGACATCGCGCCGCGCGACGGCCTGCGCGCCAAGGAACCGCTCGCCGAGCAGCTTGGCCTGACCGCTCCCAGCGTGACCGACGACGCGATCCTCGATGCGATGGTCGCGCACCCGGTGCTGATCAACCGCCCATTGGTCGAGACCGACAAGGGCGTTCGCCTGTGCCGCCCGCAGGACTTGGTGCGCGAAATTCTTTGATGACGGGCCAACCGCGCTCCTGACAGCGCCGCCGCGCACGCGCATAATGCCGCCATGAGTCGGCTCGACCCGCGCCAGCTGCTGCAGTGCTACGCTGCTGGCATTTTCCCGATGGCCGACAGCCGCGAGGCGGCCGAGCTGTTCTGGGTCGAGCCGCGCAACCGCGCGATCATCCCGCTCAACCGCTTCCATCTGTCGCGCTCGCTGCGCCGAACGCTGCGTTCGGGCCGTTTCGAGGTTACCCACGATGTGGCTTTCGGGCGCGTCATCAGCGCCTGCGCCGACCGCGAAGAGACCTGGATCAACGCCGAAATCGAGCGCGCGATGCTGGCGCTCCACGCCACCGGCCACGGCCATTCGATCGAAGTCTGGCCAAGCGGCGACCGGGGCGGCGAGCTGGTCGGCGGACTTTACGGAGTACGGCTCGGCCGGGCGTTTTTCGGCGAAAGCATGTTCAGCACCATGACCGACGCCTCCAAGGTCGCGCTGGCGTGGCTGGTGGCCCGGCTCGGGGTCGGCGGATTCACGCTGCTCGATTGCCAGTTCATGACCGATCACTTGTCCACGCTTGGAGCGATCAGCGTGACCCGCGCGGATTATGTCGCGTTATTGACGGCCGCGCTGGGCGGCGGCGCGGCGGCCGGCGCCGGCACCGGGCTCGCCTCGAGCGGCGGAGCGGAATCGGCGTTTGCGCCCGAGTTTGCGCCGGATTTCTTTGCGCTCGACCGGTTGCTCGACGCGACCGGCGCGGCGGGCGCCGACGGGCCGGCCGGATATGTCATCGCGCAGCTCTTGGGCCAGACATCGTAGACCGGGTGCTCGACCACGTTGAGCGACGGCGATTCCTTGTACAGCCAGCCCGAGAAGATCCGCTGCCAATGGCCGTCGGAGCGCTCGACATCGAGCTGCACAAACGCGCCGGTCAGCACCTCATTCTCCCACGGCGCGGTGGTTTCGCAGGCGCGCAGGCGCACCACCACGTCGCGCACCCGGACCGACTGCCCCGGCTTGAGCGTCAGGTCGCGTACGATCCCGTTGCGCTTGTTGAGCAGGCCGAGCACGGCGACCCGCTGCGCCATCGGCGTCACTCCGGCCTGGCCGACCGTAGCCGGGGCGACCTTGGCCGCGGCCGATCGGCTGGCGGCCGCCTGCTGCGGCTTGTCGCCGCGATTGCAGCCACCGGCGGCGAGCACCAGCACAACCAGAAATGCGGGGATCGCGCGCACGCTCAGTCGGGCGTCCAGGGCTGATAGTCGCCGGTCGAGGCGGGGCGGATCCTGCCGCTGCCAAGCGCACCGTCGGGGCGGAATGCGGCCATCGTCCCGGTCAGATTTTTCTCCGGCGGCTGGTGAAAGCCGCGCCGCGGCGGAAGCGCCTGGTCGGGCAATTCGTCGATCGTTCCGCGGAGCCACGCGTTCCAACCGGGCGGGACGTTGCTGCCGTCATTGTCGCCGGCGTAGATCACCCAGCGGCGGCGCGGATCCTTGCGGTGCTGGAAATAGATCGCGCCTGAATCGTCGCGGCCGACCTCCTTGCCGTAGCGGCGCGAGAACAGCGACGTCCCAACGGTCGCGCCGTTCCACCAGGTAAAGGTTTTCGACCAGAAGCCCATGCGCGCGGCCTTTGCCGCTTTAGGCTGCGCTGCGCAAGGCGGAGGGAGCGCGAATTCGAGGGCATTCCCACTGGACCCCGGCGATGGAAAGCGTTGCTGAGCGATAGGCAAAAGGGGCTTGCCATGGCGACCATAGCCGACACTTTGGATTCAACCGAGGGCAGGACCGACGTCCTGTCCGGGACTCCGCGGGCCCATGCGATCGACCGCTGGATCTTCGTCGGAATGGCGGTGTGGTTCATCGCCATCGTGCCCGCCGGGTTCATCCCCGACTCGCAGATGAAGCTCGGCATGGTCCGGGCCGGGCTGAGACCGCCATTCCCGCTGGTGCTGCACCTGCATGCGCTGCTGATGGGCTCGTTCCTGCTCGTGCTGCTGGCGCAGACCACGCTGATGGCGACCGGTCACCGCGCCTATCACATGCGCCTGGGGCTGGCCGGCTATGCCCTGGCGGCGCTGCTGGTGGCGGTCGGCCTGGTGCTGGTGCCGACCATGTATCACCAGGTCTGGGAGGGTTCGCAGACCGCGCCGCCGGGCGTTCGCGAAAATATGCAGAAGACCCTGCTGGTGGTCGACGACATTATGCTGCTGCAGCTGCGCATCGGCATCCTCTTCCCGCTGTTCCTGGCAATCGCGTTCAAGGCCCGTGGCCGCAACGCCGGCATTCACAAGCGAATGATGTTCCTGGCGACGGTGATGGCGATGCCGGCCGGCTTCGATCGGATCCCATGGCTGCCGTCGACCATGCCGGCGAGCCCGGTCGGGCCCGACTTCTACACCGTGGTGGCGATCGCGCCGATGTTCGTCTGGGACGTGGTGCGCAACCGCTCGGTTCACCCGGCCTATGTCATCTGGCTGGCGGTCAACCTGCCGTTCGCAATCGCCGTGCACGGACTGTGGAACACGCCGTGGTGGCACCAGATGGCGCGCCACATCATGGGCGTCGGGTAGGAACTGCGACCGGCCCCGCTGGGGTCAGTGCGGCCACTCGACCGTATCGCCGGCGTGAATGCCGAGCTCGGCCGAGCGCCCACCGGCGATTTCCAGCACGGCTCCGATCGGTTCGCCGGCCGGCACCGGCTCGAGCGACAGCGGGACCGTGTTGGCGGCGATGTGCGCGATCGTGCCGTCGGCGCGGATGAACACCATGTCGAGCGGGATCAGCGTGTTCTTCATCCAGAACGCGACCGGCTGCGGCGGGTCGTAGGGGAAGATCATGCCGCGGTCGGGGGCCAGCTGCTGGCGCTCCATCAGGCCGATTTCCTGTTGTTTCGGACTGCGCGCGACCTCGACCGTGAAACCGTGCTGATGTCCGCCCGAGCGGATCGTCAGCGGCACCTGGTCAAGACCAGCCGGCGACCGTTCGAGCAATGCCGTGGGCGCGTGGCCCGCGGGTGTGCAGGCGGCGACTCCAGCCGCGGCGAGCAGCGCCGCGGCGCCCATTCTTAGTGCTGAGCCCGCAACTCGACCGCGGTCAGGCCCTTGGAGCTCGACGCGATCCGCGCCTCCAGCTGCTGGTGCGGCTGGAGCTCGCCCAGCCCCGACTGACGAACCGTCTCCATGTGGACAAAGACGTCCTCGTCGTTGCCCCCGCAATTGACGAAACCATAGCCTTTGACGCGATTGAACCACTTGACCTCCACCGGCTGGAACTCACCCGCCGCATCGCTCAGCGCCTTGCGGTCAGCGCGCTCGCCGGCCGAAATGGGCGATTTGGGCTGGACCGGCAAGGCCGTGCTCAAATCGATCGACAGCACGCGCTGCGCCTGTAGGCCGCGTTGCTGGCGCATCGGCACGCATTCGACCACCGCCCCTTCGGGCAGGCTTCGTCGGCCATGTTCGCGCAGAACGCTGAAATGGAGCAGGATGTCGCCTTCAAGGTCGTCGCTGATTAGGAAGCCGAAACCGCGGGTCGCGTCGAACCATTTCACGCGGCAGGTGACCGGCCCCATTTCAGGCGAATCCTCTGAGGCGCTCGGCGGAATCCCTTCCGACGGGCTGTCTGGAGCAAGTTGGGCGCCGCTACGCTGCACCGGCCCAGTCTACCATGGGTTCCCCAACCGGCAAAACGACAATTAAATTTTGGTTATGCTGCACTGTCGGACAGGCTTTCCAGATCGACTTCGGCGCCCGGCGCGAGGTCGACGATGGCCCGCGCCAGGCCGAACCGATGCCCGGCCCGGACCATCGCCGACAGCGCCCGTTCTCGCAATTTGAGGTCGGCCGGCTCGGTCGCGAATGGCCCGATCCGCCGTCGCCGTGCGAAATGCAGCGCGGTTTCGACCCGCTCGGTCCTGGCGAGGTCGCGCGCGGCCGCGCCATCCGCTTCCACCACCCCGGCGCTGCGCAGCGATTGCTCGACCCGCCGCAAGCCATAGCCGCGGCTGGTCAAGGAGCGCGATTTCGACAGCGCAAAGGCGGCGTCGTCGACATAGCCCTGGGCCGCGAAGCGCTCGGCGATCGAGTCCAGGTCTGCCTCCGCAGCGCCGTCCCAACCGCGCTCGCGCAGCTTGCGCATGAGGTAGGATTTGAGCTTGGCGCGGGTCGTCGCGAAGCGCCCGACGTAGAATAACGCGAGCTCGTTGAGCGTGTCGCGATTGAGCGGCGGACGCGGCTTGAGTTTCGTGTTGCGACGCATGCGCCCTTTTTGTGCCACACTCCCCAACCATCACCAACCTCGGTTGGAGCGCGAGCTGCGACCGCAGTGGCCGCTCCAGTGCAGCCGTTCGATTGGCTCAAAGAGGAAGGGGACCGCGTGCTCGACCGTACCGTAACGATCGATCCGGGCCTGCCAGCTGCGGATTGCACTGCCCCTCCCGGCGCGACCCCGACGATCGACCATCAGCCGCGGCGGATTGCCGACTTTGACACCCTTGGCGACGCACTCGATTATGCCGCCGGTGGGCGGCGCGGGCTCAATTTCCACGATGCGCGTGGAACGCTGGTGCAGAAATATCCTTTTTCCGAGCTACGTGAGGACGCGCTGGCCAACGCCCACCGCTTCGTCCGCCTCGGCCTCAAGCCCGGCGACCGGCTCGCGCTGGTGGCCGAGACCGGCCCGCAATTCTCCGCAGCATTCTTTGGCGCGATCTACGCCGGCGTGTGGCCGGTGCCGCTACCCCTGCCGACCAGTTTCGGCGGGCGCGAAGCTTATGTCGAACAGTTGAAGGTGATGCTCACCAGCAGTTCCCCGGTGCTGTTCCTCTATCCGACCGAAATCGCCGACTTTGCAAATGCCGCGGCCGACCAGCTCAAAGTCGGAGCCCGCGATTGGGCAACGCTCGACGAAATCGACGCGGACCCGGCCGAACTGCCCGAGCTCGAGCCGGACGCAATCGCCTATCTGCAATATTCGAGCGGCTCGACCCGCTTCCCGCACGGCGTTGCAGTGACTCACCGCGCCTTGCTCGACAACTTGAGCGCGCACGGCATCGGGCTCGAGCTCAAGGACAGCGACCGGGTGATCTCGTGGCTGCCGTGGTACCACGACATGGGCCTGGTTGGATGCTTGCTGTCGCCGGTCGCCAACCAATTGTCGGTCGATTATCTCAAGACCGAGGATTTCGCCCGGCGCCCGCTCGCCTGGCTCGACCTGATTACCCGTAACCCCGGTACCACGCTGAGCTATTCGCCGACCTTCGGCTACGACATTTGCGCCCGGCGCACCTCGACCCAGACCCGCGCCGCCGACCGCTTCGACCTCAGCCGCTGGCGCATCGCCGGCAATGGCGCCGACATGATCCGGCCCGATGTCATGCAGGCGTTCGTCGACAGCTTCGCCGAAGGCGGCTTCAAGGCCAGCGCCTTCTGCCCGAGCTATGGCCTGGCCGAGGCGACGCTGGCGGTTTCGCTGATGCCGCCGGGCGAAGGCATCCGGCTTGAGCTGGTCGAGGAGACCGAATTGTCCGGCGGCGATTCCGCCGACCGCGAACGGCCCCGCCGGTTCCGCGCGATCGTCAATTGCGGGCGGCCGGTGACCGGCATGGAAATCGAGATCCGAGGCCCCCACGGTGAGCTCCTGCCCGACCGCGGCATCGGCAAATTGTTCGTCCGCGGGGCAAGCGTCATGGCGGGTTATTTCCGCGATGAGGAATCGACCGCGGCGTGCCTTTCGGCCGACGGTTGGCTCGACACCGGCGACATGGGCTATCTGTCGGGCGGCTACATCTTTATCGTCGGCCGCGCCAAGGACATGATCATCATCAACGGCCGCAATCACTGGCCGCAAGACATCGAATGGGCGGTCGAGCAATTGCCCGGCTTCAAGTCCGGCGACATCGCCGCCTTCGCCATCACGGCCTCCTCAGGCGAGGAGACCCCGGCGGTGCTGGTCCATTGCCGGGTCAGCGATCCGGGCGAACGCGGCCGGCTGCGCGATGACATCCGCGAGCGCGTCCGGGCAATCACCGGGATCACCCCGGTGGTCGAGCTGGTGCCGCCACGCACCCTGCCCCGGACCAGCTCGGGCAAGCTGTCGCGGACCAAGGCCCGCAACCTTTATCTGTCGGGCGAAATCCAGCCGTACGACATCGCCGCCTGATCGATCGCAGCCTGATCGATCGCACTTGGCCGCCTGGCCTGGGCTTGCAAAACGATTGCACCGGCTGAAAGGCGATCTCGGCTCCCGCATGCTTTGACGCCAGGGCGAATCGGGGAACCGGAGGCGCGGCAATGAAGGTGTTCGACAATGTCCTCGACGCAATCGGCAACACGCCGATGATCCGCCTCGCGCGGGCGTCCGAACAAACCGGCTGCAATGTCCTCGGCAAGTGTGAGTTCCTCAACCCTGGCCAGTCGGTCAAGGACCGCGCGGCGCTGGCGATCATCAACCATGCGCTCGAACGCGGCGACCTCAAGCCCGGCGGAGTGGTGGTCGACGGCACCGCCGGCAATACCGGCATCGGACTCGCTTTGGTCGGCAATGCGCTCGGCATGCGGACGGTGATCGTCATTCCCCAAACCCAGAGCCAGGAGAAGAAGGACACGCTGCGCGCGATGGGGGTCGATTTGGTCGAGGTTCCGGCGGTGCCGTACAAGAACCCCAATAATTACGTGAAAGTGTCGGGCCGAATTGCCGAGCGCCTGGCGCGGAGCGAGCCCAACGGCGCGATCTGGGCCAACCAGTTCGACAATGTCGCCAACCGCGCTGCCCATGTCACCACCACCGGGCCAGAAATCTGGGAGCAGACCGCAGGTTCGATCGACGGCTTCATCTGCGCCGTCGGCACCGGCGGCACGCTCGCCGGGGTCGCCCAGGCCCTGCGGGCGCGCAAGGCCGGGATCGTCATCGGCTTGGCCGATCCGATGGGCGCGGCGCTGTACAATTATTACACCAAGGGCGAGCTCAAGTCCGAGGGCAGTTCGATCACCGAAGGCATCGGCCAGGGGCGGATTACCGCCAATCTCGACGGCCTGGCGGTCGACGTCGCGTTCCAGATTCCCGACGACGAAGCCCTGCCGGTGCTGTTCGACCTGCTCGAGCATGAAGGCCTCGCACTCGGACCGTCATCGGGCATCAACGTCGCCGGCGCGATCCGCCTCGCCCGCCACCTCGGCCCCGGCCACACCATCGTGACCATGCTGTGCGACTATGGCACGCGCTACCAGTCGAGGCTCTACAATCCTCAATTCCTGCGCTCGAAAGGCCTGCCAGTACCCGATTGGCTCGAACGGACCGATGGCACCCAGCCCGACTTCGTCGATTTGGCGGTCGAGGCTTAGACGGATCGGCGCGAGGGAGAATCGCCGGACTTGGGGTTGGGCCGAACCGCCGGCGCAGGCGAGCCCGCCGGCACGCCGCCCTTGCGCCGCCCGCCGACCCCGATTAGGTCGCGGAGCCCAAGGCTGTCCGCCAAGTTTTCCGCCAAAAAAGGTTTGGCTTGGGGTTCGCTTAGGAGTGTAGCTCAGTTGGTAGAGCATCGGTCTCCAAAACCGAGGGTCGTG